>CAZMSR010000046.1:0-1932 GCA_964569045.1 uncultured Gammaproteobacteria bacterium | reverse complement strand
TACTAAATTTTGACAACTTTTTTCTTAAATTGCTTCGCAATTTTTGGACAGTCTGGAAGCGTGAAATGAATTCCGGAAAAAAATCCTTTTTTCTTAATTGAGAATGAGCTGCAATATGGGCACTTAGCTCTTTTTTTTGATCATATAATTAACTTAAGATTAAAAATTATTAATCGGTCACATTGATAATTTCCAATTTTAAGCTAATCTTAAAAAAGAATCAAAGGTTAGAGACCCACTATATAGGACGCTTACAACTGCAAATTCGGTTGCAAATTATGCTATTTCCCCACAAAAACCGCTTTTTTTACCTCTTTTAGTATAATGCAAAAGGTTTGATTACAGTCCCCATTCCAACTCAATTTTTGGTTCGACAGCTATCCCTGAACCCGAGCAAACGAAATATGCGCTAATTTTAACGTATATTTGCAGTATAAGCATTATTAATTTCAATGCTGACAATTTTTTGCTGGACACATCTATTCATATATGCTAAACTTATAATATAATTCACACTTTACTCAGAGGAAATCCATGAAAACAATGAAAAAAGCGCCTAATCAAATAATGAAAACTGAAATTATTCTTGGTGGCATCACTACTGCAATGGGGAAATTGAGTGGCAAAATTTACACAGAAGAACATAAGGATAATCCAGACAAATCTGCGATAGAACGTGACAAGAAAAAACGTTCTGACTTTGCAGAAATGAGGCATGACTTCTACTCTAGTGGCACAACTAGCGATGACGAATATTACAGACTTCTTAGAATAATAAAAAATGAAATACAATCATGAGTAATACTGAATTATCAAAAAAGGATTTTGAGCAAATTTATTTGATTGAAATCCTGCCGGATTTTGAGAAAAAAATAAGACAGTCTGAAAAGCGTTGTGCTTATATATTGGGTGGACAACCAGGCGCTGGTAAGAGTGAGTTTATCAAAATAATTGAAAAACATCACAAGAAAAAAAGCTTTTCAGTGATAAACGGTGATGACCTTAGAAGTTATCACCCTTTTTATACAAAATTTTTAGCCGAAAATGAAGAAAATGCTGCAGACTTGACGCAAGTTAGTGTAAACTATTGGGTTGAAAGATTGATTAATGAAGTATCTGAAAGACAAGGAGACATGATAATTGAAGGCACAATGAAAAATCCTAATGTCCCAATCTCAACGGCAGAACTATTAAAACGAAAAGATTACACCACTGAAGCTAATATTATCTTGACAAATCCAGAAGTAAGTAAAGTAGACATGCTTCGCCGTTATTTTAATCAAAAAGATACACTTGGATACGCTAGATTCACTAAACCAGATGCGCATAAAAATGTGTTAAAAAAATTACTAGAGAGTATTGTTGAGATTAGCAAATCTAGTCATTTTAATGATGTAAAAGTTTTTCGCAGAGTTGCTACTGAATATAAAGAAATTTTTAATAGAAACTCCAATGATGACAATGAAGAGTTGATGGGTGCCATAAGAACTGAAATGAGCAAAAAATATCCAGAGGAAGAAGAATACATTGAATCTGCATGGGAAGAATTATTTTCCATTGAAAATTTGGACGAAAAAACAATTGAATTTTTAAAAGAAATGAAAGCTGAAAAAGTTGATTATGATTTTAATAATGAAGACACAATTAAACCAATGGAAACAAAAATACCAAGCGGATTCAGGTAGAATAATAATAAAATTAATCAATTGTCGCTAAAATAAGCTAATCAATCCATTGATCAACCCATAATTCGGACACATATCAACCCAATTTTTGGTTCGACAGCTGTCCCTGCCCCGGAGCACATAAATAAAGAGTTTGTCAATAGTTTTGTGTAAATGACGATTTTGGGTTTAGTTTTTAAGGAAAATTTTAAAAAAAGTAGAGTAGGAGGAGGATGTTAATCCTCCGTCCCCTCATCGAACCGTACGT
>CAZMSR010000045.1:0-1942 GCA_964569045.1 uncultured Gammaproteobacteria bacterium | reverse complement strand
ACAGAACTGAACTAAGATAATAGCGCATCAAAAGTCAAAGATGGGGAGGTATTGATATTTTGAGGTGCTTTTTATTCATTAGTTTTTATACAAAAAAAGAGGGCTCCAAACGTATATAGCTAAAAACTACATATGTTTGAAACCCTTTAATATTCAGTCATCCCACGCGAATGGGGTTCTGATATTTAGTCAGGTTTTAGGCTATGCCACTTATTGATTTAAACGTAGCACATTGGGAAATATTGGGCAAGAAAAAACCGGCTATCACGTATTAATGTAATATGCCGGTATGATTTGTTATATTTTTTTGTTAAGTTTAGTGGTTAATCACATGATTACTTTCGCACCACCTGGCAATTTACCATCTTCACGTCTGTCTGGCCTGACTAAAGTTGGCCTCTGCCATACTGTTTTAGGAGCATTTGGATCACTTCCAGATCCAGGAGCTCTACGCCAAGTTCCTCTTCGAAAATGAAAACTCACCTCATGAAATTTTCGTTTTTTTCTTAAACTTTGGAGCAGACATAATTCTTCTTGATTAAATTCATAGACGTTACTGACATTACATACTTGAGAAGCGCTGGTTATATAATTTTTCCCAGGAAGGCTATTCCTTGATTTTTCCTTTTGCCATTCTGGATTACGATAGCGAACATATGCTTTTGAAGTTTGAAAGTATAGGCATAAGCCAAGACAAATTTTTAATACACTATCCAAATAATCTGAAAATTCTTGTTCATCTTTTTCGTTTCGAACTTTTTTACTAAAACGAGCGTCCGAACTATTGTGCATATCCAATAGCTTAAGGAAGGTTGTTTTTATTGATGCGTCTTTAATATCTTCATAATCAAGAGTTGTGGAGCCTGCATTGCTTGGCGCATTAAAATGCCTATTTTCTAGAGTTGTTAATACCGATTGTATTCTATTCGGATTTTTTTTCTTTAAAACCCGTTTAAGATTGTTCCTCTGCTTCGGCGTTAAAATAGCTTTTTTGATGTCATCTGGAATGGTCTTGAATTCATACAATACTCTTTCGTTGATATTACTAACATACTTGGTAAAAATAATACACCTACTTTGAGCGTCTCTTACCTGTAATGGCAAATCAAGAGTGATTGCGAAAGAGTCAAAAGGCCATTTAATATCTTTCCAGTGAATATCACTTAAACTTGTGGATTCTAGCGCTAATTGAAGACTTTGACTTAAATGGAAAACTCGTCTTGAAAATCTTGTCCAACCGAAAAGTGCTATTGGCAAAGTAGCTAAACTCGCTTCAATTTCAAATATCTTTGAATCAGCCGGAGGAATAAAAAGATCAACATTCAAATTTTCCTTAAAGGCATTTTGCAGAAGGTCATGTCGGAATGTTTGCCACTTTACAAGGTTTCCGTAATCAAATGGATGAGGTCTATGGGTTAATTTAGCCAATTCTCCATATCCGTCAACCAACAAGTACATATCTTCCCAATACTGCAACGTTGATTCAATATCTTCTATTGGATGCGTTTGCATGATCGTTCTCCTCGTATTAACAGGATTGTAAAGAGCAACTGTTTGTTACATAACCATAGTTATATAAAAAAGTCAAGCCAAAAATCAAAAAAACACCTCCAATACTATATTTTCTTCAAATCAAACCTCCGCTCAATCCTAACAATATCCTGAGGAGAGCCTCCTTGGATTTTGATGGTCATCTCACCATACTGTAATCCTCGCCAAAGGTTAATGATCTTTGCTTCGGATTTTGTAACATCGATTGTCTTTTTTGCGCTCATAACAATTTGTAATAAAGTCTAGTAATTTTTTACGGATGGGTGGCTTAATTAAATTCATGAGTTTGGATTTAGTTAAACACAATAGTATTTCTTTAACCTCTTTAACAGATAGTGTGATTAGTCCTGGATAAACTGAACCGGTAAGTTAACGACAGTTAACGAGTTCG
>CAZMSR010000044.1:0-2020 GCA_964569045.1 uncultured Gammaproteobacteria bacterium | reverse complement strand
ATCTGTCGTTATTTTAACCTAAAAACGGTTCATTATTTCCAGGACTTGACAATTAGCGGATTAACAACGGATTATAGAAGACGAAAATTTGAAAAAGAGTTTGCTTTAAATAAATGGAAGCATGGCTTTATTAAAGTTAAAAAAGCCGACCATGTAGATAATATGGGGGCGTATTTTTGCAAATACTTATCAAAAGATATGTTTGATGAGCGGATGTTTAAAAAGAAAAAATATTTTTGTTCGCAAAATTTGAACAGACCTCAAGAATTAAAAGGCGAGAAAGCTAAATTCTTTTTTGCCAAAGTATCGCATGAGGCTAAACTGCTTTTTGAAAAAGAAATGAATTCTAAATGGATTGGGAAAGTTGAATATCGGAATTGGAAAATTGAGAGCAATGTTCCATTAGCTTTAGAAGAAGCCAAAAAAGAAGATAAAAAGATTGATGTTTTAAGCCCTGATTTTAAGTTTTAAATAATTATTTTTAATGCAATTAACCCATGAGCAAATTAATGATTTTATTAAAATTCATCAAAAGCAGACTTGTGAAATTTTAAGCGTGGAAGAGGCAAGAGAGGCAGGCATGAGGGTTATTAATTTTATGAGGGCGGTTTATAGACCGATTAGGAAAGCGGATTATGCCGAAATTGCTAAATAATTATTGCTTTTTTTAAAAAAATTATGTTAGTATTAAATCAACAATTAAGTCGTACGCAAATACATTTTAGAGCCCTCATCAGGCTTGTATTTGCGTACGGCTCAATTCTTCGGAATTGATAAAACTGGTGGGGGCTTTTGAGTTGCTTTCATTAGTTTTGAAAGCCAATGTCAAAAGACAATATAAAAAAAATTAAAGCCCCACGCAATTTAATAATCAGATTTGACCCGAAAAATCCTTTTGTAGCAGTTAAGCGAATAATAAGGCAAATTCACAAGGAAATGAACGAAATGGAAGCACGGCAAGCTAGGATTTTAAGCGTGTTAAAAAGAGATTTTGCAACTAAAAGAAAACTGAATAATGGCAAAGTTATTATTGAAATAACTAAGCCCAAGAATAGTAAAAAAGAATATATTGAAAGTATTTATCCCAGTAATGAAGCGGAAAATATTGTTGAGTTAGGCTCTAGTGAGCATTTTAATATTTTATTCCACTACACCCATAATTTAGATATTGAGAGAAAAGAGCTTTATTCTAGCTATCTTGAACTGCTAGAAAAAGTTATCAAAAAATTAAATTAATTATGAGAGAAAATAATAAAATTAAATACATAATGTACTGCCGAAAATCAACTGATAGCGAGGACAGGCAAATACAATCTATTGACGACCAAATAAGAGAATTAACAAGGCTAGCCAAAGAGCGAGGCGTTAAGATTGTAAAAACTCTAACAGAAAGCCAATCAGCTAAAAAGCCCGGAAGACCTGTTTTTAATGAAATGTTATCAATGCTTTATTCGGGCGTTGCGGACGGGATTTTGTGTTGGAAAATTAACCGCCTAGCTCGCAATCCAAAAGACGGGGGCGATATTCAATGGATGTTGCAACAGAGCAATATTAAATCAATTTTAACCCCGGGCAGAGAATATTTGCCAAGCGATAATGTTTTGATGATGAGCGTGGAGCTAGGCATGGCTAATCAATTTATTCTAGATTTAAGCAAAGATGTTAAGCGAGGCATGCACTCAAAAGCTAAAAAAGGCTGGCGACCCGGCAATGCTCCCTTAGGCTATTTAAACGATAAAGGCGGAGAAAAAGGAGAGCGCAAAGTATTTAGAGACCCTGTACGCTTCCCAATAGTTAGGAAAATGTGGGATTATTTGCTAACCGGCAATTACACAGTTAAAGCAATTATTAATAAAGCTAATGATGAGTGGGGTTTAACAACGCTGCCGAGAAAAAAATTTGTATCAGGCAAGCTTGCTCCAAGCACAGGTTATAGAATATTTACTAATTCCTTTTACTGCGGAAAATGTCAAGTCCTGGAAATAATGAACCGTTTTTAGGTTAAAATAACGACAGATTT
>CAZMSR010000043.1:0-2129 GCA_964569045.1 uncultured Gammaproteobacteria bacterium | reverse complement strand
CAAAAAATTTATCTTAAAATTTCCAAATTTATGAATTAAAGCGAGTTTGGCGACAATCCCTATTTGCGTAAATAATGAGCTGTCGCGATGCAACTTTTGATTCAAAAAAAGAAAGTAACGGCTTATTATATAAAATCTAAGTAAGTTAACTGTTCTTTGCGATGTTACTTTGTTTAAAAATTGAACATATTTACGATATCTGCCCAAAGCGGGAATTGGGGCAGAAAGAGCTTCTAATTGATCTGAAGTTGGTTCGATATTGAACAATACTTCTAAACCCGGAAAATCTTTACCATAACCGTTTGCAATCTGCTTCGGAGTTGCCATTGTGATGATCCTTTCTAAAGCTTGAAATGTACGAACAACAGAGGTCTGGGCGGGATTTGAACCCGCGCATAAGGGTTTTGCAGACCCTTGCCTTACCACTTGGCTACCAGACCCTTTATTCAACCATTAATCTATAATAACCAATTATCAATCTTTGGTTAATAATTTGTAACATTATTTATGACCGAATTTTTGTTAACCATATTTAATTTTTAACAAGTTTTAAAGAATAGTTCAAGTGTGCAATGACAATACAGTGGCAATAAATACATATTCACGTACGCAATATAATACTTTTTTCTCATTGAGTACAATATCGGTAATTCTGCATAAACATTCACAATAATAATTATTTTTTTGTTAAATTATACAATAATTAAAATAGACTTATAAATAATGATTTAAAAAAAGACCCCGCTTTGTGCGAGGTAATGATGAGTCCAGTGTAATTTTACTTAAAAATATCGATAATAAACTTTAGGCGATAGTTATTATAGTATGGTTTAAGCCGCTCCACAAGAAGCCTATCAAACTCAAGCTTTAGGTGATTTTTCGGGTTTTGATAAAAAAGAATTTGAAGAAGTGCAAAAATTACCTGAGCACTTTGCTTTTTTTTAATTTCGCAATCCTTAGAAGATTCATAATCAAGAATGTACTGGAAAAATTTTGTGATTCTTTTGCTCCAAAACAAACGTAGCTTTTCAAACTTTTCCGGATCATGCTCGCTTTCGAGCTCAACTCGACTTTGCTTTAAAAAATCATAAGCTGCAAAAGTACGAAAAGCAGTTAAGCCTGCTAAAAAATCCTTACTCCAAAATTCATAATAACAACCCAAAATTCTATCAAACACTTCGTAATTTACTGTATTACAGCGCATCTCACAAGCGAGCATAGAACACTTACGGTAAACTGTTTTATAGGTGTTTTCAATAATCACATCAGTACTTGTCTCGCATTTTTTATCAAATTTATCAACCCAATTCTCACAACCCTTCCCATTAAGATCACCGGATATAAAAACCATAAAATAAAATTGAGCTCGCCCTTTTGTATCTCTATCCCAAAGATTCATGTATCTTTGCAAGGCTATATTAAGCTTTGTAGAGTTGCAACAAGATACGTACTCGCGAATTTTCAAAGCAAGCTCAAAAGTAGTCATTCCATTAACTTTATCACGAAATTGCTTCATGATATCATCATTAGCACAACGACCTTGACAAGAAGAGACTGGCTCAATACTATTTAAATTTACTGTGGGCATAGTTGTCACCACTATTACTCCTTTGTTTCTTTACGAAATCCCTGATTGAGACTCGACATAAAAAGATCAAAAAAATCAACTGCCCTTGAAAGGCAGTCGATTATTGTTTGTTTGTGTTTTTATTTATTCAAACCAAAATCGCTGCCTATTTTTTAAACAGGCATCCACGACTACGTTAGTCATTGTAGAATTTATTTTAGTTTGATTTTTCATTAGTTTAATAATACATCTTTTTAAAAACACATGTCAAGGGATTAACATTTTTTGTCAGCCCAACATGATAATGTCCTACTTAAGCAAAGTAGAAATGTCCTACCTTAACAATCTTGTGCGATAATATCTCATTAAATAATAATTAAGATTTAATGAGATATGACAGTGCAAAATTTAACCACTATGGCAGATAAAGAATTATCAAGGTATGACATAATTAAGAATTTAATCGATGGAAAAATAAATGCAGACCGTCCAAAAACTCGCTTGCTGGTTTAAGGACGGTTTTCTTTTTGGATATAATTTTAGGTGATCGAGCTCTATGTTG
>CAZMSR010000042.1:0-2297 GCA_964569045.1 uncultured Gammaproteobacteria bacterium | reverse complement strand
TTCCTTAAAAACTAAACCCAAAATCGTCATTTACACAAAACTATTGACAGACTCAGTTAAGGCACATACCTCTGCAACACACCCTGAATACAGCACCCCAAATTTAAAATTATTTTGCGCTTCTCTTCTTTGGGACATGAATCCCAAAATTACGGTCAACGAAGCAAGAATAGTTTTAAATTTATTAAATGAGGCAAGAGACACTGTAAAAAACACACGTCAAAAAAATTTTGGCATTTACTCTAATGCTAAATTTTTTACAGAAATACAATCAGTAAATGATTTTATGTATTGTATTTTACAAAAAATATTAGCAGTTACCAAGGTTTTAGAGAATTGCAAAACACTACATGAAAATTACCCAATACGGTCAGACACACTGAATTGTCTAAAATTAATGTTAATAAACATTAAATAATTTCATATCTATCCGTGAACGTAATTCTTTACGGATTTTTTATTACCAAAAATCAACTTTTTACCAAACTTCACAACCTAATATCATCCTACATCACAATAATCAAACACTTTTTTCAATATTTTCTTTATACATCAATCATTATATTTTAGTCTCAAAATTACCCTCATCTTTTTTTTAATAACTTCACTCAAACATTACCGATAGTAAACTCTATCTCCATATCTTAAATCAATATACTCTTTATTATAAAAATCATCTTTTAACTTTTGATTCTTTAGGGCAACTAACTTTAAAACTTGTTTCTTAGAATCGTTTGCCAGGCTAAATAATATTTCTGGACCTTCAATTAATACTATTTTTAAAGTGTCTGTACTATCAAGCACAAAGCTATCAAATCTTTTTAATAAATCAATATCATCCTTTCTAAATGTCTTAAAAACACCTATTACAAAATCAATACCATCCTCCTCCCCTATTATTCTATTCTTATTAAACTTATTTTCTTTACTACTATCAATCAAAGGATAACTTTTCTTTATTTCTAAGGGATTTGCCCTATCTATCACCTTGCCAACTTCATCAATATAGTAATAACTATCACCTTCCTTCCAAATTGCCGAATACTCTTTTTCAACCACTAACACTTCAACTTTATTAGGCAAATACTTTAAAACTTCAAGAGAGGTTAAATAATAAATATTATTTAAATCTTTTTTTAAATCATTAACATCAAATAAAAAAATATTTTGACTAGAGCCAAACAGCCTATCTTTATTTAATTTTAACCTAACAACTCGGACAATTTCATCACTTGGTATCTTACGAGCCCCAATAACTTCTACAGAATTAATATCATAAACAGTAGAAAAATAAAAAAACCAAATAAGCCCAACTGTTAACGTAATTACTTCCACTACTATAACTTTAGCCCTTAAGGATGAATTTAATATACTTAATTTACTTTTTTTAATTCTATAGTATGGATTAATAAACTTTCTATACTTATTTCTTTTTATTAAATTTATTATTTTCATTAAAATAATCTCTTACTATTAAGGCGCACAAAGCGGCATATACGTGATGCTTTCCAAATTTTGGTATAAAAATTTCTCTTTTTACTTTATTTTTTATTATAACACTTTGCCCATCTTTATTCACCAAACTTTTTTCAATAACATAGTCTGCTTGTTTATTGTAACCGTATCTTAAAACATTATTTTGAATCCCTTTTAATACATCTTGCACAATTTCATTGTCCGTGTTAGCCACAATTAAACCATTTTTTAAAGTAGACTTTAATAAACATCGATATTCATTTGTAAGCTCTTTAATATTTCTAAAACCTTCTATATAGCGCTTATTAATATTTGTAATAATAGTAATATTGGGTTTTATAACACTTAATAAATACTGCATATCACCGGGATCAGAAATACCAAACTCTAAAACCAACACTTTTGGTAACTTTTTCAAAATGACTCCTGGACTACTTAAAATAACTCGCCTCCAACCATTAGGATCATTATAACCACTAGAAAGGCCTAAAATTGCTAAAGGTAATCCAAAATCCGTATTAAAACCTCTTGGAGCCGCTCTTAATAAAACACCCTTCTCTTGAAGCTTGTGCACTACAGCCTCTTTAGTAAAATGCTTATTCATACTACCTGCTACCACTATCACAAATGGCCTATTAATAAACAAGACTAGTAATGATAACCATTTTAGATATAATTTTATTATGCTTTTAAAAATATTTTTCACTTGACTTTATTCTATAATTATACTATATTTAACATATCACTAAAGCAACCAAGGACAATACAGGTAGCGTCCACGGAGTGGCGGTTTTTATTTGCCACTTTTGTGAATATTTTTG
>CAZMSR010000041.1:0-2381 GCA_964569045.1 uncultured Gammaproteobacteria bacterium | reverse complement strand
TAAGCCAAAAAAATTTGAAAAAAATTTAGCCAAAATTAACAATTTATGGGTGAAGTGAGTTTGGTGACAGTCCCATTATGTAAAAAACCAGGAATCGTAAAACTATTTCTTTTTACCTACTAATTTATCAAATTGTTCTTTTTCTATAGTTTCTTTCTTGAGCAAGGCTTCGACTATATTCTTAAGTTTAATTTTCTCTTTTTTAATAACTTTTCTAGCAAGCTGAGTAGCCTGATTTATAAAATTACTTATTTCTTTATCAATTTGCTCTGCTATTTTTTCTGAATAATCACGTTGTTCGTGAATTTCGCGACCCAAGAATATCATATCTTCTTTTTCGCCAAAAGTACGAGGACCAAGAATATCTGACATACCATAGTCTGTTATTAACTTTCTAGCAAGGTTTGTGGCTCTGCGTAAATCAGAAGTAGCGCCTGTTGTCACTTCTCCGTATATTTCTTTTTCAGTTAAAAATCCGCCAAGCAGGACAGCAATTTCTTCTATAAATTCTTGCTTTGTATGCATATGTTTGTCCTCTAGAGGCAACTTGAGTGTGTATCCTCCGGCTCTTCCGCGAGCAATAATTGTAACTTTTTGAACAGGATCAGTATGAGGCAAAAAATGAGAAACAATAGCATGACCTGCTTCGTGATAAGCGGTTATTTGCTTTTCACGCTCTGTAATTACCCTGCTTTTTCGCTCCGGACCCATCATAACTCGCTCAATTGACTCAAAAAGCTCTTCCATTGTTATTAATTTTTTATCTCGGCGAGCAGTCAAAATAGCAGCTTCGTTTATAATGTTAGCCAAATCAGCTCCACTAAAACCGGGAGTACGTTCAGCAACTCGTCTTAAAACTACATCACGTGCCAAAGGCTTTTTACGAGCATGAATTTTTAAAATTGCTTCGCGAGCTTGAATATCAGGCAAGTCTAAAACTATCTGTCTATCAAAACGCCCCGGTCTTAGTAAAGCAGGGTCTAAAACATCCGGTCTATTAGTTGCTGCCATTACTATAATATTCATACGCGGATCAAAGCCGTCCATTTCTACTAATATTTGATTTAAAGTTTGCTCACGTTCATCATGAGACCCACCTAGGCCGGCACCACGCTTACGCCCAACTGCATCAATTTCGTCTATAAATATTATGCATGGAGTACTTTTTTTAGCAGTTTTAAAAAGTGAACGAACACGTGAAGCACCTACCCCAACAAACATCTCTACAAACTCTGAGCCTGAAATATGAAAAAATGACACTCCGGCTTCACCGGCTACTGCACGAGCAAGTAAAGTTTTACCTGTACCGGGAGAACCTAAAAGCAAAACACCTTTTGGTACACGTGCACCTAAATTAGTGAACTTTTCAGGATGCTTAAGAAAATCAACAACTTCTGTTAGTTCTTCTTTAGCTTCGCGAACTCCGGCTACGTCTTTGAATTTAACTTTATGCTTAGCTTCTTTATTAAACTGCTTTACTTGTGCTTGCCCAAAACCCATAGCTCTTGAATTAGCACCTTGAACTCCACGAAACATCATATACAAAAAGAACCCAATAATTATAAATGGGATTAAAAAAGGAGCGAGCGCAGCAAACCAAAAAGTAAATCCTTCATCGTCCTTTATTTGAATAGCGACTTTTGAAAGACTTTCTTTGTCTACACCATAATTATCTAAGAGTGAAGAAAGAGTTTCGCCAAGCTCTTTTTTAACAATTTCTTTTTCTCCGTTTTTTAACTCTAACTCTATTATATTACCTTTTACTATTATTTCTTTAACTTCTTCGTTTTGAATATAGGAAATTAAAGTATTTACACCTACTCGCTTAGCTTTAGTACTAGTATCACCATAAAAAGTAAAAAGACTGGCTATTAACAAAAATGAGAATATAAAAATTAATGTATTTTTTATTATGCTTTTCATTGATATATGTTTGATAATTTTTTATTACTATTTGTTTTAATTATATATAAGGCTTTTTAGTTAATCAAGAGCGCATAAATCATTCTTATTATTAATTAAATTCTTTAAGAATAACTTAATTGCAAAAAAAATGCGCTAGATCTTTTTAAAACTTAGCGCTTAAACGAAAAATACTTATATTTTTACTCATCCTTCTTTTTTTACTAAAATCCACTATTACGTAGTTTTGCTATTTATCTCGCAAGATATTGTTCAACGCAATGGCAACGTCTGTGCCTTTGTCCCGATACTTAACAATTTAACTAACCGCTTTTACGACTGTTTTCCGGATATCACCAGATGTTTCAACACTGACATTATCCCGATTCTCCCAGGCCGCTTCAACAACTTTCTCAGACTGTCTAAAAATTGCGAAGCAATTTAAGAAAAAAGTTGTCAAAATCTAGTAATATAAATCA
>CAZMSR010000040.1:0-2516 GCA_964569045.1 uncultured Gammaproteobacteria bacterium | reverse complement strand
TACCTTAATTATACAATAATTATTCAATTTTAACTATTTCGCAACAAGTCTAATAGCCTCTTGTCCAAAATGAGGTGGACTGATACAATTTATTGACAAAATATTTTATATATGTATAAGTTGTGAAATAAATCATGATGATCTTTAAATTTTTACTAGGAGATGAGCAATGACCAAGCATATCACGATGATAGTAATAGCAGCTCTTTTGATTCGATTTGTAGCGCCAAGCTCAACGCCAAGCCAGATATTTTATGGTGCAATTATAGTAACGATAATTTTTAATATAATACGGATGATGCTGGTGAAATATTGGTATGTTCAAAAACTCAGCTCTGCTGTAGTTAATGTAGCAATGAGTAGACAGAATATTGATTATAGGGAAGACAATACTCAAGAAGAACTGAATAAACGATTTATAAGCGCGTTTTACAGTGATGATTTGAGTGTTGCATCAGTATTTGCTGGTTATCTTATCGGCGACAAAGAAGGTGAGAAGATACTAGAAAAAGCTGTTTCTTTTTGTTTTGATAGCAATAATTTTCCTATCATTCAAGACCCAAAAATTGCAAATTTTACTAATGGAATACGAGAATATCTTGATTTTGCATGCGGATTATTAAAATATAATTTAGAACGTGAGCCTACAAAACGTGAGTATCAAGTTCTTTTAGATTTTGATTTATCTCATAACTATGCGGTTCATGCTATATACCGCGCTCGAGCGATGAGCGTTAAGCTTTCTAAGATTCAAGTTAAAAAATGTGTTGAACAAAAGTTGGCAAAAATAGATTTAAAAAAAAGAGCACATGAATATCGCATGGATGTATTTGTAAACACTAGATTAAGAAAAGTACCATATAATACGCTATTGAAACCGTCCACAATCCTTTATCTAATTGATGTATCGGGTTTAGAGAGTTATTTATTTTGGATGTGGTTGTTAATGCGTCTTGGAATCTGGAAAGAATTGCAAGTAAAAATGAACAATAGAGAGCATTATAGCCTTCTTCAGTATACATATGATATTTTTATTGCTTTTGACGAAAGACGATTTAGAGATGATTTGAAGAAGATTCTTTTAGATACCGTATTTAAGAGTAGAAGAAGAAAAGCCTACCTGTGGTTTGGATGATATCAATATTAAGTATTATTTACTGTACTTTTTTCAACACCACCATAAACCGCAAAGGAGCAAGCCAATGAACACACTTATCACAGATATTCCTGAAGAAAAACAAGCCAAGCGTGGCTGGAAAGTTGAACTCAATGGTCAAACAGTCGAACAAATGAATCGCGTACGGATTTCACATCCCAAATTCGGAGAACTCAACCACGGATTAACGCCTGGAGGATGGGATGGCTGGTCATTTCATGAAATCGGAGGTGGGGGTTCTGTGACAGTGCCCTTTTCAGTGATCAATGACCAGCTCTATGTCGGAGTTGTGGAACAAAATCGCCCTAATCAAGGTGGCAATGTCCTCAATACTCCACGAGGCTTTCTGGATCCTGGTGAAAAACATTTTGAAGCCGCTATCCGAGAAGCAGGCGAAGAACTGGGTGTCGATGACAATCGAATTGAAGAGCGAATCTTCCGATTGGACGGCGACCCAATGAATCCGAACAGTACCTTTTTCGAAACAGCCGAAGAAGGTGAAGGTGTAAAACTTTTTGCTTTCAGCGTTCTTGAAAGTGAACTACAAAATGACGGTGATGGCTACATCTTCAGGGAAGACTCGCTCAAACCGGCTTCAAAAGCCGCTGAAGGAATCCTCAAATGCCGCATGATTCCCTGGAAACAAGCAGCTCAACTTGGTGACATGTTCACTGTCGCAGCTGTTGGAAGGTTGCTGGCACGGTAACCAAAAACAATCAAAACAACTTTTACCAACCCCTTGGGAACAATTCCAAGGGTTTTTATTTCCTTGACTTCCCCGTTAATCTACGACATCAATACACCCTTAAATTGGGTGTATTTTAATGTTAAAAACAATAATCAAAACTCCAAAACAAGCTATTCGAGCTGTTAAACCATTGATCCAAGATTGGTACAAAGAGCACTTCTTTGGAATTTATTTGAATAGCAGGAATGAGTTAATCAAAAAAGAGCTCATTACTTTAGGCACGCTCATAACGGCTGTGATTCATCCTCGCGAAATTTTTAGGCCAGCAATTGTTAGTCGAGCTTGTGGTATTATTGTTTTACATAATCATCCTAGTGGCGATATCACTCCGTCACAAAGCGACAGAAATATTACAAAACAACTGGTCAAAGCAGGCAAAATTATTGGAATTGAGGTGCTGGATCACGTTATTTTTTGCAAAAATAGAACATTTTACTCGTTTAAAAACATCGATAACCTTTAATATTAGTTAATTTTAAACTTCATGCTCTCTTCATTTTTTATGAATTTTTTCATAATAAAAATGTTATAAAAATATCATCTTTGATGTGCTATGGTGAGTCTGTCAATAGTTTTGTGTAAATGACGATTTTGGGTTTAGTTTTTAAGGAA
>CAZMSR010000039.1:0-2663 GCA_964569045.1 uncultured Gammaproteobacteria bacterium | reverse complement strand
TGATAATTTTAGTTATTAATAATTTATCATTTACACAATATATTTTACACTCTCCATATTTATTAATGGGAAGAGGAAGTTTATAAAAGCCTCCCCAGAATTTTTGGCTGTTGCTAAAGTCTTGCGACCTCGTGAGCTTGATGGCTTTGCTCAACTCCTAAGAGTACCATCTTCAATTTTTACTCGTCTTACAACTTCTGCAAATCCATTTTTTGCGATTGGTAATTTTAGTGTTGATCAATTTTCAGCTCTAGCTCAAACAAAAACAGGCTTTAAGCCTATAATAGACCCGATAAAAACATTGGTAGATATATTGCGCAAGAAAGATGTTGTGGAAAACTTTAAGGCTATTGGAGGAGAACGTCAAACATTAGCCGCAATGCACGATCTAGCACCAGAGGAAATATCAAGGAAGCTTACTGGAGGGCTAACAAAAAAGGAAAAAACCATTGAGTTCATAGACTCAAAGCTAAGTATATTAGAATTACCGTCAAATTTATCTGAAATCATGACAAGAGCAAGTGAGTACAAGAGAGCTTTAAGTCAGGGTAAAAATATGTCTGAAGCAATGTATATGGCGAGTGAAATTACTGTGCCTTTTCAACTTCAGGGCAGGTCTTTTGGGAGGTTTGGTCAGGAGTATGTAAGATCAATTCCATATTTTAATGCAATGCTACAGGTGATGTATAAGTTTGGGAGAAGTGTTAAAGATAATCCAGAAAGAATAGCTACTGTGGGAGCTGGGATAATGGCAAGTGCAATAACAATGGCAATTTGGATTATGAAAACAGCTAGTGATGATGAGAAAAGACAATTATCAGAAATTCATGTTCGTGATTTAGCCAGAAGTATTTATATTCCAACTGGGGGGTAGGGGATTGATCTCAGTTAGGATTCCAGAGCAATTTGGTAGTTTGGTGGCTTTAGCTGAATTATATATATTTACGCATTACGACAAGAATAAGGCTAGTTTTAAGGAGTATTTAGAAGCCTCGACTGCTTGGCTACCGCAACAATTCAATGTGTTTAAGCCTAAAGATTGGTTTGTTAGTTTGTTGCCACAGCTATTTAAACCAACCGCCTCAGCAATATTTAATTCACGTACCTATCCAGAAATAATGCCTATTGTACCAGAGTACTTGAAACGACTTGAGCCTCGTGATCAATATGACAAATACTCAACAAGTGTTGCAAAGTTTATAGGCAACCTAATGAATTGGTCGCCAAAAAAGATTGATTTTTGGATTAGAGCGCAATTTGGAAGTTTAGCTGGTATGTTCGTTGGAAAATTACCAAGCAACCCAATTCACAAACAAGAAGATAAGTGGGCTATGTCTGGTAGAGCTTATAATAATTTTTATGAGAAAAAATTACATATTAATCAAGAGTATAAGAGGCTAATGAAAAATCCTTTAATGAATATCGATGAGTTGTTTCAGGTAAAATCTAAAAAGAAAATTTACCAAAATGTTAATGAAACGTTAAAAGATATGAGGAAAATTGATAAAAGCGATCATGATCTACCAGAAAACATGAGAGTTAAGGCTTTTAACATGCTTTTATCACTAGATAGAGACGAGGACTTAAATAAATTACTAAACAAAGTTATTGATCTAAAGGTCGAGGTGGGTAACTTTAGAATTAAACATGAAATATACTAATCCAAAATATATCATGATACACCATACAGCAGTATCACGCAGAAATAAGCCGAGTCAATTTTTGGTTAACAATGAATACCACAAAGCCAAGTGGAGGTTTAAGAGTAGTCTGGGTTTTTATCTTGGGTACAACTATGAAATTATCAGTAATGGCAGAATTTTTAAAGCAAGACGAGAGGGGGAAAGAACTGCGGCTTGTTATCAGAATAATATGAATGATGGCAGATGTATTCATATTTGCCTTGATGGTAATTTTGACTACGAAAAACCTACGCCAGCTCAAATTTTCGCCTTAAGGGACTTGCTAAGAAAGTTAGTAAAAAAGTACTCAATAAATAAAAAGGACGTTGTATTTCACCGACAATATGCGGTTAAAAGTTGCCCTGGGAAAAATCTGGATTTAGTCTTCGTACATAGCCTAATAAGTCCAAACGTAATAAAAGAGGCTAGTAAACCTCAAATAGATAATAAAAAACAATTAATAAAACTTTTGAGCGAGGCATTAGAATTCGCTCAGATGCTATAGATTGTATGAACACTACAACTCCAAGAAATGAAGCATCGAAACATTTATTTATCGTTTTCTTTTATTCAGGTGTTTCTTCAATTATCCCAATAATATTGGCTTACTTGGAAAACGAGCCAAGATACGTTTTTTTAGTACCAATTATTAATTCAGTTTGGTATGCTGTGAGAAGGTATTATAAATCACGTTAGTGCAGAAGAGTGGCTATTGGATTTATGGGCTTTTTATTACGTATAATATTGAAAATTTTAGTCAAGGCATGAAAGTCTTATAAGTTTATTATGTAAAGTTGCTTGTTTGTGCTACTTATATACTTAAAATCGCTGTTAAAGCTAAATATAGTCATGATCTAACAGAGGTTTAATGATAATGTTTTTATAAAAAAAGGAAGATTCGACAAAAACTCTTAAAAATCGGAAAATTACTTGACTTTATTTCAAATATATGCTACACTTATAATAGTTATGCAGTTCATT
>CAZMSR010000038.1:0-2800 GCA_964569045.1 uncultured Gammaproteobacteria bacterium | reverse complement strand
TATTTGCATATATATTATTCTACCTCAGAGTCCAATATGTGGGTGAACTTATTCATTTTTTAAGATGATTTTAAAATTTTTAAATTGACATAATAAAGGAAAAATGTATAGAATATAATTAATATGAATGTAAATTTATTTGAAATTTTATATTTACTCATAAAAGAGCATATGGAATCAGCCGAGCCAGTTGGTTCGAATATTTTAGTTAAAAAATACAATTTGAGTATATCATCTGCGACAGCTCGTCAGCGTTTAGTAGAACTAGAAACGCTTAATTACATTAAACAACCGCATATATCAGCAGGTAGAATCCCAACTGAAAAAGCATATAAATTATTTGTAGAAAAATTAATTAAAGAAAAAAATCAATTTAAAGTTGGTAGTGTAAAAATTAAAAAAACCGAAGATGAACAAAAAAATATTGCTAAGAGTTTAGCTCATAATTCTAATTTGGCTATATTTTGGGCTTTTAACAAGAAAAATTTGTATTATACCGGGATTTCGAATTTGCTTAGACAGCCAGAATTCTCGCAAATAAATAGAGTTTATGATATATCTCAGGTTATTGATGATATTGATGAGATTATTGATGAGTCATTTAACAAGATATTATTAGGAGAGCATATTTTAATAGGCTCTAGTAATCCGTTTGGGTCTTTTTGTTCGTCTATAGTTTGTAAATATAAAGGTGTTGTAGGAGAGGGAATGTTTGGTGTTATTGGTCCTATGCGAATGGATTATGATAAAATAATAGAATTAACAAGATTAACCTATAAAAAATTAATATGAAAAAGAGAGAAAAAACATTAAAAGAAAAATATGAATTAGTTAAAATAAGAAAAAATGATTTGAAAGGTCTATATGCTCGAGCATTAGCAGATTATCAAAATTTACAAAAACAATCTCAAAAAGAAAAACAAGAATTTGCAAAGTACGCAAATGAGCAATTAGTTCATGAAATTTTACCAGTTTATGATAATCTAAAAACTTCTGTTGAGCATTTTAAAAAAGGTGGTGAAGATAATTGGCTTCTTGGTGTAAAATATGTTGTTAGTCAATTTGAAAGTGTGTTAAAGAGTGCCGGTTTAGAGGAAATTAATGCACTAGGTAAGAAATTTGATTATAATACAATGGAAGCACTTGAGGGAAAGGGTGGAAAAGTTAAAAAACAAGTTCAAGCCGGTTATTTATTGCACGGGAAAATTATAAGAAGTGCTAAAGTGATATTAGAATAAAATTGCCTAATTTTTAAATGATTTATTTAATAATTTAATAATTAAAAAAATATTAATTATTAAATATTGAATAATATATTAACTATGTCTTTAATTAAATGGACACCGAGTATATTTGAGCCATTTGGCGATATGGACAAAATTTTTGATGATTTTCATTCAGGAATGGCTAAAAAGGGTGATTTTGCTCCGGCAATAGATATGTATGAAAATAAGAATAATGTTATAGTTGAAACTCAATTAGCTGGTATTGATCCTGAAAACGTTGATATATCTATTGAAAATGATGTTTTGACTATAAAAGGCGAATCAGAAAAAAAATCAGAAGTAGATGAAAAAGATTATTATAGAAAAGAGATTAGACGAGGTAGTTTTTTTCGTTCAATTTCACTTCCTACGCATGTTCAAGGAGATAAAGCTGACGCTGAAGCTCTTGACGGTGTTTTAAAAATTACTATACCAAAGGCTCCTGAAACAAAAAAGAAGACTGTAAAAGTAAAAGCTAAAAAGAAATAATTGTGTTTTAATATTTGCTACTTATTTGATAAGTAGCTTAATTAGAACATGAGGCTTGTTTTTAGGTTTGAAATGACCTTAAAGCATAGTTTGCTTGCACGAAAATGAAATTAATAAATAAATATAAGTGTATTATAGATAATTGGTTGAATATGTTGCTAATAAATATCATAGGTATCTTTTAAAGTAAGGTATTGAAATAATTTAATTTAAATGTTATGTGTAATTAATAAGTTTCTGTTCAATTTGTTTATGGGAGGCGTCTAATGTGCATAATAAAAGAAGAAGTAAAACAAGTATTCGCAAGTGTTCTTTACGAAAAATTATCTCTTAAAATCAAACTAAGTCAAATTAATCTAAGTTCGTCTAATAATTCTAGTATTTTTCAGGTTAGAGCTTATATTGAAGATGTTTCGATTTATGGTTGGGTTCGTATGCATTCAAATTTATCAATAATTTCATTTGCGCGAATAATAAATCAAAAAGAAAAACAATTTGAATATATTGATTTTTATTATACTTGCTGTTAATTGTAGTTTTAATATTTTTGCCGTCATTTATTAAATTTTTGGCGGTTTTTTTATTGTCCCAAAAAACAGAATTTTGGAGGAGCCCATTTTTGGGGTCATACGTAAAACAGTCGGAGAATAGTATCACTACCGTCCGAGATAATTTTTAACAAAATTAAAAGAAGCCTCTAGTTAATGTATAATATTAGTGTTCAGCTAATAATTAACTTAAAGCTTTTTCTATGAATTATTACAACAAAAAAAGACTACACATGAGCCTTAAAAATCAATCACCTAAAAAATTTACAATTAATTTTATTAAAAATTTGTCGTTATTTTAAGCTTGCTAACGGTTCAGTATTTTCAGGACTTGACAGGTTCATTATTTCCAGGACTTGACATTGGATTGTCATTTACATCAAAATAATCAATCTCTTTACCGTGCCACTTAATAATTTCTTGGTCATAACTCATATTTTTCACAGCAATTCCCCATCTTTTCAAAAACCCCATTAAAATGGGGTTTTTAACTTTTAG
>CAZMSR010000037.1:0-2814 GCA_964569045.1 uncultured Gammaproteobacteria bacterium | reverse complement strand
CTAAAGAGTCCGTTGTTCGAACCTTTTACTATAGTATAGACAAATTAATTAAATCACTCAAGGTAGCTTGTTTAGCTTGATTTATATTAAACGTTTTTTAAAAAAGAGCCCTTAACAATTACTTTTGTTAAAGGCTCGCGGATGTTAAGAGCAATAGTCAGCTTTTACCAAGCCGGATCGCTCAATGCCTTTAATCTGGCATAGGCACCCTCAATATCATGTTTTGGATAGCCGAACATGGTTTCAAACTCCTCATCGCTTAACACTTCCGCTAACTCCCTTAGATCCCTTTCGTGATTTTGGGATTCTTCCTCTTCATATTCTTCTTCTGTGATAAGCCCTCTTTCAAATTTGGCATCAAGCGCTTTTCCTCTTTTATGGGCTTCTCTTTGCCTGTTTTTTATTTGCTCCCTTTTTTCTTGAGAAAAGTCAATGCCTAAGGTGTGATCAATCACAAACTCAAACTGAGCCACCAGCTCTTCTGTGTCGTCTCCTGTTGGGTTTGTCATTTGCTCGTTAAGAACTGCCTGAATTTTAGGAGCATAGAATTCATCCCTGAAATCGCTCGTATATTCAGACGCAACACCTCCCAACATTTCGGGATCAAAGCTAGGATCCTCGCTATGGCGATATTTCGGTTCATTGATTGGCTCTTCCTGAGCTTCCTCCTGATTTTCTTCACTTGGTTGAACTTCATTATCTCTATCAAGCAACTCATTCGCGCTTGTTTCAGAAAAAGAAGCACTGGGGTTGACTGATTCAAAGGGAGTATCATCCCATTGAAAACTACGGATTGTTCTCCATGGGTTATTTGGTTTCTTTTTTTGCTTTACTTCAATGGGTTGAGGCGCTAGTGATTCAGACGATTGGGTTTTGTCTTCTTCACCCGAAAACAACAACCATAGCAAGCCAACTGCTACAATTGCTACTGCTACAAAAAGCGTACGTGATTTTTCCATGGTCATCTCCTTGGGCTGTTTGGAATGAAAGGTTAATTTTTTAAAAAACAAACTAAAAAAATATTTTTTTATATTTAATGTTTTAGTGGGTTTCTGAATCTATAACATATAAATAATTGAATAATCAAAAATATCAAAAACCATGAATAATATATATAACTAATTTCATAATAATTTTTCTTTAAAATAATCGGACTTACTATTAAAAACAAACTTAATACAGCATTATAAATGCCGATGTATTTAAAAGAAAACTTTGCTAAACGATTTAAAATAGAAGAGTATATGGCAGTATAAATAAGAGCTAGAATGCTATATATTAATAGCGTAAAAGGCCAAAATAATCTTACATTCTCATCAAAATTATAACGAACAATAACAGCTATGCTAGATGAAAATATCAAAATAATTAAAGTTTCGATAAAAGTTTTAAAAAAATAATGATTTTGATCAACAGCCCATAGCAATGTTTTATTTTTTTTGTAATGTTCTCGTAAACTAAGAAAAGAGGAAATAATAAATTGTAGTAATAAAAAATATAAAAAGAAATCGATAAAAAATATATTTATAGAATAGCCACTGACTAATAAAATAGAAGCTATTACAATTAATGCACCTAATACACTATTATATGCAACGATATATTTTAATGAAGATGAATATATATTCTTTATTATTAAAGAGTATAAAAGACTATAAAGAAAAATAATTATTACTAAAACAAACACTGCTATTTTCCAATAAAAAACACCTCCTCCATAATTTTGATAATTATAAGCATAATAAGTTATAAAACTTGCTATACTTGCAAATAAAACCAAAATAGATAGAGTTTTTAGAAAAATTTTAGAAAAATCATGTTTAGTCATAGATTGAGAAAAAAAGTGGCCCTCCGGTAATTAAAATTGGAGGGCCTTTTATGGGTTAATCGTCCATGTTTAGCTGGGGTAACCGCATTTGCTCACGCAAGCTTGGAAGCGCCCATTGTATGGTCCTCTTTTGGTACCATATGCTCCATAACGATACCAGGATTCCACATAGCCTTTTACGGATACGGGCAGATTTTTTCCTGTCGGGAAAAGAACCCTGTTGCTGTGTTGATGACAAACACCGTTTGTTCCGTACTGCATATAGCAAGAAGCATAGCATTTTGCCTTTGCTTCATCGCCATATCCGTCAAGGACAAAGTTGCCACCTGAGGTTGCGCCTTTTATGGCAACGCACTGTGCTGGATTAGCAATACAGACATATGTGTGGTCAGCGGAAGAACTGCCCCAGGCCGGTGTTTTGTTTGCCCAAATTTGTACATTTCCAGCCAACGCATTTTGCGCCTGAAACGCAAAACCGCCTATGATAACCGCCATTGCGATTAACTTTTTCATGTTGCACCTCTTAGTTGAGTGTTTCGAAACATTCACTGTTGAAGTTGCTGTTTGCCACAAATTTAGCTAGAATCTGTGACGCCCTTTGACAAAGAAGAATACCAACCTTTTATTTTTTTTCGGGATTCCTCCTTATTTAATCCCTGGTAAATTTGCTTGAAAAACTAATGTTTTTCAATTTAAGGCAATTCACAAATTTAATAAGGCTAGCTTGATGTTTATTCTATGTAATAAGATAGCGCCTGTCAATTACTTTTACTATAAAATTTACTATGATTTTACATATGCGTTTCATATTAATTTTTTTTTAAATTTTTAATTTAAAAATTCGCACTTCCCTTTTTCCCTTGATATAATGCAAACATGCAATATCAACCCCCAATAACAATATGATTAGTCCTGGATAAACTGAACCGGTAACAGACCGTCCAAAAACTCCTTGCTAGTTTAAGGACGGTTTTCTTTTTGGATAT
>CAZMSR010000036.1:0-3567 GCA_964569045.1 uncultured Gammaproteobacteria bacterium | reverse complement strand
GATAATTTTAGTTATTAATAATTTATCATTTACACAATATATTTTACACTCTCACTTGCCACAAAAAGACATTACTAGAAAATGGACAATCCCTATACCAAACTGGGGAATCATGCTAGCTCAATTTTCAATCATGTTTCCGAAGAGAATAAAAATCGATTAAAAAATTTGAGCTTACGCTCAAATTTGCCACTAAAATTTTTTTAAAATTTTCCTTAAAAACTAAACCCAAAATCGTCATTTACACAAAACTATTGACAGACTCAAACATTTCGCCTTTTGAGACTTACTTGTCTCATGGACCGAATAAAGCATGCTTTGCTGCTTTTAGCTCGGGTCGAAAAGTTTCCTCTTCCCGAATTGCAAGAGCATGCGTTTTTGGCGGTTGCCAGCCTGTTTTATCCGGAGATAAAACAAAGCGCATTTTCCACTCTTTAAGGAATCTGCCAACTGACATTCTTACTCTACCTCGACTTGGATCAGCCAAAAAAACTCTATCACCTCTGATTCCGCGAAAAACAGCGAAGTGCTTATAATCATCGATTTCAAAGTGAATCAAGACAGGGCGATCCATTTTAGAGAGTTGTTCAAGCGTTACATTTTTTAACCCCCAAAAAGTATAGCCCTCTCTGTCGTCTCCGATAGCTTTAACGTTAAGCATTGAAAAGCCATCTTTTTGGATCAATGCATGCCGTTCTTTGGGGATTATGGTTAAGCCTCTGTCAATCATTTCCTTTTCACTGACTTTATCACCAAAGTAAAAGGTGAATAAAGTGGCCAAACTGACAGTTCCGCAACTGAAATCCTTTTTTTGCTTAACTACAGCTTCATCCCTGAAGTCTACCCAAGTCTTAAAGGGTTTTCTTGATGGCAAAGGCTTGCTCGCGCAACCTGAAACTAAAAAAACAATTAAGACTGCTAGCAACAACCTAGCTCTTTTCATTAGAACCTCCGAGAAATAGAAAGTCCAAATATGGTATCTGGAGCATCATCATTTAGCCCAAAGGCTATTGAAGGATCAATCGTTGTTTCTCGATCCCAAGCAAACGTAAGGCTGTTTTCAAGCAATACAGGTTCTCTATCTGAGAATTGAACAGTTTCTGAGTCAATCTCAAGTTCGCCGGAGAAAGAACCACTAACTCTAGTGCTTAAAGTTAAGCGATGATTTAGCGCATAACCGACTCCAAGGCTATAATCCAAAGATTCGCCTCGCTTAATATCTCGTCCTCCAAACTCCCTGTCAAAATAGTGAGTGTAGGACAGACTGCCAAAAAATGTAGCTGGATCAAGGGATTTAAGTGCAGACAATTCAAGCGACATAGAGTAATGGCCGGTTCCGATTGCAATATCATCTCCATAGTTGTTGTCATTCGTAGGAATGCCAACGCCCAATAATGCCACAACTTCGGGGCTAGAAACTTCCTCATTAAAGAGCAAGAATTTTGCTCCAAGAGAAATATCGCCTACACCGCTTCCATCTTTTCTTTGACGTGTTTCATCAACATGGTTATCTGTTTCAAATTGCCTCCATGCAAACGGAATTGTTGCTGAAACTTCCATTCCCTCAGTCAAAGCAAGACGCAAAGTCGTTGCAACGCTTGCTTGCCTTGTTGTTTGTAGTCCTTGCATGCTATTCGAGTAGCTTGTTGCAATGCCGATTGATTTCTGTCCAGGCTTCAAGATTATCGTAGACATTCTTAAGAAAAGACGGCTGTTATGATCCTCTTGTTCTGTACCAATTTCTTGCTCTTCAGCCAAGATTGGCAAGGTAAAAATGTTGATGATTACCAAAGTGACAACTGTTGCTAACATTGATCTACGCTTCATTACTAATTACTCCTGTATATAAGGTGGATAGTTCGGTGGATTTTAGACTATTCTAAAAATAAAAAGAACATAAACTAAAAATCATCAATAAATATTGATAATTTGTTATATTAGCAAAAATTTGTAAAATTGCAAGGCAAACTAATTAATTTTTAAAAGCAGAAAACCAATATTTCCCAATAATTAAATCTTTGTTAAGACTTCCAAAGCTCCTAGAATCTTTTGACGATGTTCTGTTGTCTCCTAAAACAAAAAATTCATTTGAATCTAGCTTTATAATTTTATCAGAAGAACTGTAGGTTTCTGTATTTTTAGATAAATATTTTTCTTCTAAAATAAAACCTCCGGAGTTCTGATTATTAAATATTTTTATTTTTCCATTTATAATTTGAATATTTTCATTTGGTAGTCCAATTATTCTTTTTATAAAAAATTCTTTTTGATTCTTTGGATATTTAAAAACAATTATCTCACCGCGTTTATAATTTTTATCATATTTTTTTAAAAGCAAGTAATCATTATTTTTAAAACTTGGCTCCATTGCTGTGCCTTTAACATAAAAAGGTTCAATAATAAAGTGCCTAGTAGGAATTGTTATAAAGCTAATAGCAAGTGTAATTAAAATAAAACTTATAATATACGAAAAGATGTTTTTTAACCAAGTACAAGAATAATATTTTTTAATTAATATAAAAAATATAACAAACGGAAGAACTTCAAAAATAACATTTAAAAATAAATCTTTAGAAAAATTTTTATTTATAAATAAAAGAGTGTAGTAAGCAGTTTCAATTAAAGTTATTACAGAAGCTACTATTAATGTATTTTTAAAATTAATTTCTTCAACTTTCAGCAATTTTAATGTTATATGTAAAATAACAGAAGATAATAAAATCAAAGAAAGAAGTAGAAATGGAACAATTAAATAAATCATACTATAATACTAATATAATAACTTCGTAAAATCAAATTAAAAAAAGAATCTCCGTTTATTTTCCAAATAGACGGAGATTTAGGTGACTTAAATGAGAATTCCTTGTCTCATTTATTTAGCGCTGGTTTTTATTGTGCCGCCGTTGGTTGCAGGAACCATGGCAGATATTTATACTCGCCAGGAGGCTCTTCAGATGGTCCGAACAGATTGCCAGAAAATTTGCTGTTAATGTATTTCTGGATCTGCTTACGAATCCATCCTTCTCCCCGTACTTCAGCCAATTCAGTATCTGTTGCTTGTGTAACGCCAAGCGCTTGAAGATGTGGCGGAAGTTGAGGTTGAGCTTCATCAGCAACCACGGATGTTAGTGGTACTGAAACCAATGTTAGCGCCATTACAACGCCCAAGATTATTTTACACATTTTATATCTCCTTTTGAAGGTTTCCGGAAACTTTCAAGATTAGGGCTTGCTATAAACCTGCGCAAGTTTGTAGCCCCCCAGTAAAAAGAACAATACCAATCGTTATTCCTTTGAGAATCCCTCCTCTGCAATTCTTAGTAAATTTGTTTGAAAAACACTATTGCTTTTCAATTTAAGGAATTTACAAATTTACTTTCTTGATTAGCATTGCCATACCTTATGCCATAAAATATAGTTTGTCAATAGATTTTCGATGAGATTAATCTCATTTTAATACGATAAAAACTAAGTAAAGTAAATATAAAGAAAAAATGAAATTTATCTAAAATAGAGTCTGTCAATAGTTTTGTGTAAATGACGATTTTGGGTTTAGTTTTTAAGGAA
>CAZMSR010000035.1:0-4955 GCA_964569045.1 uncultured Gammaproteobacteria bacterium | reverse complement strand
GAACTCGTTAACTGTCGTTAACTTACCGGTTCAGTTTATCCAGGACTAATCAAACTATTTCCCTAATTCTTTTCTGTAAATTACCGGTCATCACTTTGTATCTATACTTAGTAATCCAAACAATGTGATAATGATGATAATATACAGTATGACTACCCCTTGAATATTCACCTATACTTTGCACTTCATTCATAGCTCAATTATATATCAATATTCAAAAACAAGCCATAAATGGTTTTTCCGACTGAAGTCGGAGGTTTTAACCAACATATGGGACAATAAATATGAAATGGGGCTAGAATATTTTTTATTAAACACAAAGCTCTTAAAAGAACATTGTATTTTTTGTTCAAAGTAGTATTATATAAATAGTACAATTTGATTAACCTAACCCTCACATTGAATTTGTGAGATATGGTTAAAAAACCGAAACAACGTATTAAAGTCCACATAGACTTTAGTTTATCGTTGTTTCGGTGCGTGCGGGAAACTGCATGTGGTAATCGCAAGATTATCTGACTACTGCTCTGTGTGGGCTTTTGTGTTGCATAAATTATTCAACTATTCAACTTTGCTATATCTATATGACTAAAAAAAGAAAATATAAGAAAAAACTTGATCCATTAGATAAATTATTTAAGCTTGAAGACGAGTATTCGGCAGAATTAAATCGTATCACCATGAAAGGCAATATCGCTATGGCTAAGACATTATTGGAAGTAAATAAGAGATTGATTAGACTTAATAAAGTAAGTATAAGAAAGCGAAGAAAAAAAGCTTAAAAACTGCTTATCGAAAATTGATTTATTTTAACAAGAAGAGTAATATTGAGTTAGATAAAAAAATTCTTTTTTGTATAATAAATTTTAAATATGAAGGAAATCCTTTTTTTCAAAGGAAATCACGAAACGATTGTTCTCCCTGAAAATTCGCCCAAAGTAAAGATATTTTATAACAGTCTATACAGATTATTTTTACGTAGTGGTTATACGCATAAAAATATAACAACATACTCCAATGAACAATTAAATGAAGCTGTATCACTAGAAGCTTGTTATTTAGTTGGTCATTCTCAGGGTGCAACTAGAATATTGGAACAATTTTCACCTAAACTATACCCACAAATTAAAGGCATTATTCTGTTTGATCCACAACAATACGTTCAAGAAAAATGGAACTCGTTAAGAATCCCTAAACTTCTTTTTGTAAATACGCAAGAGAACTGGCATGATTATACAAATTTTCATGATAAAATAGAAATAGACGATGACCATTATTTTACTAAATCAACAAAAATAATACTTCTATTATTAAAAAAATTTATTATACAAAAAAGAAAAAATATCACCTAGCGCCAGCGTATACGATTCTAGAAATTTACATTGCTTTGCATTAAGCAAAAACGTTATAAATAATACTTAATAAATAATATGAAAATTTCAATAGCTTTTAGTAATCCAATATTGCCCGATGATATGCTAAAAAAATTACAATCCTTTGGTGAGGTAAGTGTTTTTGATGTTCAAAAATTGACCGAAGAAGAAATTATAGAAAAAATGCCTGAAACAGAGATTTTTATTTGTGGTAGTGGTGGAATTGATAAAATAGGAAAGAAAGTTTTTGCTGGATTAAAAAATTTAAAACTTATTTCAATATATGGCGTTGGATACGACTGGATTGATATTGAAGAAGCTAATAAAAAAAATGTTATAGTTTCTACTACAATTGGGAGTAATTCTGAAGCAGTAGCAGAGCATACTTGGGGAATGATTTTAAATTTAGCCAAAAGAATATCTGAACTCGAAAGAAACACTAGATTAACTGGAGAAAATAAAGTAAAGAATTACCCCGGGCTAGAAGTCTTTGGAAAAACAATAGGTATTATTGGATTAGGAGAGATTGGAAAAAGAGTTGCAAGAATCGCTACAGGATTTGATATGAAAATTATTGGAATAAATAAAAGTGGCAAGAAAGTTGATAATGTTGAAATAGTAGATTTACAGTGTTTACTAAAAAATAGTGATGTAATAGCTTTATGTGTTCCTTTAGACTCAAAAACTGAAAATATCATTGGAGAAGAAGAGTTAAAAATTATAAAAAAGGATGCTATTCTTGTAAATTCTTCCAGAGAAAAATTGGTAAATAAGGAAGCGGTATTAAAAGCATTGTTTGAAAAAAAATTGTTCGGGTATGGTGTTGAAACAGAGCTTTTCGATCCTATTCTACCAAATGATAAATATTTTGATTACCCAAATGTTTTATTAACCCCACACAATGCATGGAATACAAAAGAGTCAGAAGAAAATAATTTTTCGATTATAATGAAGAATGTAGAGGCTTTTTTAAGTAATAAGCCTATTAATGTTGTAATGAAATAGAACGTAAATATTAAATTAACTAATTATCATGAATGATATTTATACTTTTATAAATGAACTAAAAAATAAATCTGAAAAACGTTTTAATGAATTCGAAGTTGAAAATATTGATAGTATCGAAAAAATTTCAGACAAAGCTTATCTTGAAAAGCCAACCTGGCTAGGCGGTGATAAGAAGTTTGTGTGTTTATTTGTCGATCTAAACAAATCATCAAAAGAATCATATAGAAGACAACCACAAACTATGGCCAAGATATATGATTATTTTACTCAAAATATTGTAGATATTTTAAATCACCCAGCTATTGGTGCAAAATATATCGATATTAAGGGTGATGGCGCTTTTGGTATTTTTGAAGGAGAAAAGGCTTCATATAGAGCTTTGTATTGTGCTATTACCTTTAAAACCATGTTTGAGCAAATTATCAGAAATAAATTTGATACTGACAATGGGCAGTTGAAATGTAAGTTCGGTATACATAAAGATAAGGTTCTCGTGAAAAAACTTGGTAAAAGAGGAGACGGAAATTACAATGAAGTATGGGCAGGGCGACTTGTGAATAACGCATCAAAATTAGCAAATCAAAGTAAAAATCTTCCAATAGGAAGTAATAATAGTTTACCTATATTAATTTCTGAACAAGTTTACTCAGATTTTAGATTAAATAAAGAGTATGGTTTTTATCATTGTTGTAATAACAATATTCCTTTAGAGGAGAGGGTAGAAATGTTTAAAGAATTTAATGATTTCTCAGATGAAACATTGGGTAATAAATTTTATTATACAAATGTTCTTTGGTGCAAAAATTGTGCAAATAATTATATTGAACTCATATAAAAAATATGAAAAATCTTGACATAGCTTTTTTGCAGTCTGAATTAAAACGCATTAGCGAATGGATACAGTTTTCAGATAAAAAAACAGCTTTTTTATCTGTTTATTATTCTGCTATATTTGGGCTATTGTTTTCTCAGGAAAAATCAATTTTGCGATATTTTGAGACTAACCACGGACTTATATTAAATTTGTATATTTTTACCTTTATCGCAATTATACTTTCTTTTTTTATTGGAGTATTTTATCTTTTTAGATCAATTTTTCCGATATTGAAAAATAAATCCACAGATCAGTCTTTATTTTATTTTAGACATATAGCTAATATTAAGCTATTTGATTATTTGGAAAAAGTTAGAAAATTAACTAAAGAAGAGACAAGGAAACAAATAATTGAACAAATACACACAAATTCAATCATAGCCGATAAAAAGATGAGAAATATCCAAAAAAGCATAATAAGTCTTTTTCTTCTTGCATTTTTTGTAATATTGTTTTTTATTTTTCATCTAAAAATAGTTTAAACAAATGAGCTTACAAACATCAATCCAAAAAAGCTATCAAACGTTAAAAGTTTCTTTACCAATCATGCTAGGAGTTTTGCTTTTAATTAGCTTAATGAATATTTTTTGGCATGAATATTATACTAAAATATTCACAAATAACCCTCTCATCGACACATTTATTGGCAGTATTGCTGGTAGTTTGTCTTTTGGCATACCTATAACTAGCTATGTTATTGGTGGGGAGTTATTGGGTGAGGGCGTAAATTTACTAGCCATTACCGCCTTTATGTTGTCTTGGTCGACTGTTGGAATAGCAATGTTGCCTCTCGAGGCTCGTTTTTTAGGCAGGAAGTTTGCTGTTATTAGAAATAGCACTAATTTTATTTTTTCTATTCTTATCTCATTTTTAGTTATTTATACTATTAATATATTTTGACATGCAAAGCATCTTCAAAAAACTAAATAGTATCAGCGGGGGGCTAAAGTTTTTTGCAGTCGTTGCTTTGCTATATATTTTATTGTTATTTTCTAATACTCAATTAGCTCAACAGGCTTTTTTGAATTTCTTGCAAATATTTTTTAAAATTTTTCCATTATTAATGGTGGTTTTTGTGTTTATGGTGGCAACCAACCTATACATAACAGAAGAAAAAACAAAAAAATATTTTGGTGAAGGATCTGGAATTAAGGGCTACTTTTATGCGATTATCTCCGGCATATTAATTGCCGGCCCTCCCTATGTTTTATATCCAATGCTTGGAGAATTGAAAAACAAAGGAGTTAAAAATTCTTTACTGGCTGTTTTTCTATACAATAGGAATGTTAAATTAGCTTTCTTACCAGCTTTAATATATTATTTTGGAGCAGAATACACTGTAGTGCTATCTTTTTACATAATATTGTTCTCTATTATTAATGGTCTCATTATTCAGAGGCTAATCAAAGAATAAGATATAACAACATAAGACAATTATACCACTTCATCACTCCTCTATATTGTAGCAGGCAATTAAAAGTGTTGCCCACTGGTTGCCCAAAAAGTGATGAATGGTGGTAAATTTGATTAATATTGATTGATCTTGAAATTCACATAATAACCTTTAAAATGAGGCCTTAATGTCAATTTCTGCTAATACTAAAGCAATGTTTAAAGTAGCTTAACGAGGGTTCGAATCCCTCTCTAATGATTCATCATGTGGGAATATAGTGGTTGTTTTGGTAACTTTGCGGAATTGT
>CAZMSR010000034.1:0-6978 GCA_964569045.1 uncultured Gammaproteobacteria bacterium | reverse complement strand
TGCTTCGCAATTTTTGGACAGTCTGTTACCGGTTCAGTTTATCCAGGACTAATCACACTGCAAGCAGAAAAAATATCATTTAAGCGAAACTAAATTAGACAAACAAGTTTTAGAAATGTTAGCCAATATTGATATGCCTCAAATAATTTGTGATTTAATTATTGAAAAAATTAAAGAGGATAGCATTAAAGAGGATGAAACAAAAAATCAAATTATTTTAACCCAAGAAAAAAACTTACAAAAAGAACAAGATAAAATCAAAAATTTAATTAATATGCGAGCCTCAAACGAATTATCGCAAAAAGAATACTTAGAAGCTAAAAGAGAAGCAGAAAAACAAAAAATATTTTTAGAAGAAAAAATTAAAGAGCTTAAAAATAATGAAAATAGCTTAGCCAATAAGATGATTAAATATGTTTCTTTTGTGGCTGATGTCAAAGAAAAATTTGAAATAGGCTCTCCTGAGCTTAAAAGAGATATTATTCAAAATCTTGGTTCGAACCTTTTTATAATTAACAGAAAAGCTGATTTTTACTTAGACTTAGAGTTAAAGCCTTTTGAAAATGAGGGTAAAGAGGTGAAAGAGAATTACGCAAGGTTCGAACCTCATGAAATATCGATTATTAAAGCACAAAACAGGGCCTTTGACCCTGCTTTGACTAATTTGTGGGCGCTCAAGGATTCGAACCTAGGACCCCTTCGGTGTAAACGAAGTGCTCTAACCAGCTGAGCTAAGCGCCCTGTTTAATTTATTATTTAAATTTAATAAATCTTAAACCATGTACGTGGGCGAAAGAGGACTTGAACCTCCACGAGATTACTCTCACAAGCCCCTCAAGCTTGCGCGTCTACCAATTCCGCCATTCGCCCAAAACTTGCCCATGCATATTATACTAAATTCAAATTAGATTATGAGCTTAGTATAACATTTAAATTTTAACAAACCATCAAAATCTTGCAAGAGACGGCAGTAACCGTCTCTTTTGTTATTTTTTACCTTTCTTTTCAGTATCTTTTATAATTCTATCTACTCTTTTTTCTTTTAATTTCTTTTTATACCCCTTTCTTAAGAAGCCTAATTTTGCTCTTTTGACTTTTGCTTGCTTTTTAATTTCAATCTTTGTTATTGATGGCAAATGCAATGGGAATATCTTCTCAACACCAATACCGTTAGAAATCTTTCTAAGCGTTACAGAGGCACCGGGTTCACTACCATGCTTTTTTGCAATTACTAAGCCTTCAAAATATTGGATTCTTTCTTTTTCTTCATCTTTTGTATTTAATTCTTTAATTTTCTGATATATTCTTATTGTCATTCCCGGCTTTATGGCTTTTATAAAATCAATTTTTTCTTCTTTTTTTTCATCAACTTGAATATTATCAAATTTATTTTGATCTGACTTTTCTTGTTTTTCATTATCTACCTCTTCTTTTTCTTTAGCTACATTAATATTTTCCTTTTCTCTATCTTTTATTTGTTCACCCTTATCTTTTTTTTGAGGGGTGCTACTTTTTTCATCACTCATATAATTATCTAAATAATACCAAAATTTATCTTAAATATTTTTTATCTTCACTTAAATTTGTAAAATCATCTGATTCATCAATTAAATTCTTTGATGCACTTTGCTGAAATGCCATTACCTCAACTAAACACCCCTTATTACTCTGAAGATAACTTATTAATGGCACATAGTCACCATCGCCTGTAACTAAAACAACCACATCTAGCTTATCAGCTAGTTTTATTGTGTCAACAGCTATTCCAACATCCCAATCCGCCTTTTTCATTCCACCGGTAAAAACTTGCAAATCTTTTATCTTAACCTCAAAACCTTGTTGGGTCAAAGCCTCAAAAAAAGATGTTTCTTCTCCACTTTCTGTGGTTATCGCATAACTAATTGCTCTTATTAACTTTCTACCAGCTACTGCTTCTTTTAATATTTCGCCAAAATTTACTCTTTTTTGATATAAATTTTTAGCTGAGTGGTACATATTAGAAACATCAATAAATATTCCCACTCTTTGATCTTTATGTTTTAACACTTTTTTTAAAAAAACTTAATTATTATTTATTTTTAGAAATCTCTTCAATAGGATTACTTGCCTTCATTGCTTCTTCAATCTCATTTGCTTTTTGTTCCTCTAAAACTTGCTCATCTAACATTTTTTTAGCTATTTTTAGCTTTAATTTTTTAGCTAATCCTGCAAATCCTTCTTTGTCTTCTTTTTGAAGATATTTTAATAATCTCCTTCTATCACCTATCATTTTTAATAACCCACGTCTTGAAGAATGATCTTTTTTATGAGTCTTAAGATGATCTGACAAAAGCTTTACTTCTTCTGACATTATTGCAATCTGAACTTGAGGAGAGCCAGTATCATTGTCATGAGTTTTAAACTTATTAATGATTTTTTGTTTTGCTGCTTTACTTAGCATAAAATTAGCCAAAACCGAGAAAGGGTGATATACGCCTCCCTAACCAAGAAAAGGTAATATAAAAATTAAAAAATACAAATCAAAATATAAAATTACCTTTTATATTACAATTTGTTGACTTAAATATATATCGACTATATCATTCTTTTTAAAAAAAGGCAAGAGCATGTATAATTATATTATAATAAAAAAATATACTTAAAATGAAAAAGCATATTAATGAATTTTTGGAATACTTAGAAATTACTAAGGGGTCTTCTGAGGCAACAATCACTGGCTATAATTTTTATTTAAAACGCTTTGCAGATTTTGCACAAAACAAACAAATTAATCAAGTAGAAGATATTAACCAAGATTTAATAAAAAAATATCGTTTAGCACTCAATAGGTATTCACCAACTCCTGGCGAAAAACTCAAAAAAAACACTCAGAACTATCACTTAATCGCACTAAGAGCATTTCTAAAACATTTAGCCAAAAATAACATAAAATCACTAGCACCGGAAAAAATAGAACTTTCAAAACAAGAAGAACGCCAAATAGACTTTATTGAAGGTGATGACTTAGAACGCTTACTTAAAGCTCCGTTAAAAATTAATAATAACGAAATTATTGCAAAACGAGACAAAGCTTTGTTAGAACTTTTTTATTCAACCGGTATGCGAGTAAGTGAAATAGCTAAACTTAAAATAGAAAATATTAATTTAAAAAAAGATGAATTTACAATACGAGGCAAAGGCAAAAAATTAAGGCTAGTATTTTTATCACCTAATGCTAAATTCTGGATTCACAAATATTTAAAATTAAGAAAAGACAATAATCCATATTTATTTATTAGACTTGATAAAAATAAAAATGATAAAAATTATGAAGATGGATTAACGCCGAGAAGCTTACAAAGAATAGTAGAAAAATACGCCATTGCAGCAGGCATTACTAAGCAAGTTACCCCACATACAATGCGCCATTCATACGCGACTGACTTACTTATGAATGGTGCAGACATTAGAAGCGTTCAATCACTTTTAGGGCATTCTGATATATCTACAACGCAAATATATACTCATATTACCGATAAACACTTAAAAGATGTTTATAAGGCATTTCATGGGAAGAGAAGAAAATAAATAAAAAATTCCGTAGATTCTTTCTACAAAATTTTTAGCTATACCTCAACACTTTTCTTTTTTGCATTAATTAATTACAAAAATTTATACAACATAATCACTCCTCTAATCTTGCAAGATTTTGTGCATAGCTTCTATCAGCATAACCTAATAGACAGTTAATAGCCTTAAATATTCCGGCTCTATCTCTACCTTTTAAAATCATATCGGACCGACACTAAAAAATGCTTGATTTATCAAGAAAAATTGTTATGATATATAAAATAAGTTTAAATTATTTTATGCATCTGTAGCTCAGCTGGATAGAGCAACGGCCTTCTAAGCCGTAGGTCGCAGGTTCGAATCCTGCCGGATGCACATATAATTTACAATTGATAAATAAATATCTATTAATTCTAATTCACTAGATAACAAGTTATCAATTTTAAATTTTTTATGGTGACTATAGTTCAGCGGTTAGAACACCGGGTTGTGGTCCCGGAAATCTGGGTTCGATTCCCAGTAGTCACCCCCATGGAGATTTCTTCTCGCAAAAGATCGGTAATCCTGCGAAGGTAACCGGTTTTTTGTTGGTTCTAACCTGTTTTTTAAAGCCTTTTCAGCTTTATTGTATTTATCAATAGGAATAAGCCAAGGCGTAGGCTCGATTTTAAGACGACTATTCTCTAATATAAAACTACTACCTAAGGTTTGCAGTATTTCTCGCTTTATTTTTAAATCTTGAGTATTTTCAAACACTTTTTTAGCCTGGGTAACAAAATTAAAGGCTTTTTCAATTAGTTCCAACCAATTTTGACCTCTGTCGTGATTGCCGTCTAATTTGACTTTTGTTTGAGTTATTTTATTTTGTAAAGCTACTTTTCGCGCTAAAAACTCTTCATCATTTAATAAATCCTTAAGTCTTAATTCAACTAAATTGTCTAATTGCCTTTGAGAGGTCTTATAGGCTTTGTTAAGCATTTCATACTTCTTATCTCTCGCATTAGTTTCATTATGATGATTACTACGCAAAACTCCCAAAGCCCAATCTTTAAATTCTTCCGGGATTGTGTATTTTTCAATTTCTTCTGCTATTTGCTTTTCAAGCTCAACAAGATTTATTACAGGTTCATTGCATTTTATTCCACTCTTTCGTCTTGAACAGTGATAATAAACATAAGTGGCATAAGTTTGAGTGCTTTTTATAAACTTTCTTTTTTCTTCAGCCGTTACCATTCCTCCACAATTTCCACAACGGATTATGCCGGTAAAAGCAAACTCGTGGCTAATTTGTTTTGGTTTTTCTTTGCGACCAAGAATTTCTTGCACTCTTTCAAATTCATCAATGGTTATCAAAATGTGTTATCTTTACAAAAAATAATATGATCTAGTACATCAATTCCAATAATCTTGCCTGCCTCCGCTAATTGCTCAGTAATCTCTTTATCGCTTGATGATGGAGTTGGATCACCGCTTGGATGATTATGCAAAACAATAATCCCGCAAGCTCGATTAACTATTGCGGATCTAAATACCTCTCGAGGGTGAAGAATCCCGGCAGTTAAAGTGCCTAAAGTAATAAGTTCAGATTTAATTAGCTCGTTTCGGCTATTCAAATAAACTCCTAAGAAATGCTCTTTATACCAATCTTTGATTAAAGGTTTTACAGCTCGAATAGCTTGTTTTGGAGTTTTGATTATTATTTTAGACATTAAAAAACACCCAATTTAAGGGTGTATTAATGACGTAGACTGATAAGGAAGTCAAGGAAAATAAAACCACCCGATTGTTCATGGGTGGCTAATGAGAGTTCTACATTATATCACCAATAAGCTCGTCGGTGTGACTAGCTGTGAGCGGCACAAGGCCTTTGCCTGGCATTAATATATTTCTGCCCTTGTCAGCAGGGGTCATAGCACCAATGACTTGCGCGAGTATTCCATTTTTTTCAAAATCTTCCAAGATAGCACGTCTTCGATCTTGACCAATGGAAATTAAAAGAGCGCCTGAGCCAAAGATTGCCAAAGGATCGTTGTTGCTGGCCTCGCAAATAATTCTGGTTTCTTCCCTAATAGGAATTTGAGTATAATCAAGAGTTACTCCCAAACGTGACGCAACCGCCATCTCTTCAACGCCTTTACGCACACCGCCTTCTGTTGGGTCATGAAGTGCGTTTGGCTTATGCCTCCAACTAATTTGAGCGGCTTTCAAAACACAAATGCCCGGAGTATAAAGAAAATTCTCGGCTCTCTTAATTACATCCGGTGAAACTTTTGCCTTAATACCTTCAGCTAAATTGGATGCAATTATAGCTGTTCCTTCGATCCCTGCGCCTTCAGTAAGGATTAAAGCGTCTCCAACTTGCGCGCCACCTGTCTTTAAAATGCTACTCTTTTTTACCTCACCCAGTATGGTCATTACTATACCCGGATTCCTCATGGTTGAGGTCACTTCGGTGTGTCCAGACACTATAGCTATGTTGTAAGGCTTGATTGCCTCATAAAGCTCACGGAAAAAGGATTCTGCCTCACCAATTGTTGAGCCTTCAGGCAAAAATACGCCGGCTGTTGCCCACTTAGGTATTGCTCCTCTGGTGGCTACGTCATTAATATTGCAGGCAACTGCAAAAAATGGAGAGTTTTGAATATTCACAGTAATTGGATCAACAGCCGCGACAAGGCAGTTATCAGGATCCGTTACCGCATGACTCATATCAACAATCCCGGCGTCTTCGCCAATCGCAGGGCCGAGAATGACGCGATCACCTTGTGAGTTTGTAAATCTATCCAAAATTCCAGAAAGAATCGAGTCGGGAATCTTACCGTTAGGAAGTATTGTGTCTTGGCTCATGATCAACTCCAAAGCTGGTTGTTATTGTGAAAGATCAATAAAAGATTAATTATTATATTCATAATATGCATATTATATGTGTTTGTCTAGTAAAATAGGTAATACTAGGGAATTTGGAATAAAAAAGAGCCGTAACTCGGGTGAATTACGGCTTTGTGAAAGGCTCATAGCCTAGATGAAATTGCGTTCTGGTTCATGCTTGAGCATTTCGGCTCGAGCTTCTCGATATGATCGACCACTCTCCCATCGATCAAGTGTTGCCTGGACTGCTTCTTGGTCTTCTTGTTGTACACGAGCTAAACGCTCTGCCTCCGTTTCTATTTTGGGAGGCGTTTGATTTTGCTGTGATATTACCATGATTATGCCTCCTCTTCGGCTTGGTTGAACCTTTTCTCAAAGGACTGTAAAATATTTAAAAATTTTCTATAATGACGTTGATTCTCTTCAGCTAGTCTTTGTTTTCTTGCTGGACTTAATTCTTTAACTTCACCCTTTTCTCTTCTATTAATTAATTCATTATTTCGTCGTGACTAGTCCTGGATAAACTGAACCGGTAAGTTAACGACAGTTAATGAGTTGATT
>CAZMSR010000033.1:0-8356 GCA_964569045.1 uncultured Gammaproteobacteria bacterium | reverse complement strand
AATTTGAAAATCAATCAACAATTCATATTTAAATTCTAGCTCTGCTATCTCATTAGCGAGCCGACAGGCTCGCTTAGTTGACCATGGTCGACTGATTGGAATGAACTCACTTGTTTCGCCATCAAACAATTTTTCAATTTTATTCTCCAATGATTTAATCCTTATTTGAATACTTCTTATTGTTATTTCTTTATTAACTTTTTCTGAATAGTGTCTCGTGCATAACTGGAAAATACAGTCAGGATAATGCCGCTTCGCGGAATTCATAATCTCTGATTTCCTATCATCAAACGTTAGGCTATTCATTGGATAGTCAATCGATTTTAAGGTTCTGAAATAGTTGTCAAAAGCTGCTCCGCTTTCTGAAAAATCAAATTCATAATGTTGCGTATCATGACTACCATAATCAACTCCCCAAATACAAACTTTTCCATGAATAACTTTTCTCCTCTTTTTTGATTTTGGGATTTTACCTTGTTTATTATTAGTAGACAACAAATTTGTTCCAATATTAATATCTTTTTTAACTGGAACATATTTGCCGTCTACCACGTGGTTTCCGCAGTATTTAAATTGTTTTCCAAAATATTTAGTTACTTCAATGTTACGAACAAATTGAGCAATTGTTTCATTTATCATTTGGCAAAGTTTACTTTTGCTCCAGCCATATCGAGGCACTAATCTTCTGTAAGAAATGCCGTCTAAATGATCTAATATCAACTTTTCCTTATCTGAAATTTCACAAGTGAAATTTCTTTCTTGTTTTACATTCTCTTTTTTCAAAAACCATTTTTCACAATTCAAGCATTTAAATCTTTGTTCATTTTTTCTTCTTCCTTGTTTAGACGCTTTATATTTTTTACAAAATACGCACTTGGCTAAAACCTTTTTTTAGGCATAGATTTTGGCATTTAAGTTGAAAAACAACTTTTTCAACTTAAAATCATTAATTTAATTAATTCCATGCCTTTAATAGTATCAAATTTTCAATGAACCCTTCTTTTAAAACCGCCACTCTGTTGACGCTACCGACAATACAATGATTATTACAACTGTTTTCACTGAAAATGTCAACACAATCCTAAGAGCTTCACTGCACGCGATAATACAATCAAAAAAACCAAAAAAACTAGATGATGCACCATACACTGTATATGTACAAATTTGGCGTGGCAACAAACAATGCACATATTTTAATCATAGATGCCGTACAAAAGAAGAAGCCATAGAATACGACAGACGAGTACATGAATTTTGTGGATCATGCTACACATTAATCCATAAATCATTTGATCTTTCTTAAAAAAACATTAGAACAAATATTAATAATACCAAGGTAATACAATTAAACCCTTGGTTTTTTATTTTTTCAACATTTTACTAATCCTATCAAATGCTTCATTAATCCGGCACTCTTTTACCCCAAAATTAAACCGCACATATCCCTCACCACTTGGCCCAAAAGCAATACCGGGCACAATAGAAACTTGCGCCTCCTTAAGTAAATTAAATGCAAACTCTTTAGAGTTATTATGCCTTAATAGTCGCGCAAACATAAAATAAGCTCCGTCTGGCTTTTCATAACTAAAAAAATCAGGTAATTCATCTAAACGCCTACAAATCAAATTCATTCTCTTTTTAAACTGATCCCTAAAATAATTTACATCCTTTTCAGCCATTTCAAGACCTCCCATTGCTGCGTATTGCGATACTACAGGCGCACAAGTAACTAATATATCATGAATTTTTAAAATTTCTTGAACAATCTTAGCTTCAGCATGCAAATAACCAATTCTCCAACCTGTCATTGCGTACATTTTAGAAAAACCGGCTATCCTAATTATTCTAGAACGATACTTCTTCTCTTCTGCGAGCGAAAACACATGCTCATTAACTATATCATCTTTTAAAATAAAATCCTTGTATACCTCATCACTCATTATATACAAATCATTTTTTTCAGCTAATTCTGCTAATTGTTCTAAATTTTTTTTTGAAAATAAAGTTCCGGTAGGATTATTTGGATTACAAAAAAATATTACTTTTGATTTATTAGTAATAACCTTTTTAAATGCATTAATATTTAATGCCCAATTTTTATCTTTATCAAGAGGTACATAAACCGGCTTACATCCGGCCATTATTATTGCATCCCTGTAACTTGTATATGTTGGATCAGGTATTAAAACTTCATCTCCGGTATTTGTAATAGTTAAAAGTGTTGCAGAGATTGCTTCTATTGCCCCCACTGTGACAATTATCTCATTTTGCCAGTCATAATATATATTATCTTTAGCCAAGCTAATTTCAATTAACTCGCGTAATTCCGGTAAACCGGGTGAAAGCGAATACTTTGCCACTACTCCCCTTTTCATAGCATTTTCAACTCTTCTTTTTATGCATAAAGGCGTATCAAAACTAGGTGTTCCTAGCGCCAATGAAATCACATCAGGATACTTAGTAGCTTCAAGTTCTATTGCTTTTATAAGACTTAAATTTATATTTTTAGTCCGATCAAACATTTTTCTAAATTAATTATTATTTCTATGCAAACCAACACTTCAAGTATATGAATATCCACTTATCATTTAGCGCTGAAGCAAACGTATGCAAATCATTTCTCTACAAAACTATTTAAAATAACTAAGAGATACTGCACATTTAACTAAGGTTAGTTAAAATTATACTACCGTAGTGCTAAATGGTAAATAGATACGTACAAAAAACTTACATCAAAACAATAAATTATGCTACAATATCGACATGAATTATCAATTACCTAACTTTAAAAAAATTAAATATTTACTCATAATCATAATTTTTATTTTTTCTATTTTGGCTTACCCAAATATTATATCAAATAACAAAAATCAAATTTGGCTAGAAATAAATCCCATTAAGTGCCTTGGAAATCCATGGGAATTTCATTGGCTAAAAAATAACCCCAGTCAGTATGCAGACTATCCTGGTATAAAAAATAACAACATAAATAAATTTGGAATAGAGCTTCTAAAAAATTATTACAAAAATAAAAATATTAACATAATTAATGTTGAATCAATTCCTTTTAAAAATCAAAATAATATAAACCTTGCATCATGTACAGCATGCAGTTGTCCACAAGGTTACACCCTATACGTATTATTGCATGCAAATGATGTAAAAAAAATGCTAGAATTAGGCTGGAAAAAGTCTAATGCAAAATTTGAATAATTATGCTATATATTAATTATAATTATTAATCATGCAAAGTTAGAAATAAAACTAACTAGTATTCAAAAAAATGTCAAAAAAAATTAAATGCGCACCTAACAAAAATTTACCTGAACACACAAGCTTAGGTGTTATTTTAGCCTCATTAATTATCACTTTAATTGCAATGATCTAATCATTACCTCTTAATATTTTTTTCAAAAATTTTAACATACTCTAAAGCAACATCATCCCATTTGTATGTTTTTATTTCTTGGTTAATTTTTTTTGTATTATCCTTACTATAATTAATATTTGTAAGGATTTTTTGTATCAATAAAGCTACTTCATTTACTCGAAGTGGATCCACTAAAAATGCATTCTTACCCAAAATCTCCGGCATACTTGTCGTATTAGATGTTATTACCGGTGTACCAACTAAAGCAGCTTCAAGCGGAGGAAACCCAAAACCTTCATAAATACTAGGAAATATCAACATAACCGCCTTTTTATATAACTCATTCCTCAAAAAAATATCAACATATCCAAGTATAATTATATCTTTTTCAAATCCTGTTTTTTTTATCATTTCATATAAATAAGCACTCCTCCATCCATTACTACCAGCAATCACCAATTTATAATTATCATATTTTTTACTCTTTTTTCTTATTAATACATAAGCTTCAATTACTACTTCAAGATTCTTGCGAGGCTCCATTGTACCAAGACATAAAAAAAAATTTTTCGGCAGACTTATTTTACTTCTATATTTAACTTGACGCATAGAATCATCAACACATGAATAAATCACTTTTATTTTATTTTCCGGAACTCCAAGCAATTCAATAATATCTCTTTTTGTATTTTCTGAAATAGCAATTACATAATCAAATAAAGCTACTAACTCTTTAACATTAATAATCCAATGCCAAAAATTCTTTCTTAAAGAAAAAAATTCACCATATCTTAAAAATGACAAATCATGTATAGTCAACACACCCATCGATTTTTTTGTCTTTGAAGCAAAATTAATATGAGGTAAAAAAAGCAAGTCACAATTCAAAACATTATCTAATTTTGGCCAATCAAAAACCTTAAATAATCCATAATTCAAAATTTTATTAGGGTACTTCTTTCTAATAACCTTAACTTTATGTGATTCAAACTTAGGTATTCTTTTTTCAATATTAAAAAAAGAATTATAAAAAAGAACATAATCATTTTTTTCATCCACACGCAGCAAAGCTTTTACCAAATTTATAGTATACTCAGAAACACCGGTATAATATTCATCCATCAAAGTGCGTATATCTATTCCTATTTTCATAACTAAAATTATTTTTTTTACCTAACTTGCATCTCCTTATTTATAAAATTACTAATTTCTTTCTTAAATCTATTTGTTGAATACTGCTCTGCGTGTGATCTAATTTCTACTGAATTAAATTTATTAGGACAAAATTTCTCTAAAACACTAACAAGATTGTGAACACTTTGTTTTTTAAAAAAAACTCCTGTTTTATTTTTTATAACTGTTTCAGTTGCACCACCAGACTCAAATGCAATCACCGGTCTGCCTGATGCCATTGCTTCAACTGCCGTAATACCAAAATCCTCTTCTTGTGGATTTATAAATGCTAAACACTTAGAATACAATCTTACTTTTTCTTCTTCATTAACTCTTCCTAAAAACTCAATGTTTTGATTGTTATTGGCTAAATTTTTTAATCGCAACATATCTTCACCACTACCAAATATTTTTAACTTAAACAAAGACCCAGCATTATTTTTTTTTAAATAGTTAAAAGCATCAATAACTAAATCAACTCTCTTATATGGCGCTAATCTACCACCTATTAAATAGTAATCCTCTAATTCATCACTGAGCATAAACCTCTCAACATCTACTGGTGGATAAATTAGCTCAGATTCACGACGATAATATTTTTTTATTCTATTTGCAACAAATTTTGAGTTTGCAATAAAAACATCAACTCTATCAGCAGCTATTCTATCCCAAACTCTTATCTTATTTAATGACAAAGCAATTACTTTTTTAAAATATTTATTATACTTCAACTCATTAATATATTGATGAGTATCACTCCACAAATAACGAGTTGGAGTATGACAATAACATATATGCTTAGTTTTAGTTGAAGTAATTACACCTTTAGCAAAGGCACTAGCATCAGACAACACTAAGTCAAATTTCGTTAAATCAAAAAATTCAACTGCCATAGGCATAAATGGCATATACCACTTATAATACTTAACACCTCCGGGTAATTTTTGGATTATAGAAGTCTCAATTTTGCGCCCACTATAATACTTTTCAGCATTTTGCTTATCATAAAGCAAAGTATATATTGGCGCATCCGGAAACATATCAGTAAAAATTTTTAAAACTTTTTCAGCTCCTCCATCTTGAGCTAAATGATCATGAACTAAGGCAACCTTCATATTAAATAAAAAATAACTTAATATTAAATATATTAAGTCATACCAACACAAAAATCAACTAATCTTTTTTAGACTCATTTTTATTACAATACCGCTAATCAAAGAAAAACAACTATATTTAATTTTATTCAGTTTCTCTATGCCTAAAAACAGCTAAAGGAGTTTTAAGAAGTATTGTTAAATCTATCCAAAGCGACCAATTCTCAATATAAAAAGTATCTAATTTAACCTCATCTTCAAAATTTAAATCTGATCTACCGGAAATCTGAGCCATTCCGGTTATGCCTGGCTTAATCGTAAGAACCTTTTTATGATGACGCTCATATTTAGCTACTTCTTCTGGTAAATGTGGACGTGGGCCTACTAAACTCATATCACCCTTTAATACTAAAAATAACTCAGGCAACTCATCAATACTCCATCTTCGTATAAACTTGCCAATACGGGTAACCCTAGGATCATCTTTAATCTTCACCATGGGTCCGCCATCTCTTAAATTTTGCTCAGATAACTCATTATATCGCATATTATCTGTTCCCGGCACCATTGATCTAAACTTATAATAAGGAAATAATTTACCACTCTGTCCTACTCGACACACAATAGTACCGTCATCTTTTCGTGAAAAAAATACCGGACCATACGAATCTAATTTAATTAACGCTGCTGTGAGCAATAAAACAGGTCCGAAAACAATGATTATAAAAAAAGAAGCGATAATATCAAAAATTCTTTTAACTATGCGACCCCAACCATCGAGCGGAGTTTTTTTAACTTCAACAATTGGCACTCCGGCAACTTCAACAACATCTGTTTTAAGAACTTTTGTACTCAATAAATCTGCAGCATATTTAAAAGTAATATGATTCTCATCAGCAAAGTCATAAAGACGCAAAATTTCAGCTTTACTTAAATTAGGATCAGCCTGTATTATTTCATCGACATTATTTTTCTTAATAAATTCTAGTAAACTATTTGATGAATCAATACTAAAATCATAATATCGCTTAACCACTTTATAACCAGAACGCTTATTTCTCGAAAAATTTTTAATTAAATTATCAGCTGTTTGACTTGCCCCAAGCAAAACAACTTGATGCACTCCAATATTATACTTAAATAATGCCTTCTGTACTATTCTAATTATTGCTCTAGCTAAACTAATATATAAAATAGATAGAGCAAACGCCACAAGTAAAATAAACCGTGAATCAAACAATTCCCTTCCCATAAAAATAACAACTATTATCATCATAAAACCAGTAGAACAAGCTAATATTACTCTATAAATTTCCGCAGATAACTTTCTTGTTCCTTCTTTTATGCTATAAAGTCCAGCTAAAGCAAAAATCACAATCCAGGCAATAGCAACCAAAAAAACAATTTTTAAATACCAAAAAAAATCCAAGTCAAAAATAACCGGTCTAATTTCAGTGACCAATGGAGCAAACCTAATATAATAAGCTGAAATACCGGCTCCCAATACCATCAAAAAATCAATTGGAACCAATAAAAATGAAAAAAATAACTCAGACTTTTTCATAATTCCTCCGTGCCTTCCTAGTGCAAATGCTTTAAAAAAGACATGTAAAATTAATTTAATTCTAAATAATACTAAATAAACTATAAGCCGGATTTTGTACTTTAATTAAAATATTAAAGCGATGATTATCTATCTAGTCTTAACATTTCTATTAAAATCTAATTGTTAATAAAAAATATCAACAATACTAGCGAGTCACGTTCCTCTTAGTAAATTAAATACTAAAAATTTACTCTTGCTCCAAGCAGGGTTTACCACGCATCTAAGTCACCTTAGGGCGAATTAAGTAACAAAAAAAAATTAAATATTTTTCATATCTTAAAACTTTTCACATTTTATCAATTAAAAATAATTGATTAGTATAGTCTCTGTGGCACTTTCCCTATTTAGTAAAACTAAATGGTGGGCATTACCCACTACTTTTTTGTCTTAAAAATAAAGACAGGAGTCCGGACTTTCCTCGTTAACCATAAAAGCTAACGCAATCATCTGTTTATTTAATATTATTCAACTTTAAAAAATATAACTTATTAAATTCACACCAATGAGCATTCACACGAATCTCTTAACTTATCTACTACATATATTATATAGCATTATTCTGTAAAAAAGTCAATAAAATGTATCAGTAAGCGTCCTATATAGTGGGTCTCTAACCTTTGATTCTTTTTTAAGATTAGCTTAAAATTGGAAATTATCAATGTGACCGATTAATAATTTTTAATCTTAAGTTAATTATATGATCAAAAAAAAGAGCTAAGTGCCCATATTGCAGCTCATTCTCAATTAAGAAAAAAGGATTTTTTTCCGGAATTCATTTCACGCTTCGCGGCAAGTTGCCGCGCAAGCGACAAAGATATTTGTGTCACGATTGTTTAACAAGCTTTTCATCTTCTTTAAAATTTACCTATGCAAAAAGTTTAATTGATTAGTGCCTTGTGGTGCGCAAAACAAGGAAGTAGAGTAGGAGGAGGATGTTAATCCTCCGTCCCCTCATCGAACCGTACGTGCGGATTTCCCGCATACGGCTCTCCGATATGGTTGCCCTAGGCAGGGAAAGATAATTTCTGCTGATATTGCAGAGTATCTACTAACCTTACTATTAACCAGCTTCCCAAATACCCTACCTTTATGGTATAATTGAGGGATGAAAAA
>CAZMSR010000032.1:0-8876 GCA_964569045.1 uncultured Gammaproteobacteria bacterium | reverse complement strand
CAGAGTGTGACGGGATTTGGTTACCCGCTTGTTTGTTAAACTGCCGGGCGCACGCTAAATGTTTACAGCAACATAACGTTGCTGTTTTTTTATAATAATATTTTAAAAAAAGATCACCACTTACCGTCCCACTCCATGTAAAATTCATCAATAAATTTTTTCATAAACTCATGTCTGTGCCCCGCAATTAGCTTTCCTGAATTTGTATTCATTCTATCTTTTAATAAAAAGAGTTTTTCGTAAAAATGATTAATAGTAGGGCTTTTGCAATTTTTGTACTCATCCTTTGTCATCTTTAAGTTGGTTTTAATTTGGGGGGTTATACAACTCTCTCCTGCTATAACCACCATAATTAAAAGTTCTTGCAATGCCTATAGCTCCAATAGCATCTAATCTATCCGCATCTTGAACAATATTTAACTCCAACGATTTGAATTTTTGCACGAAGTTTCCTCCTTTAAAAGAAATATTTGAAACAATAGCATCAACATGACCAATAATAGCTTCATCAACATGCAACGAATTAAGCAATTCTCTAGTTATGCGTGAAGCTGTTTTTTCATTACCGTTATGAAATTTTGAATCGGCAATGTCATGCAGTAGCGCGCCCAGCTCAACAATGAATATGTCAGCATTTTCAGTTGATGCAATATTTTTAGCTAATTTCCAAACACGATAGGTGTGCCACCAATCGTGTCCACCCTCAGCGCCAATAAATGTTTTCTTAGCGAAAGAAGCTACTTTTTTAATTATCAATTTTTGATTCATTTGATTGAAACGATATAATATAATCTAGTCATTAATTAATGATACATGATTCACCAATTATATGAAAATTTTTCATAAAATATGTTCCCAGATCGTCCCACCCTGCCCGCACGTTTTTTAAGCCCCTATTTATGGGGCTTTTAGAATAGGGAGAATGGTACGTTCGAACCAAGTATATTGTATATGATATTGAAAATTAATTTTATGGGTGCTATTATTTGAATAATAGAAAAAATGCAGAAAACTTTAAAAATAATTTCAAAATTTGACTTTATTTATATATTATGATTGAATAATATACAAGTAGGTCTTTTAAAAAATATGACAATGGAGGCTCAAATGAATTATTTCGATACTAGAGCTATTAAGGTTAATCGTATGCCTGAAACAGATTTAATGCGTGCATATAAGGCACATATTGAAAAAGTAGCTCCAAATTATTGGCATTCTTGGGAAGCTGGAGATATAGCAGATTGTAGTGCAATGTATGAAGATGCTCACGACTTGGCACTTATAATGTTAAAAACAGGTAAAAAATGGAAGAGAATGAATGGAATTGATGATAACTGGGTAGTCATTAATGTTACTGACTTTAAAGATAGGGACAAAAATTGGCCTGATTTTTTGCCAGACGTATATGGTGGAGATTACTATTTTCAGGAAGGTAGTCAAATTTTTGAATTATATCAAGATTTAACCGCCAGTACTAAAATCAACAAAGAAATAACTCATTAATATTTCTATCCCCTTTTGTTTTGTGCGAAGGGGATTTTTTTAATTTCACTATGGATAAAATTAACATACATCAAGGCAAACAAGACGACAAAGAAGAGTTAAACTTGGAAGCGTTTGAGGATCATTTAACTAATTCTTTAAAAGAAAAAGTAAAGCTTGAAAATGTACCAATTGAAGAAATGCCTGACTGGTATGGTAGGCACAGAGAAATATCAGGTGCAATTATTGAAAGTTTAGTAAATAAAATTGACTCTATTAAGTTAGTATTCGCCAGAATGGAATCGAGTGAAAATATCTCAAAGCAAGAAATGCAAAGACAATTACAAAAAATAAACAGAATCGAAGCAGTCGCCTTGGGCGCTCAAAGGGCTTGGAGTACTGGTAAGCAGCTTGGCCAATCAGGCACTCGTGGTGTTGTGTATGGGGCACCAGAAGATAGATATTGCTACAAAATTATTTACAATCTTGGGAAAAACAAAGAAGCTCAACAAGAGCATACACGAAAAGAATCTGAAATTCAAAGATATTTAAAAAATGTTGAGGTAAAGGGAGTAAAAACACCTGAAATAAAAAATATAGTCAATCACGGCGATTACATGATCCTCGAAATGGAACAAATGGACGCATTTACAGTTTCAGAGGTAATTGATTATGGCGCGCCTATGCCCGAGGGCTTTGATTATGATATTTTCTTTGCAAGCTTGGTGGCTTACATGAAAACAGTTCATAATTTAGACGAAAAATCAGTAGATAAAAAAGGTAGACATCGAAAAGGAGTTAGACATTATGACTTACATCTTGGCAATGTGATGATTGACAAAAAAACTGGACTTCCTGTGGTAATTGATTGGGATTCTTCAATTTACGATCATGAAGATAAAGATGGAAAAGCACTTGAAAATGATTTACATCATCTAGAGGAGGCAAAATTTAATGTTAATCACTACTTAAATAAAAAAGAAAGATTTAAAGATGAAGAACAAAAATAACTAATACTAGCTTAATACTTGAAAAATTTTAGTTCTAACGTTGTTCACGACTCCCCGCACTACTTTTAAAGAAGGGCTTATGCTTTTCTTTTTAGTTAATATTAGCGTAAATTTCTTTGTCTTTCACTGCGTTTTTTCTCTCTAATTTAGGGCTATATTTTAATGAACAAGGTCTTGCTCCTAATAATTTCAATAATCGAGTATCTTCTCTTTTAGAGAAAATTTTGTCCCAAAAATAGCTCTTTTTAGCTAAATTAGTAATAAAGATTTTAAACATTATTAGATAATATTTTCAATATTTCTTTTTCTTGTATTATTTTTTATTTTCTTACTTCAAGTTTGAAAGTATAATGTGAATATAAATTTAATTGATATTACATTAATAAATTATATAATTCCTATAGGATTTGAATCATTTCCGACAAAAAAGAAAAAGCATGATTACAATGAATGCTGTAAATCAGTAAAAGTAGGTAGAGGGCATAAAACACATGCAGGTAAAAAATTTAAAGACTTACCCTAAGAAATATGTTCATATATAATTACTCTTCCTTAAAAGAAAAATCAAAATGAATTTTCCTTTTTTTCATAATTTTTCTGCTCTATTGTTTAAAAAATTTTGGTTTAAAAACTAAATTTGATAACATTCAGTTTTACTGTCTAGCAACTACAGAATACCCGCCACTTAAACCATATCGCTCCATAGTTGCCTTAACCTGAGCCCAAGTTTGAGTATGAGCAGCTGCATTTTTGCCGCGCCCAGCACTTACATTTGAATACTGATCATCCCTAATCTTCACCCAAACATGCCCACTACTATACTTACCGCCTCTATGCCCAGCCGGAGGATAGCCAACAATAGAACCAACACTCAATTCTTTAAATGATTCAAAAGTCTTAACTGTATTATTACCAGAATCTTTTCCAAACATAGCAGTTGTTGTATTTCCAGGACTAACATAACCAGCTTTTTTTAAAACCATATCAGCGTATGATGAGCAATCTAAAAACTTTAAAGTTTCATTTGATTGCGAATCATCCAAAGCTTTACCCCTAAGATGTTGACTATATGTAAACTTTCCAACCGAATTATTAGTAATGCAATCTATACTACCATTACTACACTCACTATATAATTCACTAAAATTAGAAGTTATAGCCCTGTCTGCTTCTTCAGGAGAAATTCCTAATCTCGCAAGTCTAGCCATTTCTTTTTTATACGCAACAGTTCCCCTAACTGCGTCAATTCCATAAATCTGCAAAAAATGAGCATATGAATCACCAAACTCACCTAAATCAAGTGAAAATGGACTCTCTTTTAGAATTTCAATTTTTATACTTCTCTTTTCCGTTAAAGCAGGGTTAACAGTATTAAGTAGAATATAAGAAAACATAGCAACTGATAATCCGGTTAATGATGCTACAATCCATTGCTTAGCTTCTTCGATTCTGCCTTGACCACCACCGGCTGATACCCACAACAATCCAGCATACATTAAAATAGTAGCTGCAACCATTCCTACAATAGCTAAACCATATCTATAAATTCCTTCAATATAATCCGCTATCCAGGGAAACTCACATACTCCTCCTTCACATGAAGCTTCTCTTAATTCCACACCCGGCAAATACGTAACATCCGGCGGCGTTGTCTGAGCTGCAAAAACAAAATCAACACCAATAAACCAAATCAGGTAAAATAAATTTAAAATATAAACAATTAAAAAAATTACACTAAATATCTTAGGTTTTATTTGCATATTTTAATTATAACAAATATTTCACTTTTTTATCACCACCAATCTTTTTTTTCTTATTTTTTATCAAATATCCAAATAAATTACTAAAATCCACATATTTGCTATAATAAAGAAAAAATAATTATCAATCTATGCAAAAAGGAGTTAGCTTATTATCATTTGTAATTATAGTAGGAATTATTATTATTGCCATAATGGAAGGCTTTGCAATATTAGTAAAATACAAAGGAGTTAGCATATCCTCCTATAAAAAAGCAACAAGCAGTGTTGAGATAAGCTCAAGCACTCCATGGTATATACCCATAAAATCTAAAACACAAAATCAATTAGACAAAATAAAAAATCTTTTCAAAAGAAAACCAAAAAAAATTGAGTGGGCTATAGAACAAAGTAATTGCCCTTCAGGGGCATGGCATATTTTAAGCCAAGATAAAAATACAATGAACTGCGAAGCTGCATATATCCATGATGAACATAAAGATAGGTATATACCCCCTCAACTAAAAAATAATATGTGGCAAATATACTTATATGACATTTGCGAAGATGAACTAAGGCAACATGCCCGCGGATTTTGTATAATAAAATAAATTGCACACTTTACAATACTTAAATATATAAATGCAAAAAGTCACAAACTTACTAAATAAACATAAAGTAATAATTAAATATTTAATTGCAGGCTCAATAGCAAGTAGCGCAGCAATTATTTCATTGTATATACTTTCTGTTGTACTTAAAATTTGGTATTTAGCAGCTTCTACTTTAGCTTTTATTATTGCCTTTTTTATTAGCTTTAGCCTGCAAAAATTCTGGACATTTAGAGATAATAACTTTGAAAAAATAAAAAAACAACTCTCTCTATATTTCTTAGTTAGCATAACAAACTTAGCTATAAATACTATTTTTATGTATACTTTAGTTGATAGATTTAAAATTTGGCATATATATTCCCAAATACTAACATGTGGATTTTTAGCAATTATTAGTTTTTTAATATATAAATTCAAAATTTTTAATCAAAAAATAAGTGCAGAAAACACTATCATCTACCAAAAAGAAATAAATGAATAACAACTTAAAAAGTCTAATATCTATTAGTCATTTTCAAAAAATAGGCTCTGTTCGACTTTCAATGTTAAAAAAAACCTATCCTGACTGGGAATCAATATACAGAGCCAATTACAAAAGTTTAATAAAAGCAGGACTAAACGAAGGAATTGCTTACGAATTAGATGAATTTAGGCAAAAATTTAACATAGAAAATGAACTTCAAAAGTATAGTCAAGAAAATATAAATTTTTGCACAATACAAGATAAAAATTACCCAACACTTCTTAAAGAAATTCATGACCCGCCCCCAATCCTATATTACAAAGGAAATATAAATTGCCTTAGCAATTTTTCGCTTTCCGTGGTTGGCTCTAGAAAATTTACTGGCTATGGAAAACAAATCTGTAAAGACTTAGTTAATGACTTAGCCAAAAATGGACTAGTAATTGTAAGTGGATTAGCTCTTGGAATAGATGCACTTGCGCATTTTAGTACGCTAGAAGTCGGTGGTATTACAGCAGGAGTACTAGGATCAGGCTTAGATCAAGCCCACATCTACCCCAGAACAAACAAAAATCTAGCAAATAAAATAATAATAAATAATGGAGTAATTATTAGCGAATTCCCTATTAACACAGAAGCTTTGAGACAAAATTTTCCTCAACGCAACAGAGTGATTGCCGGCTTAACCAAAGGTACGTTAGTAATAGAAGCCAATATAAAATCCGGCTCATTAATAACAGCCAATTTAGCCAATGAATCAGGACGTGATGTGTTTGCAGTACCTGGAAGCATATATAATGAATCATCAAAAGGGACTCACAAATTAATAAGCGAAGGAGCTAAACTTGCAACTTGCGCAGAAGATATACTTAATGAACTTGATATAAGAGATCTTAAAAACATTACTGAAAACAAAAAAATATTACCAGAGAACAAAAATGAAGAAGAAATACTTGCCAATATTTCAAAAATACCTATTCATATAAACAATATTATTCAATCAACAAAACTTGACACTCGCACAATAAATAGTACACTTACAATAATGGAAATGAAAGGCATGATTAAAAACATCGGAAATATGATGTTTGTTGTAAAATAATTATTAACTCTCATCACATACTTCTTTAAATATAAAAATTTATTTTAACATGAATTTAGTTATAGTAGAATCACCAACCAAAGCAAAAACAATAACAAAATTTCTAGGACGCGGCTATAAAGTCGAGTCTTCTTTTGGTCATATTCGAGATTTACCAAAAAGCAAAATGGGCGTTGATACAGGTAAAAATTATGAACCTGAATACATTATCCCAGAAATAGCAAAAAAAACAGTTTCAAAATTATCCGCACTCACGAAAAAAGCAAATGAAATAATTTTAGCTTCTGATGAAGACCGTGAAGGAGAAGCTATTGCTTGGCATTTAGTAAAAGCTTTAAAAATACCCAAGAAAAAAATCAAAAGAATTGTTTTTCACGAAATTACAAAAGAAGCAATTCTAGAAGCTTTAAAACATCCTCGCAGCATTAACATAAATTTAGTAGATGCTCAGCAAGCTAGAAGAATACTTGACCGATTGGTAGGTTATGACCTATCCCCTTTCTTATGGAAAAAAGTAGCAAGAGGTTTATCTGCCGGCAGAGTGCAAAGTGTTGCAGTTAGATTAATAGTAGAACGAGAACGAAAGATAAAAAAATTTGACTCAAAAGAATATTGGAGCATTAACGCCTTGTTAACTGACCAGAAATCAAAAACAAAATATACCTCAAAACTAAATAAAATAAAAAATAAAACTTTAGATAAATTAGACTTAAAAAATAAAAAACAAATTAACGAAATAAACAAAAAAATAAAAGGTAAAAAATTTATTATAAGCAAAATTGACTCCAGAATAGCAAAAAAAAATCCACCAAAACCATTCACAACTTCAACACTTCAACAAACTGCTAACAATTGGCTTGGTTTTAGTGCAAAACAAACAATGCGCCTTGCTCAACAACTCTACGAAGGCGTAAATCTTAAAGTTGAAGGTCATACCGGTCTAATAACATACATGAGAACCGATTCACTTAATTTATCAAACAAATTCTTAAATGAAGCTCAAAAATATTTAAAAAACGAACTTGGTAATGAATACACACTTAATAAACCAAGACTTTTTAAAGCTAAATCAAAAGGAGCTCAAGAGGCTCATGAAGCTATTCGTCCAACAGACATAGAAAGACACCCAGATACTATTAAAAATTCTTTAAATCCTAATCAATATAAATTATATAAATTAATATGGCAAAGATCGCTAGCTTCACAAATGCCAGAAGCTCAAACAAAAAATACTACAATTGACTTGAATGTAGAAAAAACAGACTACGAATTTAGAGCCACAGGACAAATAATTGAGTTTGACGGATATTTAAATATCTACCCAGAAAAAAGTAAAATAGTAAATCTTCCTGCAGTAAATGTAAACGACAAGCAAAAATTAAATAAACTAGAGTCACTCCAACATTTCACACAACCTCCGGCAAGATATTCTGATGCTACTTTAGTAAAAGATCTAGAAGAGCATGGTATTGGTAGACCATCAACCTACGCGCCAACAATCCACACAATAATCGAAAGAAAATATGTTGACCGCGATGACAACAAAAGACTCCTCCCTACTGACATTGCTTTTGTTGTCAATGATTTATTAGTAAAACATTTTTCTAATATTGTAGATCTTGATTTTACAGCAAAACTTGAAGAAGATTTTGATAATATAGCTCATGGTTCTAAAAGATGGCAAAAACTTGTAGGTGATTTTTATAAGCCTTTTGATAAAAATTTAAAAGTAAAAGAAAAAAAGGTGGAAAAAAAAGACATAATGCCACCCGAAAAAACAAAAGAAAAATGTGAAGAATGCGGCAAATACATGGTAATAAAAATTGGTAGATTTGGAAAATTCTTAAGCTGCTCTGCATTTCCAGAATGCAAAAGCATGCGCTCACTCCCAGGTACAGACAAAGATAAAGATGGTAAAGAAGACAATGAACAAATAAAAAAACTCACTACCAAATACAAAGATGAAATTTGCCCAAAATGTGAGGGACCCATGGGTGTTAAAGTAGGTCGTTTTGGTCCTTTTTTAGGATGCAAAGCATACCCAAAATGCAAATCTATAGTTGGAATTACTACTGATAGTCAAAAAACAGGAATAAAATGCCCGGAGTGTAAAAAAGGTGAAATTATTGAAAAAAAAAGCCGTCGTGGTCCTTTTTACGCTTGCAATACTTATCCAACATGTAAAAATGCTTACAGCGGAAAACCTACCGGAAAAACTTGCACAAAATGCAAAAACTTGAAAATAACAACCAAAGCTGGTAAGGTAAAATGCAGCAATAAAGAGTGTGCAACAAATAAAAAAAATAAATAATTTTTAAACTAAAATTGGAGAGGTACCAAAGTGGTTGACTGGGACGGTCTTGAAAACCGTTGAGCCCGCAAGGGTTCCGAGGGTTCGAATCCCTCCCTCTCCGCACTACTTTTAAAGAAGGGCTTATGCTCTTCTTTTTAGTTAATATTAGCGTA
>CAZMSR010000031.1:0-9369 GCA_964569045.1 uncultured Gammaproteobacteria bacterium | reverse complement strand
ACGAACTCGTTAACTGTCGTTAACTTACCGGTTCAGTTTATCCAGGACTAATCACCATAAAAGCTATTCAAGAATTATTAGGGCATTCTAATATTCAAACTACTATGCGATATGCTCATCTTTCGCCGTCTGTGCTCGAAGATGCTATCAGCAAGTTGGAGTCTGATACATTTATTGTAAATCTTGGGCAACAGGTGGGCAACACCTTAAAATATGGCTCTAAATTAGAGAGAAAAAACGCACTAGATAATACTGAAATTTACGCTAATATTAACTAAAAAGAAGAGCATAAGCCCTTCTTTAAAAGTGATGCGGAGAGAGAGGGATTCGAACCCTCGAAAGCTTTAACACTTTACACGCTTTCCAAGCGTGCGCCATCGACCACTAGGCGATCTCTCCTAATATTCAATTTTTAAATTAAAAATCACGAATCACTAATTAGTTGCAATTCGTAACTTTTATTTATAAAAACTCCTATTCTTCGACTTTAATATCTGGTTTTTTAGTGTGCCACTTTGTATTTTTTTCGTAAATATTAGCAGCTTTAAATAAAATATCTTCGCTAAATCGTTTACCAACTAACTGCATCCCAATAGGTAAACCTTCACTAAATCCACATGGAATAGAAATTGCAGGCAAACCTGCGAGTGAAGCAGGTGCCACAAATATATCTTCTAAATACATTTTTAAAGGATCCTTATTTTGATTACCGATTTCAAAAGCTACATGAGGCGAAGTTGGAGTAAGTAACAAATCAACTTTATTTAAAATATGATCAAATTCTTCTTTAATTTTTGTTCTTACTTTTTGCGCTCGCAAATAATAAGCATCATAATAACCAGACGACAAAGCATAAGTACCTATCATTATTCTTCTCTTAACTTCTGAGCCAAAAAAATTACCACGATTTTTCAAAAAAGCCTCAGACAAATCCTTTGCATCATCAACCTTTGACCCATAACGAAGTCCATCAAACTTAGCTAAATTAGAACTTATTTCTGATGGAGTAATTATATAGTAAACAGGAACTGAATACTTAGTATGAGGTAAGCTTACTTCTTCAACTTTTGCCCCAAGCTTAATAAGTTTATCACTAGCCTCTTCTACTATTTCCTTAATCTTAGGATTAATCCCTTTTTCAAAATACTCCCTTGGCAAACCAACTTTTAAACCATCTAAATTAACAGAATTAATACTATCTTGATAATTTACAACACTACTATCTAAAGTTGTAGCATCAAACTTATCTTTCCCGGCAATTACATTTAACACTATAGCAGAATCTTCAACTGTTTTTGAAATTACGCCAGGCACATCAGTTGAGCTAGTCATGGATATCAAACCATAACGAGAAGCCCTTCCATAAGTTGGTTTTAAGCCAACAACTCCACAAAAACTAGCCGGCTGACGAGTCGAACCACCGGTATCTGTCCCAAGAGCAAATATGCACATATCAGCAGCAACAGCAGCAGCCGAACCTCCGGATGACCCTCCCGGCACTCGATTAACATCCCAAGGATTGTGGGTTGCATCAAAAGCAGAGTTCTCGGTTGAAGCACCATGAGCGAATTCATCCAAATTAGTCTTCCCAAGAAGTACTGCTCCTTCTTTATTTAACTTTTCAATAATTGAAGCATTATATGGGGCAATATAGCCCTTTAACGCATTAGAAGCAGCTGTTGTACGAATATTCTTAGTTAAAATATTATCTTTAGCTAAATATGGCACACCAAGCAAAGCTGAATTATCACCACTAGCCCTTTTTTCATCAGCTAATCTTGCCTGAGCTAATGCCTCTTCTTTTGCAATTGTAATACAAGCATTAATCTTTGGCTCAATTTTTTCTATTTGACCTAAACAAGCTTTTGTTAAATCAATACTGGTCACTTCTTTTTTAGCTAGCTTTTCACTCGCTTCCCTTATTGTTAATTTATTTAATTCCATGTAAATATTATTTACCACCAAGCAACTCATGCAAAAATGATTATAATTTTCAGTTACTTTAATATTCTTGGGACTTTTATTTGTTTTTTTTCCAAAATAGCTTGATTAAGTGCATTATTTCGAGTCCCTACTTCACAATCACGGACAACATCACTCCGCATAATATTTTCAAGACCTGTAACTTGTGCTGTTGGGCCAAGCACAGAGACGTCAACCTCTTTAAGTTGCTCTATATACTCAAAAATATTTGATAATTGATCTGCATAAATATCAGCATCTCTACCAACCAAATCTAATCGAGCTAACTCAGCAACTTCTTTTATTGTTTTTTTAGAAATTTTCATATATTTATAACTATATTTTTTGCATTAACTCAAATTCACTAATTACTTTTATATTCAATTTTTTTGCTTTCTCAAGCTTTGAGCCCGCATTCTTACCAACTACTAAATAATCTGATTTTGCGCTAATACCTGAACCTATAATTCCACCTAATTTTCTTATTTTATCTTTTGCTTGCTCTCTTGTCAATTGAGAAAGAGAGCCTGTTAATACAAATATCTTATCACTAAATATCTTATCTTTAGAAACATCTTTATTGTCTAATTTTTTAATACAAACTCCTTTCTTGTCTAATTTTTTTAAAATCTTTAAATTATACTCACTTAAGAACCACTCTTTAATACTTTTAGCCACCTTTTCACCAATATCTTTAATATTAATTAAATCATTTTGAGACATCTTTAACACTTTACTTACCAAATCAAACGCCTTCATATTTTCAAAACCTAATTTTTTTGCTAATAAAATTGCCGTTTCTTCCCCAACATGATGAATACCAAGCGCATACAAAAACTTTTCTAAAGGTATTTCTTTTTTTAAATTAATACTATCAAGTAAATTATTTACAGATTTTTCCTGAAATCCCTCGAGTGCAAGCAAATCTTCCTTTTTTAAAGAATAAAAATCAGCTACATCACTAACAAGTCCATTTTTATTCAAAATCTCAACTATTTTAGGTCCTAACCCATCTATATCCAAAGCTTTTTTTGATGCCCAATGTGTTAAATTTCGTAAATTTACTGCATAACAATTTTTGTTTATACATTTAAAAGCAACTTGTCCTTTTAATTTAACAACATTTTTCTCACAAATTGGACAATTATCAGGTTCTTTAATGTTTTTTTCTTTGCCGCTTCTAAGCTTATCTAACACTCTAACAATTTTAGGAATAACATCACCAGCTCGCTCAAGAATTACAGTATCTCCAATTTTTAACCCAAGCCTATTAATTTCATCCATATTATGCAACGTGGCATTACTAACAATCACTCCAGCAACACTTACAGGCTCAAGCTTAGCTACGGGTGTTATTGTACCAGTTCTTCCAACTTGCCAATTTACATCAAACACCTTTGTTGTAACCTGTTCGGCTGAAAACTTGTATGCCATCATATATTTAGGACCTTTACCAACTATGCCTAATTTTTTCCATAAATCATAATTATTTACCTTTATAACCAATCCATCACACTCAAAAGGTAACTCATCTCTTTTTTTATCCCATTTATCATGAAGTTTAAAAATATCATTCACATCTTTACATAATTTATTCTGAGGCACAACTTTAAAACCAAAAAATTCCACTAATTTATTAGCTTGATAACGTGTTTTTTGCCCCATCTTAGTAACAATCTCGTAAGCATAAAAATCCAAATTTCGCTCATGAGCCACTCTTGGATCAAGTTGTCTAACTGAACCAGCCGCACCATTCCTAGGATTAGATAAAAGTTGCTTACCCATATTTTTATACTTTTTATTAATCTCGTTAAAACCAGCCAAAGTCATTATAACTTCACCACGAATTTCTATTCTAGACTTTAAAATTTCTTTAACACTCTCTAAAGATAAACCAAGTTTATTTAATTCCTCTTTTTCAGGAACCCTTAATTTTAAAGGTATTGACTCTATTGTTTTTAAATTATTTGTTACATCCTCGCCTATTTTTCCATCACCCCTTGTTGCTCCTTGTACAAAAACACCATTTTCATATACCAAACTCATAGCCAATCCATCAAGTTTTAACTCACAAAAATAACCTGAACGTTTTAAAAGCGCAAAATCATCAAGAAGCTTAATAATTCGTGTCTCCCAATCTTTAATATCATCTTGCGTAAAAGAATCAAATAAAGACAACATTGGAACATAATGAGTCACCTTCGCAAACTTATCCAAAACATCACCACCCACTCTTTGAGTTGGCGAATCAGGAGTTATAAATTCCGGATATTTTGATTCTAATTTTTGAAGTTCATTTTTTAAACTATCAAGCGCAGTATCTGAAATACCGGATTTATCCAACACATGATAAAGATAACGCTCATGCGCGATCACTTTTTTTAATTTTTCTATTCTATTTTTAGCTTGCTTTTTGTTCATAGATCACTTAATACTATACTTACTCCGGGTCCTTATTGCATACATTATTATACCAATAACCGCCGGCTGCCGTACAATTTAATTCATTATCACAATTACATGGATTTAAATTACATGCATCAAAATACCAATACCCACCATAATATTCGCAATCATTTTGATTTTCGCAAGTCACAATATGCTCTGCATCACATTGACCGGTTGTTGTATCATAATCATATTGATCTCCGGGAGTTTCTGGCTTAGGTGGATTTTCATTACAAACTCCATTATACCAATAACCAAATCCAGCCAACTCACAAGACACCTCATCTTCACAAAGCACTAAATGCGCCTTATCACAAGTTGGTGTAACAATTTGATCCCATGGAACAAAACCAAATTGCGCCTCAATAGTTCTTCGTAAGCTAGCATATTCACCATCTGATTTAAAATTACGCACATACCCACCTAATCGATTAGCATAATCACCGGTATTTGTTGTTGTTCCGGTAATTAATCCTTGCCCCCAAGTTGTATAATCAACCGAATAACTAGCCCCATTCGAAAGACTAGAACTTGCTACATCAAAAATATCATTTTCTAAAGTGCTAGTTGCAGTTGTGCTAGCACGCGACCAGTAAAGAGTGTGCTCAATACCAGCATCAGCTGCATAATAAGCTTGTATTGACTTAACTTGAGTACCACCGATAATTATGCCAGACAAAGCCAAATTAGCAATGGTTAAAGTCACTGTCAAAATGCCGGTTAAAATCAAAACCGACATGAATAAAATACTTCCTTTGTTATGATTTTTTAATTTTGCAATAAATCCAATCATATATACTATACTAAATTCATAAACTTAAAAATACTAATTCACTGTATCACTCAATTAATAATACCTAGACGAAATCGTAGTTTGTATTTTCATGTTTTGCGCATGCCTCACTTTTGTATCTCTTGTATTAATGTCCATGCGAATAGTAACAATAGATTGCTCCCCTTGCGTAGCAGGATGAGAACCAGTGTACTTATCTTTAACTAAAAAACTTAAATTACTTATACTTATTTCATCAGGAGTTAAATAGCCGGAAGCCGTATCGCGCTCAACCTTTATTCTATTATTTTCAAGAGAATATTTAACACACTCATTGTGATAATTTCGAAACTTTAAAAATGAAGCACTTGCATCATAGTCGGCGTCATTGTCATAAATTTTATAATCATCAATTTCCCTTGACGGATCAGAATCATCACAAACATCATTACTTCCCACTCCATCAATTCTTGCCATTCTTAACTCTTTAGCCATAACTTCAAAGGCATAACGCATATTTTCTTGCAAATTTCTTGAGGCAATTGCGTTCTGTTGTCCATCAACAACAGTAACAAAAATTTCCATTACAGCCATAATAGACAATGCAAACAATGAAATAGAAAACAACATCTCAACTATTGTAACTCCTTTTTTATTATTAATAATTTGTTTCATATAATCATATATACAATATTTCACACAATCACTCACCTATTTGCATACCTCCAATTATACAATTTAGTAGATACCACAAAATCATGGTCAACACCTCTCTCGTTCCATTTTACACGAGACACTATTTCCATATATTCTGGGCTAGGATTAATTTTTTCAATCACTCTAGAAAACAAAGTAGGGTCACTGCCTGATGCTTCATGAGTATAATAATTATCTGGATTTATATATAACTTAGCTGCAGGGTCATCAATATTACTAACAGTCGCGATTTCATCACGTCCGCGGTAATCAATAGTAAATGATTGGGATATCATGCCACCATTACCGCCAATAATATCAATTTTCCAATCAGTATTATTAGGATCCAACCAATTATTATCACGAACATTTCTTACCAACTCCACGCCTTCTTGAGCTAATTGAGCTGCTATTATTGTATTCTTGTTAATACCTTGCGCTTTTAAGCTTTGATGCAATAAAGACATCAAACCAAGCAATCCCATAGCTAAAATATATACAGAAACCGTAACCTCTATTAAACCAAAGCCTTTTTGTTTATAAAATTTAGTCAGAAACATCAATTAAACCCAAAAAATTAACTTGCACTTGTTCACTAGTATTGTTAATTTCTTCTTTTAAATTAATATTTAGAGATTGATCATCCTCACCGTTAATGTAAGTACGTGGATCTGGTGGCAAAAACACAATATTAACAGGCCCAGATTTTGACATTGAATTAATTATTACATTTCTAGGCAAATATGAGGTTGAGTATTCTTCTCCGGTATCATAAATATAATCCCCATCCAAGTCAGCAAAAATTATATACTCATTATTAGTATTTTCATAATCAAAATACACCCCCCAACCACCAAGAGGAGTGAGATTATTAAATTTCTTAGTTCCAAGACTATAATTTTGAGCAACTCTAATTCTTGACACTATTTCTTGAGCAGCTGCACTTAAATCAACCCCAATACCGGCCCCTCTATAATTAGCAAAAAAAAGCGCGCTCATTAATGCAATTATAGAAATACTGACTAATAACTCTACAAAAGTAAAACCTGCTTGTTTTTGAAAATTTTTTTTAAACATTTTTGCATAATAAGTGCTACCTATGGTCTTTTTTCTTGCCAAAGAGGTAGGCAAACACTAACATTTTCTACATTTGCAGAATTATGACAATAATAACCATCATTATCAGTTACTTTTATTGTAACATTCATATTACCGCCTCTTTTAAACTTTACTTCAGATGGATCATCATCAGTTGAATTCTCAGGAACAGCATGCTCAAAAGTCCAATAGTAATCACACTGACCCGAATTACAATCCTGAGCAGTGTCCGGATTACCTGTAGCATAAAATCTAGATGCATCAGTAAAAGCCACATTTTCACCAATATTTGGATAAAGAGGCCACCAACTAAAACTTGGATTTGGGAATTTATGCTTATAGGTGGTAAATGTTAAATCAGATGAATTCGCACTAGAATTATCTGTCAATCTATGATCATCATCACTCTCTGATATACTAGCATCAAATTGCACCCAATTAGACTCCAAATCTCGATCATCCCACACTTTCATCCACCAATAATAAGCTTTATCATACTGCATAGCTTCAGTAGAACTTGCTGAAGCTAAAGCATTTTTTAAATTAAAACGATTCGCAGTAACAGTAGATTGACAAGCGCCTGTATCTGATCCACCGGAACAACCACCGGCAGCATAAGTGCCCTCACATTTGCCAGTATCAAGAATTGGAGAACTTGTTGAATTACTATCATTAATAATTATCCGATAGGCTTTTTCGCATGCCCCGGCATCACGATCCACAAAATCCCATTCTAAAAAAGCTTGAAGCGCTCCATAAGCGGAACAGCCTTCAGCATAACTCCAATTTGGAGCTTCTAAGTTAGCAACCTCTGGAAAATTATTAACAAAATCACCAACAACCCGGTAGCCAGGCACACCACATCCTCCTGGCGCATCCTCACAATTAAAACTTATCCAACCAACACCTGTTTCAGCATCAACATCAGCATCAGTGGTATTACCATTCCAAGCCCAACCATTAAAAAATCCTGTATCCGGGTTTGCTGTCACCTCATATCCAAGCTGACCATGATCAAACTTAATCCATCCTTCATCTTCAAAAGCCAGTATTTTAGCCCATCCATATATACCATTATTTCCTAACGAATAATTATAACAAACAGAGCAACCATTAGTATCACTATCATCACAAGTCGAATCATCAACGCAACCAGAAAAACCAACAGCCGGGTAATTATTCTCAGCAAAACTTATCCATCCGACATTCGGCGACCATGCATAACCTTCAAATTCACCAGTCGCTCTATCAACGCTAACTCCATAACCTGTTGTACCGCAAGTATAAGTATTAATACAATTAAAACTAATCCATCCAAAATTATTTGACCAAGCCCAGCCATAAACATTATCTTCAGTGCCAGCTTTAACAACACTAAAACTAGTTAGTAATAAAAAACTAACAAAAACAAAAAAATTAAATTTAAAATAATTAAACATCAATACAGTAAATTTAAATACCAAGAAGCAATATCATTACCCCAAAACATTGAAACATATGTGGAAATAGTTAAAAAAACGCCAAATGGTATTAATGACCCCATCTTTTTTTTGCCAATAATTATCAAAAATACTCCAATCAAAGAACCAAGCACATAAGCTATAAACAAAGCAACCAAAATATTTGGCCAAGCTAAAATCACTCCCATTAAAAAACCAAGACGTATATCGCCACCACCAATCCACTTCCCACCGGAAATCAAAAACTGTATCAAAAAGAAACTACCTCCAATTATACCAGAAATTAACATTGAAGACCAACTCATTCCTGTGAGTAAGTTTAGCAAAAAAACAATAATAATTGCCGGAATAGTAACTCTATCCAATATTAAGTACCATTTAAAATCAATAATAAATATTACAACCAAAACACTAATAATAAAAAAATTTCTTAAATTTATTATAAAAAAATCTAAACTCAACAACTCACTCATAACCATTCCACTGGAACTCATATAAAAACTAGCAAAAAACAATAAACACACTACTATTTCCACTAAAGGGTATTCAAATGAAATAAATTTTTTACAATTCCTACACCTAGCCTTAAGTAAAACAAAACTCAAAACAGGGATATTATCAAACCAGGCTATCTTTTGTTTGCACTTGGGACACATTGAACGTCCGCTCAAAGATTTTTCTTCATGCAAACGCCAAACCAAGCAGTTTATAAAACTACCAATAGACAAACCTAAAATTATTACAAACACACTAATAAAAAACATAAAATATTTAAAATAATAAATTACCTGCATTACAAGCACTTACACTACATTTTACTATATTTTTTATCATTTTAATAATCCACCAACCGCATTCACTTACTATTTTGTGCTAAGAGGGACTGTCGCCAAACTCGCCTCACCCATAAATTGTTAATTTTGGCTAAATTTT
>CAZMSR010000030.1:344-9805 GCA_964569045.1 uncultured Gammaproteobacteria bacterium | reverse complement strand
ACGAACTCGTTAACTGTCGTTAACTTACCGGTTCAGTTTATCCAGGACTAATCATTTATCTATGGATTGCTAACATTAATCAATTGAATAATTATTCATCCGTACTTTGATAATTGATGATTTTTGATAATTACTTGACTCAAATTAATAGGTACGGTAACCATACACCTATTGTATTGGCCATAGATAGGTCTTATAAAGAATTAATTATTACCCATTGTTCCCTATTTTAGGGATCTAAATTCAACACAAAACATGGGTTACTCAATAATGCTTTATGAAAATACAATAGAATATGATTTTTTTTATTTTTATTTTCTATTGTACAAAAGTGACTTGCAGTTCAGTATTTTAATAAAATAGTGCCTTGCAAGGCGTTATTGTGTAATAGCGCTTTTTTATCCGCTTGATTTATTTTAAGCGGACGGAAACGGCTAAACCCACTGAGATTTGTGTTGCAGTGGGTTTTTGCTTTTATGTTATTTAGCCAATGTATTGAGGAGTTTTCTCGCTTAAGAAAATTAAGCAGGAAAAAAACAGGAACTATTAAAGGATATGAATTATCTTTGCGCCAATTTTGCCTATATATAAAAGATATTCCTGTTGAAGATGTTACTTTAGACCAAGTTGAAGATTGGTTTGAAGATATGGAAAAATTAGGCTGGAAGGGCAACTCATTTATTCCTAAAATGATGGCCCTTCGTAAATTTTTTGAATTCTGCCAAATAAAAGGATACAACGTTATCCCTTTAAAATTTCTTGAGGTTCCGGGAAAAGAGCTTGAGGATTTGCCAAGAGTAGCAACGCCTGAGGAATATGCAAAACTATTATCTATAATACCGAGGAATAATGATCCGCGCCATATTAGGAATTTAGCTATCATAACCATGCTTTGGGATACTGGCGCGCGAAACAGCGAGTTATTATCTATAAATATTGATAAACTAAATTTTGAGAGAAAAAAAATAATAATCAAAACTGCTAAGAATAAAGGTTCAAGACCGTTTCGTGAGATATTTTGGTTTGATGAAGCTGATATTAATCTTAGAGCTTGGATTGAGAAGCGCGAACATTTAGTTAAAAATAAAGGGATTCAGCTTGATGAAGAAAATGCGCTATTTATAGGCGTTACAGGATGCAAGGTTGGTCATAGATTAACTAACTCCGGAGTGGCTGAAATGCTAAGGAATTATTCGCACAAAGCAGGGATTCCGGTAATGAATGCTCACAGCTTTAGGCACGCAAAAGGAAGGAATATTATTAAAATGGGCGGTTCTTCAGCTGATGTGACTAATGTTTTAGGACATGCTAACCAGCAAAGCAGTAAAGTTTATACTATGATGGGCGATCATGATTTAGAGGAGCGATGCCATAAATTTAACATGCAGGTCGGTGATCAGGTATTGAAAAAAATCAAGGATAGACAAAAAGAGAAAGAACAAGAACTTAGCAAAGAAATGGAGATAATAGAAAAAGAGCAAAAAGAGAAAGAGCTTGAGAATATGCCGGAGCCTCAAGCTCGTCCGGCTATTCAAATTCCTGTATCTGCATGTAACCGTGCTTTAATCCTTGAGAATTCAAAAATACCTGAGATTATGCCTGAAGTAAAAATGCCTCCAATAAATGAAGATTTTAAAAAAATAATTGAGGGAATGGTTTCGAGTATTATTAAAAATCAAGGACTATATTCTGATCAATCGGTGATATAATGAAGTTGCCAAAAATTGTCTTATTGTTATAATACTATTATAGACCGCTATAAAAGCACTCTCATATGAAAAAATCACCGTACCAAACAAAAAAGATAGAAAACCTAAAGAACAAGGCAGTTGTCCTTTACAGGCAAGGTCTTACCACTCGGGAAGTCGGCAAGATTGTAAGTCGAAGCCGAACCTGGGTGGCTGAGGCCGTAAGGGATAAATAACAGCTAATATTAGCCAAAAAGACTTGACATATTCTGACAGTACGTTACAATGGTAGTAACAATAAAGATCATTAACAACTAATAAAAATGGGCTTGTCTGCTAAGGTGTTATCTCCTATGACATTTTGGCAGACAAGCGTTATATCTTATTAAAAAGTTGTAAAATACTTTTAAATATTTTGAACTTAATTACTCCATTATTAGCCAGTAATCACAACTTCAAATCATCCCTACGACATTTTGACTACGCGAAGAAGTTTAAACGTTGTTGTGGTCAGTAGGGACAATATTCAGCTAAGGTTAGCTAATAAATTTTTCTGCGACATATAGTAAATTGTCGTTAAACAAAATTAAGGTTAGCTAAGATTAGCCAATATTTTATACAAATAAAAAATGTCGCATACATTTCCTATTTAATGAAAAATTACCTAATATAGGCGTAAAATTATCCATTTTAATGATGAGTCTGTCAATAGTTTTGTGTAAAAAAAGAGAGGTATTTAAACTCCCCACGAATATAATTATTTAACATCTTTTCCTTTTTTGAAATAGTATATGCATATCTTATTGAGCTTGAATCTCGAAAAACTCGATTAACCTACTGAATGACATATGGCTCATTAACTGCTCGAACTCGTGCCTCATAACTACCATTTCCTTAATCACATCAGATAAGTCACTACTCTGAGATGTAGCCTTCCTACTATTTCTCGAAAATGCTTCAATTATACTATTAATGGCGTCTGCTAAATTTAAATACACGACTTCTTTTCTATCATCATCATACTCCGAATACAATCTATTAAAAGCAAAGACTTGCTTACCGTAAAAAATAAAAACCCCATAGACCGCTTCGAACCGCTCATCACTAAAGCAATCTTGAATTCTCTTTTGATCAACCTGAGAAATTTCACCATACACTCTCTTGAGCTCGGATATTGGCGAAAATTTTGCGCTCACCGTAGCCAAGTTACATCTAACAAACTCCTTTTCACCCGGCAACCTTACATCAACAACATGATTGTCGAGCTCAGCATTCAAAAGATCTAGTACGTTCTTGTCCATCGTTATTCCCCTTATTAGTTATTAAGCCCAAGTGTTTTAACAACAAAAAGGAGTTGCGTGAAAGCGTCCACTATGAGCATATGATAAACTTGCATAAAAATCAAGCTAACCTTTTCAATTAATCTAAATACCCATAACAAAACTTGGCACTCTGCTGCGATGTGAACGTATGCCTGAAAACATGCCGATAGACAGTGTACAAACCAGCTTTCCTGCATATTCTTGCAACAAATAAAAAAGAGAGCCTAGCGATTTGCAAGTGCCCTCAGATTGAAGAATCTAGAAGAGTTGAATATACTAGTTCATACTCTTTGGTGTTCGCAGAATTTTGTTGAAATATTTCCTTGTGTTCTCTGATTTTCTTTTTTGCCATATGAATCTCAGTCTCACGTCCACCAGTCATGTGATAAATGGTGTAACGCCCACTTGTTCTTTTTTCAAACTCAGACCATTTAATAGAAATTCTACGAAGACAATAAGTGCTTTTATCCGGTGGTTTTCTTCTAGCGTTTTCAACTACCCAAATAAGTTTTTTTTTAAGATCATTTTTAACTATAGTAAACGTGTGCGGAAGCCTGCGTCCGTTTTCATAAACATTGTAATTCATTTGGACTATTTGTCCCGGCCTTGCATTGCTGATTTCCTGCGACTCTACTTCTTTTGCAAATTCATTTTCATACCACTTCCATCCATAAGCATTAGGATATGTAAAAGGTACTTTTGCTACACCACCTGAAGCATTCGAAATAAGCTCAAAAATATATTTTTTACAATTACTATTCACGCCTTTGCAACGAATCCTATCCGGTTGCGAAACATCGTGCTCAGCCTGAAGCATTATTCGATGATTTCGCTCTTCTTGAGTTATTTTAACCCATGTTAGCCGTCTTTTAGGATGAACATAAGTTCTTCTATTTAAAAATTTTTTTTTCTGCAATTTTTTCTCAATTTGAACCCTGGTTCGCACCTTAGCTAATGCCGCATGACCAGCATTCAATGAATCACCAAGAGACTTGAAAGCTTGAACTTCAAGCTCTTTAATAGCCTCTTCTTGTTCATCTTGGAGTTGCTTAAAGTACGCACGCTCTTTAGCGATTTTTATCTGTTTTTCAAATTCTAATGCACGTTGTATTTCCAGCTCCTCCTGCTGTCTTTCCAACTTATACTGCTTTTGTTTTAAATAAATTTCATGTAATCGTACTTTTTCAGCTTGCACCCTTGAAGCAAGCATCACACTTACACAAATCATCACAAAAAACAAAAATAATAATACATGTTTTATATTTTTTCTCATAATAGGCCTCCGTTTTTTTGTTGCAAGGAACGTGACGCATACTTTTAGCATGCACTCAAACTACTTTTATACTACAATTTATTATTTATTACACAAATAAAAATAAAAGTCAACTCTTCGGCTAGACAAAAATGCAAATTTTTGTTTAATTTGATATAATAAAGAATATTTTTTAGTTTAAAAACTACACTAACCAAACATAAAAGTGCCCATACCTCAACTCTCAAACCAAAATTGGCGAGATCAAAGAAGAAAAAATTTTATTAACAGGAGCCACCCTAGCCCACCAAAACAATACATTAAAGAGCTACCTAAACGAAGACCGGAAAGTAATCATAATAATTATAACAATAAAAAAAAGCCCGGTGGGACAACAAAAAAATTTATATCTAGATTATTTAAAAAAATAATATATCTTTTTTTTATTTTACTATTTTTATCTATGCTTGGTGGTGGTATTTTTGCTTTTTTTACTTTTTTAAGACTCTCTGCTAGCTTGCCTGATCCAAATTCTTTAATAGAACGAGACGTAGCGCAAACCACAAAAATTCTAGATAAAACCGGAAAAACTATTTTATATGAAATTCATGGAGATGAGCAAAGAACTTTGGTTAGCTTGGACAACATTCCAATATTCTTAAAACAAGCAACAATTGCAATAGAAGACAAAGATTTTTACAAACACAAAGGCTTTAGTTTATGGGCAATGACAAGAACAATGATTACAAATGTACTAAAAGGACAAAAAGCCGGAGGGTCAACTTTAACTCAACAACTAATTAAAAATGCAATTCTTACAAATGAAAAAACTTATACAAGAAAAATAAAAGAAGTAATATTTGCTTACCAAGTTGAGAAAGAATTTAATAAAGATGAAATACTGCAAATGTACTTAAATGAAATACCTTATGGATCAACAGCATATGGGGCTGAAGCAGCATCTCGAAAATATTTTAACAAAAGTGCGCTGGAAATAAATTTAGCTGAGGCGGCAATTCTAGCAGCCTTGCCACAAGCCCCCTCTAGGTATTCACCATATGGACCAAATAGAGAACTTTTACTTGCTAGACAACATTATGTATTAGATATCATGGTTGAACAGGGTTATATTAACAAAGAAGAAGCAACGATTGCCAAAGCAACTGAATTAAAATTTAAAGAGCCGGCACAAAAAATTATTGCACCGCATTTTGTAATGTATGTAAAAGAACAATTAGCGGAAAAATATGGTGAAAAAATAATTGAACAGGGCGGTTTAAAAATTACTACAACACTAGATCTTTACAAGCAAAATTTAGCAGAAGAAACAATTAATGAGCATTCAGAAAAAATTCTTGAAAAATATAATGCATCTAATGCTGCAATGGTTGTTATTAACCCTAAAAACGGACAAATATTGGCAATGGTTGGTTCAAAAGATTATTTTTCTGAATCTATTGACGGACAAGTCAATGTAACAACCAGCTTGCGTCAACCAGGCTCTTCTATTAAACCACTTGTTTATGCAGCTGCCTTTGAAAAGGGATATACGCCAGACACAATACTATACGATACTTTAACCAATTTTTCTGTTATAGATGAAGATGACTATATTCCTCATAATTATGATGACAAAGAACTGGGTCCTGTTACAATGAAAAAATCTTTAGCCGGATCATTAAATATACCGGCTGTTAAAACACTTTATTTAACAGGAGTTAAAAATGTACTAGCTCTTGCTAAAGAATCAGGATATACAACACTAAATGATATAGATAAACTAGGGCTTTCTTTAGTACTAGGAGGAGGAGAAATAAAAATGGTGGAACATGCTAATGCTTTTAGCATATTTGCTCGCGAAGGTGAACTTCACCCTGTTTCTTCTATTCTCAAAGTAGAAGATAAACATGGCAATATTCTAGAAGAATTTAGAGACAGAAAGAAACAAATAATCAACCCCAAAACAGCAAGAATGATTAATTCAATTTTATCTAGCAATGAACTAAGAGCATATGCTTTTGGTTATAGGAATTGGTTATTTTTAGACTCTAGGCCATCTGGGACAGCTACTAAAACCGGTACAACTAATAATTACAGAGACTCATGGACTATTGGGTATACTCCATCTTTAATTACAGCTGTTTGGGCAGGCAATAACGACAATACAGCCATGAATCAAGGAGCAGCCGGAGGAAAGGTAGCAGCGCCTATTTGGCATGATTTTATGGTAAAAGTATTAGGAGATACACCAATTGAAAATTTTAAAAAACCGGAAATAACTAAAACAGGAAAAAAAGTATTAGACGGAGAAGAAGATGCATTCTCTATTTTAAAAATTGACAAAGCCTCAGGTTTATTAGCTACAAATCTAACGCCAGAAAATTATATTGAAGAAAAAATGTATTACACTCCACATAATATCTTACACTACATAAACAAAGAAGATCCCTTAAACAACGAAGAAGTACTCCCGGAAAAAGAATGGCAGTATGACCTTTGGGAAAAAGCAGTTCAAAGTTGGGCAGCTAGTTCTAGCACAGAATTACTTGCTAAGTACAAAGAAGAAAATGAGATACCGGAAGATGAAGAAGTTGAAATAATTTTTAAAGCACCGCCAACAGAAGAAGATAATCTACATAAAGAAGAAAATATTCCTAATTTTGTTATAAGCTCCCCAGCTAATCATGAAACTATTAATGATCCATTGCTTTATGTAAATATTAGCAAAGCAACAGCGCCAAGAGGAATTAATCGAGCTGAATTCTATATTGACAATCAATTATTATTTACAAACAAAAATTATCCATTCAACTTAGCTAAAAATATTGGCTTTCTTCAAAATGGTTTACACAATTTAAAAGTTAGAATTTGTGATGATATTGATAACTGCAAAGAAGAAAAACGTTCATTTAATCTACTATTAAATAGTAATCAAAAAGAGGTAATCTCAACTACAATTTCATGGATTTATCCTGATAATGGATTAGCCGTAACTAGCATTGACTTTCCTCTTGAACTTGAAGTTAGCATTGGATCTCCTGAGCAAGTAAAGAGTATTGATTATTATTTAATTAGTCAAGCAAGCTCAACTCCGACCTTAATTTCAAACTTAAGTTCAATTAATTCAAATAAAGCAATTTACAAATGGGCAGAAGTACCACAAACAGGTGGTTACACACTATATGCTGAAGCAAATATGATTGACGGACAAATTATAAGATCAAAACAAGTAAAAATAATGATCAAAAGAATTAGCAGATAAAATAAAAAAAGCATACTAAAAAATTGCTACAAAATTATACATTCGTTCAAAAAACATAAAAAATCATGAGAAGTTACAGTTATCTCACTTGCTCAAATTAACTTAACATGCTAATGTATTTTTACAATTTTGCCTTTTAAATAAACTCCTTGAATTTTTAGGCATTCAAGGGACTCAATTGAATTGGGTTAATCTTTTTTAGACTAGCCTTGCTGGTCTTAATGTTTTATATGACTAAACAAAATAACAACACAAAAATATCAGCTGAAAATAACCTCAAAACAGACTTTAGTAATAAAAATATAAATACAGATGAATTCGCAAAAATGCTTGAAAAAAACTCTAACACATCCCCTATTACCGGTGATATTGTTAGCGGAAAAGTAATTTCTACATCAACTAATGAAGTAAAAATAAATATTAACGGTCATTTTGTAGGCGTTATAAGAGGGCCTGAGCTTTATTTTGAAGCACCGGAATATAGTGAGCTAAAAGTTGGCGATAATGTTGAAGCAACTGTTCTTGAAGAAGAAAATGAAAATGGAGAAATTGAGTTATCTTTTAGAATTGCCGGTCAAGAAAAAGCACTATCTGATTTAGAGGATGCGTTCAAGACAAAAGAAATAATAAAAGTAAAAGTTGCTGGTGCAAACAAAGGTGGCCTTACTGCTAATTTTAGACAAATCCCAGGATTTTTACCTGTTTCGCAATTAGCGCCTGAGCATTACCCAAGAGTAAGTGGTGGAGATAAGAATAAGATATTTGAAAAATTAAAATCATTTATAGGCAAGGAGCTTGGAGTAAAAGTTACTGCTCTTGATTTTAATGAGGATAAAATAATATTTAGTGAGAAGGATGCCTGGACAGAACAACAAAAAGACGTGATATCAAAATATAAAGTTGGGAGCGTCGTTCTTGGCAAAGTGACCGCTATTGCCGACTTTGGTGTATTTGTAAACTTTGGTGAAAATCTTGAAGGTTTAATACATATTTCTGAACTTGCATGGCAAAGAATTGATGACCCAGGAGATTTATTTAAAATAGGAGATACAATTAAAGCCGAAATTATAAGCATGGACGGAGCAAAAATTTTCCTATCTGCTAAAAAACTTCAGACTGACCCTTGGAACGAAATTGGTAAAAAATACAAAATAGGTCAAACAATCACAGGAAAAATAATTAAAATAAATCCGTTCGGATTATTTGTTGAGCTAGATGAAAGCATTCATGGCCTAGCTCATATTAGTCAACTTGGATTATCACCAGGAGAAAAAATTGAATCAATTTTTAAAGCAGGTGAAAACAAAGAATTTGTAATATCTTCTATTCAACCAAAAGACCATAGACTTGGGTTAACACTGCAAAAAAATAAGAAAACAACCGCATAACACGAAATCAGAAAACTTAATCAGAATAAATAATTTAGAGCGGCTAGTGCTATGAGTTAATTAATGCACAGAGGTTCGAACAAGTAAGATTATTATTGTTTTATTTATCTAAAAAATTGAAACATATCGCACATTCGTTCATAAATACACTATGTTATGTGGACAGGTATATACAAGAGTCTTGACAACTAAATAAATCTAAGATAATATCATCTTAGATAATATAAAAACAGTATTAATACTGTTTTTATATTTACTAAGGACCTTAACAATCAAATACAAACCTTGCTTATACAAATAAGTAAGTGACAATATGCAATTTAAACAATCTTTTGATGCTAGCAGGCATCAAAATCCTATCTATTTCTACATTAAAATTTTATTTTAATGTAACTCGCTCATAAGCGTAAGCAAACTGAGCGGACGCAAAACAATTCGGAAACATAAAAATTTTCGTCAGCGATTGCTAAAAAAACTCGAGCGATTATTTATTTAATCACTCATTCAATTAGAGAGTTTGATCCTGGCTCAGGATGAACGCTGGCGGCG
>CAZMSR010000030.1:0-334 GCA_964569045.1 uncultured Gammaproteobacteria bacterium | reverse complement strand
CGGGTTACAACCCCTCTTTGCAAAATGCTTAGAGGGTGACAGAGCTTGATTCAAAAATCAAAGTTTTTACTGAGAGTTTGATCCTGGCTCAGGATGAACGCTGGCGGCGTGTCTAAGGCATGCAAGTCGAATGGGTTAGACCCATGGCAAACGGGAGAGTAACACATTGGTAATTTACCTTAAGGCCGAGCATAACCCGAAGAAATTCGGGATAATACTCGATGGTAGCGGGGGGACACAAGTCATTCCCACTTAAAGATTTATCGCCTTAAGAGAAGCCTATGTCCTATCAGCTTGTTGGTAAGGTAAAAGCTTACCAAGGCTACGACGGGTA
>CAZMSR010000029.1:0-10431 GCA_964569045.1 uncultured Gammaproteobacteria bacterium | reverse complement strand
AAAATCTGTCGTTATTTTAACCTAAAAACGGTTCATTATTTCCAGGACTTGACAAGATGTGTGCCTATAATCCAGTTAAATAAGGAGTGTTTAAAATACATCAATGCAATCATTACCAATTTTAACTTTTACTAGACTACGCTTAGCTTAAACTTTTTCTTTTTTTTGTGCGGTCGCATCAAAAAAAAGAAAAAGTTTTTTAAGCTAAGCGTTTATCATCTAATACAGGGTAAAAAAGGTTTATTAATTTTTTAGATCGCCCTTTTCCTCTCGCAGGCAAGCTCGAGAAAAAGGGCTTTTTTGTGTGTTAATTCCTTGTCATCAAGGTCTTTAATCTTAGCGTTAGCTTTTCCCAAATCAATGTAGTACAAGTCTCCACATTGACACGGGCAAGCTATCAAACGCTGTATTAGACCTCATAAAGACTAGATAATTAATTGCGGTGTTATGTAGTTTTAATTTAAAATCAATCGCAAACAAAAATCATATGCGTACAAATAACGCTAGGTGGACTAATTCAGAAAAGTCCTATAATTTAGTAACCTCTCAAATAGTAGAGAGATGGGGTGAAGAATGCTTAGAAAAGCATAATCCAAAAACATCCTGCTACACTTTCCCAAAGTGGCTTAAACATGGATATACCGTGAGAAATGGAGAAAAGGCTATAAAGTCATATTCAGTAATGGATATACTAGACGAGAACGAGAAAGCTATAGCTACCATTTCGATCCCAGTTAATCTATTCCACCGAAAGCAGATAATCAAAGTTCCGAAAATAAAGAAAGTTGAAACTGAAACAGAAGAAAACAAATAGTTTTTTAGGCGGATTTCAAGATCTTGAATAGATTTTGAAATTCGCCTTTTTTGGTGGGCGACGTAATAGTTAATGTTTATTTGTATTTTTTGGATTGTAAATTTGGTTAATGATTTTTCCCGTCGAAAAAAACATTAAGCCGTATGTTTAAATATAAAAAAAATAGTTGTGCGAAGTTGTGACGCACAGATGTGCAACTTCCGCAAACTTCTTTTATTTTGTTGAATCAATATTTATGAAATTAATATAAAATTTTAATAAAATACCGAGAATAAACTGTTTTTATTGAATTAGAAAGAATTGATTAATTTTAATAATGAGAGTAATATTGAATTAGAATGTATTTTTTTTAATCATTGAGATTATATGCCAACATTAAACTGGATAGGTAAAGAGGCGGTGATAAACCACGATAAAGAGGTTCCTTTTAGGTTGCTTAAAAAGGTTAAGTCAACTTCAGCTGGTGAAAGCTCTCAGAATCTTATTTTGCATGGTGACAATCTACACGCATTAAAGGCTCTTATGCCTTATTATGCTGGGAAAATTAAATGCATTTATATTGACCCACCGTATAACACGGGCAATGAAAGTTGGGTATATAACGATAAGGTTAATTCTCCAAAAATTAAAAAATGGTTGGGAAAAGTCGTTGGGAAAGAAGTTGAAGATCTATGTCGTCATGATAAATGGCTTTGCATGATGTACCCAAGATTGAAGCTTCTTAAAGAATTATTAAAAGACGATGGAGCTATTTTTATATCCATTGATGACAACGAACACTGCAATCTAAAAAAGGCAATGGATGAAATATTTGGTGAAGAAAATTTTGTAGCAAATATTGTTTGGCAAAAAAAATATACTCAAAGCAATGATGCAAAATATTTTTCAGCAACACATGATTTTATTATCTGCTATGCAAAGAACAAGCAAAATAATAACTTTAAAGTAAAATTACTTGCACGAACAAAAGAGCAAGATGCTCGATATAAAAATTCTGATAATGATCCTAGAGGTTCTTGGATGACGCAACCGTTACATGCAAAAAGTGGAACAGATTCAGGGTATGAGTTTACCTTTTTAAATGGAGTCAAGTGGTCTCCGCCTATGGGAACTTTTCCAAGATATAGTGTAAAAACATTACAAGAGGCGGATAAAGAAGGAAAAATTTGGTTTGGCAGAAAAGGTGACGCTATCCCACGTTTAAAAAAATATTTAAATGAGATGAAGCAAGGTGTAATACCAAAGACAATATGGCTTTATGACGAAGTTGGAAGTAATGATGAAGCTAAAAAAGACTACAAAAACCTTTTTCCTGATAATGGATTTGCAACTCCTAAGCCAGTTCGACTATTAAAGCGGTTAATCAATCTTTCCGCTAATAGTGATGATATAATTTTAGACTCTTTTGCAGGATCAGGAACAACAGGCCACGCAGTTATGAATTTAAATAAAGAAGATGGTGGTAATAGAAAGTTTATTCTTGTTGAAATGGAAGATAAGGTCGCAAAAGATATAACAGCTGAACGAGTAAAACGAGCAATTAAAAAATATGAATATAAAGATGGTTTTGAATATTGTGAGCTAGGTAAGCCTCTTTTTAATAAAAAGGGTCAAATTGAAAAAGCTTGTGATTTTAAGCAATTCGCAACGTATATTTATTTTACTGAAACTCAAACAAATATAAATCCAGCTTTAATATCAAGTAATTACATTGGTGAACATGCTAAAAAAGAATATTATTTAATTTATAAAGAAAAAGGTTTAAATATTCTAGATGAATCTTCTTTGAAGATATTAAATAAAAATAATAATGTAAAAGTTGTTTATGCAGATAAGTGTATGTTAACCAATAAAACTCTCAAAAAATATAATGTAGTTTTTAAGCAAATTCCTTACGAAGTAAAAGTTTATTAATATGCAACTCAAAAAATATCAACAATCAGCCCTAGACACTCTCAAGAATTATTTACAGGATTTAGAGCAAGTTAGCCCAAAACACGCTTTCATAGGCTTAACCGAACGTCCATATAATTCTGAGCATTTTAACGATGTGCCTTTTGTTTGCGTAAAAATTCCAACAGGTGGTGGTAAAACTTTCGTTGGTTGCCATGCTGTCAATCAAATTATGCGTTCTTTTCTAAGGCATAAGATGGATCGAGGCGTGGTTATGTGGTTTGTGCCGTCTGAATCAATTAAATCTCAAACTCTTAAAAAATTTAAAGATCGCAATGATTGGCATAGACGAATATTAGATGACGCTTTTGAAAATGGAGTGCGTGTTTTTTCCAATGAAGAAGCTTTAAGAATTAGAAGAGAAGATGTGCAAGATAATGTATGTATTATAATTTCAAGCTTAGAAGCATTTAGAAAAGAAAAAAAGTTGCAAAATAAATATAAAGTATATCAAGAAAATGGAGCACTTTTAAGTCATTTTGAAAATTTAGAAGATAGGGATGATTTAGAAAGAGATGAGGAAAATACTATTATCAACTCACTAGCTAATGTTGTGCGAATGAGTAATCCCTTGATTGTTATTGATGAAGGGCATAAAACAACAACAAATTTATCAATTGATTTTTTAAATGACTTAAACCCAAGTTTTGTAATCGAATATACCGCCACTCCACGCACAGGAAGCAATATTTTAGTAGATATAACCTCGTCTGATCTTAAGAGCGAGGAAATGGTTAAAATACCAATTGTTCTTGAAAGTTCAGTTCAGTGGCAAAATTCAATTGCTGGTGGACTAGAAAAAAGAACCGAACTAGAAAAGATTAGCAGGAAAAACAAGGGTGAATATATTCGCCCAATAGCTTTAATTCAAGCTCAACCTAAGAGTAAGGTGCAAAAAAATATAACAGTCGAGCAAATTAAAGAACATTTAATTAGTGCTAAAATATCTGAAGAAGAAATTGCAATAAAAATATCAGATAGAAACGATTTAGCTGGTGTAGATTTATTCAGTAAAAAATGCAAAATTCGTTATATTATAACAGTTAATGCTCTTGCAGAGGGCTGGGATTGTGCCTTTGCCTATGTCTTAATATCAGTCGCTAATATAGGAGCAAAAATAGCTGTAGAGCAAATTATTGGTCGTATTATTCGTATGCCTTATGCAGAGCGCAAAAAGATTGAAGCTTTAAACAGATCATATATCTTTGCGTCCGCTAAAAACTTTAAAGAATCAGCTAATAATATTATTTTAGGTCTTGAGAAAAACGGTTATAGTAAACTTGATTTAATTGGTTTTTCTTCAAAAGATAGTGTTATTCAAGACCCAAAAGAAGTAAAAAGGGCGATTAAAGAAGATTTTACAGTACCGTTAATTAGCTTAAATAATAACGAATTAACTTTTGAAGAGTTAATAGGTGAAAAGTTTAGATTAGCAGAACAAAACCATAAATTTGATTTTGAAATTCATTATGATAACGACGGACGAATAATTATTGATATTGAAGATGACAATAGGTGGCACAGGAGTAAACAACAAATACTTAATCTTACCTACAAAGATAAGAATTTTTCAAAAGAAGAGCTAGTTTTATGGCTAGATAGAAAGTCACGTTTTACCCTAATAGCAAGTTATGACAAAGTTGAATTTATAGAAAAAGCTATTGATTATCAACTTAAGAAAAAATCATTATCAGAGCTTTCAGTTAATCGATTTTCATTACTCGATAGACTTAATGAGGCTATTAATAGCGTATTAGAAGAATACGCAAGAAGGCGTTTTGATAAATTCATGACACAAAAGAAAGTATCCACTAAATCATTTGAAAGTTTTCCTGAAACAATATTACTTAAACAAGAAATTCCACAAGAATTTAACAAAAATTACTATGAAAAAATAGACAAACTTAATAAAGAAGAGTTAAATTTTATTGAACGCTTAGATCTTGATACATTGCCGAATATAAAATTTTGGGTGCGTAATCGTGAAAAACAAGACCCTTTTTACATTCGGGGTTGGAAAAAGAACAAATTCTACCCTGATTTTGTCGCCTTAACTAAAAATGGCAATACTGTTGCCCTTGAATGGAAGGGTGAGGATAGGATTAGCAATGAAGACACGGAGTACAAAACTGCTATTGCCGATATTTGGGCAAAGTTTGGCAAAGGTAAGCTTCATTTCTTTTTAGTGCACAATGGTAATATTGAAGAGGTTTTGAGTGGATTGAAAGAATTATAGTGATAAAAATGTATGATAAATTTATTTTTAGAAAATTTGTGCACTCTCTTGAGTGATATAATTTTTATTGTTTTAACAGGGTCTAAAACTCCGGATTTAGTACAGGGTCTTGGTATTGCTTTACTTACAATACTAATACCTTTATTTATAGCTGTTTTTCCAAATACACTATCAATTACAAAAACTAAATTTAAAACCTTAGATTTTTATGTATTATTTGAAGAATTTTTTAATTACAAAAAATTTATTTTCTATACCTTTATTATATTTTTTTCTCTTTTATTTTGGGCAGAAACCCCGAAAGAACATTTTATATACTTTAATTTTTTTCTTTTTCTAGCTTCAATAACTGGCATCGCATATTTAACACAGATTATAATAAAAATATTTAGGTGGCTCAAAGATGAAAATTGGGCTTTATAAAAAAGGTTTTCTTATATAGAGAATAAAAAAGTTGTAGATGATAATTATTTAAAAATTTGGAACAGTATTTGGAGCAATGAAATAGAAGCTAAACAAGAGAAGGAATTTTTATCTATTTTTATAAACAAAACAATAACTAATTCAAACGAAGGGAAAATTGAAATAAGCACAAATCTCCTAAGATCATTTAATCAATTCTTAGATAAAAGGAAATTAGATTTTTTTATTTTTTCCGAAGAGGTTTTTTTAAAAATACTTAATATGGGCTATTATTTATCCCTTAAGCAAAGAGAGGTTAAAGCTTACGCATGTATAGCACAATTAAGAGTTTTAATAGAAAAGATAATAAATACAAACATAGATAAAGAATATTATTTTTTCTTTGCTTATATTGAAAAGCACTTAGACCAAAAAGAGAGAGAATTAAAAAAAGAACAAAAAGAAGACAAAAGGGAAAAAATAGGCAAATATATAAATTATTTTTTAAACATTTTTTTAAATTATGATTTTTTTGAAATAATAACAAAGTCTTCAAGTAGTTATGATATATGGGATAATTTTCCACTAGACTGGAAAATTACAGAAAAAAGTTTTAAAAAAGTTATCCCTAGAGTATTTTTTAATATTTATTTGCGTACAGTGCAAAGCACAATATCCAAAGAAGCAAAATTTGATGAAGCATTAAATAGCATTAATGAAAAATTATTTCCTGAATTTGAGCCAATTGTTTGGTCTAATATAACCAGCTTTGCAATACTTTCATATAAGCCAAATAATCGAGTAAAATCTTTTATTTTAAAAAAAAACCTTTGGGTTGTCATCTAGAATAAGAATGCATTCTTTTGATAATCAAAAAGAATTAATGGAAAAAGAAAATCAAGTAATTGAAGAAGAGACAGAGTTGACTATAAATTCTTCTTTAAAAGTATTTAAAGATTTTTTTACAATAAAAAAATTAAATAAATATAAAAAAGAAGCAAGTATTTTAAAAAAGCAATTTAATAACAAGCAAAAAGAATATTATAGAATAATTGAAATTGAAAATATCTTTAACTTGATGCTAAAAAAACTTAACAAAGACGATGCAAGAACTAACTAAAAAACAAATTTTAGAAAAACGCCAGAAATAGAAAAAAGACTTGAAAAGTTGATCGATGAGCATAATTCTTTACTTAAATTAGAAAACATTAAAACAATTATTTACAATGAAAATAATCAAAATGAATTAACTTTAATTGTTAAAGCTTTTGACAAAGGTCAAGACGTAGAAGCATTGAATTCTGTTTTAATGGTGGTTAATGACGCTTGGAATTATTTTCCGCACAAAGCCCTTGGCGGGCTTTCACCAGCTGAAAAAATTCAAGAAACGGATAAGAGAAAATTAAAATTTGAAGAATTTAATTTATAACTAGAATGTGCCTTCTAGCTAGTTAAATGCTCTAAAGTAGTCCTTATTATGCGAGCAATAAAAAAAATATGTTTAAACCACAAAATATCACAATCACCATCTTACTAGTGCTGTCAGCCTACAACTTGATAAATGGATTTTTTCAAGAAAGCAAAATAAAAGAGTTAATAAAGGACAATCTAGAGTTAACTCAAGATGTCGATGAAACATACAGGTCATATGTGGATATAGCTGATATTGTATTAGAAGTGCCTAATTATTATGATCTGGACGTGAAAAACTTTCAATACTTAGATGATGCATATAGTATAAAAATAAATGAAGTAAGCGAGGTTGAAAATGGCACAAAGCTAGACTTTGAAATAATAAATAAGCAGAATGTGGATTATAAGGATTTAGAGCTTGATTTTACTGCTTATGGAGAAGAATATGACCAAGAATATAGAGTTGAGCTAGGATCTCTAAATTACAAAATAGCTGATATAGTTATTAAAGCAGGGTCTTCTGTTAATGTTAGTATCATTTTTGATGATATTAGTTTTAGTGATTTTAAAACCTTTACCGTAGAGTATGCGGACGATACTATAATCTCCAAAGATTAATTTTTAAAAAAATGTGATACAATATAGCTATAATAATTATATTACATTTTTTAAACAATATGGGATTTGAATCATTTCCAACAAAAAAAGAAAAGCCGAAAAATGAATCAGATGAAAAACTAGAGAAACACAAGGAAGACGAAAGACTTAGCATTGAGCCAATTAATGATCTGTTAGTTGAGCTTAGTGAGGCGGAAAACACAGAAGAACTAATTCAGTTATTTAATGAGCGAGCAAAAGCTGAAGATGTCGAGCATTTAAAGGGTTGCCTCATCGAAACATGTCAAAATACTTTATTGATAATTGACAAAAACGGAAAATTAAAAGAATTTGCATGTGATAGTGATTCTAAGTTATTAGAATTGCACAAATATATCAAAGAGTACGGCGAGCACCTTAAAGGCAATAATACCTTTTTGCTAGCTGATGAGCTATTTAAGAGAAGTAAAGGAACTATTGATGCTTACAAATTCTTTGTTAAAGATTCAACCGAATCTATGGAGCGTGGTGAGCTATTTGAGTATGTTAATAATCCTGATAATTGGATTCCACTTCGAGCAGAAATGCAAGAAGCTTTACTTAAACTAGGAATTGAGCGTGGAATTAAACAGTCTGAAAGACTTAATGATGATGTTCCAACAATTCACGCCTACAGAGGCAATACGGCATCAGGTAAATCAACAATGATACGCAGAGATCCGTCATTGGCACATGCTTTAAATGAAGAGGGCGAGTTAGACGGAGCATTAAACCCTGATATTCAAAAAGAACAAGCTCAAAATTGGCACATGGAAAATGGCGAGCCATACGGAACAACATCTCAATTGCATATGGAAGGCGGAATGATAAGTCACAAAATTAAGCAAGATCTACTCAAACGACCAGAATTATCACTTGTTATGGATCAGAGGTTTAACACTGAAGGGCAGATTAGCAATTTACTGAAAACTGCTGAACACTTCAAAAAGGAAGTTAGAATCCTAGACATTGAATGTCCATTGGAAGTGTCTTTAATAAGAGTTTTAGCAAGAAGTATGAATGAACCCCGACCACCATTTGACGCTGTTACAGAAGGCTTTGCAGGAATTAGAGAAAGCCGAGAAAAGCTAATAGATCTTGTAAAAGAGCACCCGAATATTAAATACTATTTACTTTATGACGCTGATGAAACAGGAAATTTAACTAAACTTGCATCAATGGAAGATGGTGAATTTACAGACACTGAAAAATACAACAGAGATTATGAAAGAATAGCCGGAAAAGAAAATAAGCAGGAAGTGGTTGAAATGCAAAATAAAATTATTACCGATGAGTACATCCTTAAAGCAAAAGAAAAATTTGCTTTAAAATATTTTCAAATAAAAGGACTAAAAAGATATATTGGAAAAACATTTGAACAGGCATTAAACGAGCATTCAACTTCTTTAGAATAATATTTAACAAAAAAAAGTAAAATTACTTGACTTTGAGAATAATATAGTGTATATTAATAATATAGTTCATTCTCAAACTATCAAGCGAGGTGTAAATATGCTAATGGAAACTACAAGCGAAGAAAATATTTTAAAACCTGTAACCAAGGAGCGAGAATTAGAGTACAAGAAAAGATCAGAAAAAATGAAAAAAGATTTTTTAGTTGCACTCAAAAAAGCAAGAATAGATAACCCGCATGGCAAAAAGTCATTTGATACTGAAGTTATAAAAAAAGATTATATTGACATAACTTTACCCTTTGAGCCTACTTATGGTCATGAGTTATCGGACAGTGAAATTCAAAGCCTTGAATACAAATATTTAACGAGCTATGAAGAATTTAAAACTACCGAAGAATTTGTCAAAGAACAAATGCGCCTCATGAAATTCAGCTGCAACTAAGGTTGCAGCTTTTCTTTTTGTATTAAGCAATAATTCCATGGCAACTTTCTACCTCTTCATCACTCCTCTATATTGTTAGTACGCAAAACAAAAAGTGTTGCCCACTGGTTGCCCAAAAAGTGATGAATGGTGGTAAAATTGATTAATCGTGGCTGAGACTGAAACTTGCATAATAACCTTTAAAATAAGGCTATTTCATGAATTATTGCTAACACTAAAGCAATACTAAAAATGGCTTAACGAGGGTTCGAATCCCTCCCTCTCCGCCAACGTGGACTCACGGGCGCTAAAGCGGTGTTTTTATTGCAATGTTCGCCCATAATTCTAGGTTCGAATGTGTATTTTGCCTCTGGGAGTGTCTCAAGGCTCTTTTTTAGCTTCAAAAACGGTTTAGGTGCTTGGATATTGAGTTTTTTGTCTTTTAAAATTAAGTTTGAACCAAGATTAATTTTTAAACTAGGTCTTAAAAGTGCATTTTATTGGTACAGGGCATTTTTGAGTTTTTTGATCGCTGATCCTATTTTGCGAGCATCCACTAAGGCTAGATCATCTTCTTCTTTACCAAAGTTAAAGACTTGCACTAATTCTTGTAATTTTGGTGTTTTATTAAAGACAAAGATTTTTTTACTGTCTGTCATTCCCTCTACCCCAACTAACTCGCAATTTTTTATAATCAGAAACACTGAAGTATAGAAAGAGGCTGTTTTGTAATATTGATTTTGATGCATATGTTTATTATTTTTAAAGATTAATAACCTAAGGCTAGCACTCACTTAATGGTTAGGTCTCTGGTTAGAAAAGCTAGAAAAAACAAAAAAAGCCGCTAATTAAAGCGACTTTTTTTAGTCTTCTTGCTTATTCACATCCTAACTCTTCTAACTCATTTTTTTATGAGCAGCACTCCTATTAAGTCTAGCTTGTGTGATTATTTTAATATCAATCAATGGAATCAAAGTTTCTCTTTCTTTTATTAAAATCTTCTTGAGTCTGTATTTAAGTTTTTTGTATATAGGATTAGTGCTGTTTGAATTAAAATATCTTTTAAAATTTGCGTCATATGAGCATTGTGATTAGTCCTGGATAAACTGAACCGGTAAGTTAACGACAGTTAACGAGTTCG
>CAZMSR010000028.1:0-10956 GCA_964569045.1 uncultured Gammaproteobacteria bacterium | reverse complement strand
TAATGCTAAGTCAGTTCAGTATGCTAAGTAGTGTATTTGAGGGGCTGGTTAATAACCATCATAGCATGCGCACCACGAGAAATCACAATTGCATGCAGGACATATGTTGTTATTGCAGGTACATTCTGATTCAAGCTCTAGGCATTCACCACAAACAGTTTCGGGGTAGATGCCATCAAGAAATGACTCATTTGTCATGTCTTCTGCTGTACGGATCTCAACTGGTGAACATCGACAAATACATTGTGCATCGCCACAGTTCGGACAGTCCATGTCAGATAAAGAAAACTTTGGCATGTCATCTGCGCAGTGACAATAAGTTTCGTAATCACCACAATCTGAACATATTTCTTTTTTTGTTGTGTCATCATGTGTGATAATTGTTGGTAGATTGTTGAGTAGGACTTTCATCTTGCCAGTATTTCCTAAGGACATTGTATTCTCCCAATATTTATGCGTAATGTGTATTTAATGAGCGATTGAGTATATGTACAGTGTAGCACATATATTTGCATGTGTCAAGCATTTTTGCCTATTTTCTCTTATTTCATGTCTTTGCCTTTTAATATTAGTAAATTATTTTTTAATTAAATTGTTCATATAATAAAATTTTTTGAGTAATATTGTATAATGAAACTATATTAGTATTAAGATTTAGTTTCAATGTGCTTCAAAAACCTCCACATAATCGAATATATCTTCGGTGTTGAACACAAGCATGATAGCTCTTCTGTTTTGGAAGCAATTGAAAAATATATGACTTTTGAGTTGCAGAGATTGTTGAGGGAAAAAGAGCTCAAAATGGGCAAGTTTAAGAAGGTGTATAATACCGTGGATGATGAATTTTACAAAAAGGTCGGCTTAAAAGCTCCTTATGATAATCGCGAGGAGTTATTAAAAGGAGACGATGAGATTGAGAATTACTTTGAGAGTGTTCAGATGAGACCGATTCCATTGAGGTTATATGATCCACGCAAGGAGCCTGAGCCATGGGAGATGTTTGAGGAAGATGAGGAGGAAATTCCTAAAGAAATACTGGAGGGTTTAAATGAGTCATATCATTTTGTAATAATTTTGGATAAGAATTACAAGGCAAAAGTTAATGCATTGAAGAATGATATTTACAAGTTGGTGAATAGTACAAAGTTTAGGGTAGATTATACTAAAGCGCTTCATGACGCATATAAGAATAAAGAGATGTTGGGTGATAATCAGTATGAATGGAAAAAGCTTGATAGTTGGTTTTTCCCTGAGTTGATTGAGAAGTGGCGATTGCCTAAAGGGCTTGAATTTTTGCCTGATTTAATGCTTGAATGTGGCGATAAATACAAAGAGAAGATTATTGAAAACCTGAATGATATTGTAATTAATAGCTTTACATATGAGAGTTACTTTAATCAGCTGATTTATATGTTTAATTTTGAGAATCTTGGAGTGCCAAACTCTAAGCACGTTATCAGGTCAAGATTTGGAGACTATATTACAAAAACTGATATTAACCACGGCTACTTGGTAATTAAGTATTTTCAAGATAAGTATTTTAGAGAAAATAATAAAGTAAAAAGACCTAAGTTTGATTTTGATAAGTATTTGCTACTCCAGCAATTAGATGAGGCGGATAAAATTGAGGGAAGTAAGAAGTTAACTGATTGCGAGAAAGCGGATATTGTATTTGGGATTGATTTTGATGATTTTCCGAGTATGGATGATGAGAAGAAAAACATTGCCTTACTTCGAGTAATGAGGACGAGAATTAAGAAATATTTAAAGAATGATAAGTAGGATGAGCTAAGATTAACCAATAATCAACAAAAGATTACACTTGCAAATCGTGAAGTGTAATCACCCATATTTTAAAATCTATACAATGATGAGTATAGATTTTTTTATTGGAAAAATCTTAAACGCCGTTATTCACGACAAAAGGGTAAATCATGAAAATGATTTACCCAAGTGCGTATTACTTTCGTTTCTGTCTTATCACCTGACACCGATGAAAGAGATTTACAGGGATTGAGATGGTGGCGATTGTTTGCTCACTTTCGTTTTGAATATCAGCTACTGAGTACGCCTTAATTGCCCGTTCGTTTCGTTTAACGCTATAACCGTGTTTCTTCCATTTGGTGAATGTATAGCAAGAGAGTCTTGGATTATGACGCTTTAATTGTTCTTCGCCCCAACGCTCTTTGATTTGGTTGACTACGAGGTTGTATGAACTTTCTGAATTAGTCCATTTGGCCATGATTGGTTTCATATAAATGAGATTTACGGCTGATTTTAGAGAATAGCTAACGCCGTATTTAATTATCTATTCTTACCTGTCCATATAGAGCAACTGATAGCTTAGCCTAGTCAATGTGGAGATTAGGAGATGCTACGTTTACTTGGTTAAAGCTGTTGCTAGAATGGATGACCTTAAAGGGATAATTAGGAACGTTCAGGAGGTTTTAAATTAGCGCAAGTAAGCCTTTGCGCGATCCTCCCAGATCGCATAGCAAAGGCTTAAACTTGTGGGTAGTAAATAGATAGATTATTTAGATTTTAAAAATAGAAGATGAATCAGATTATTTTACAATTTATTTTTTCTTTTTCGGGGAAGCCCACGCGAGTGGGCTCTCGAAAAAGAAAAAAAATGTAAATAAAGTAATTTCTAATAAAAATAAATAATGTGAAAATGAACGCTTGGTTATTAGGGTTTAGAAGATGGTTATCCTAATTAACCAACTTGATTATGTATACATATCTACGGACAACACTTTAGTAATAGATTTAGTAATTAATTAATAAATCAGAAATATCAGAATAATACACATAAATAATATTAAAAATGGGTGAGTCATACAACTACAAATTAGTTAAATCCGGCAATCATGTTGAGATTTACGAATACAAAGACAAGGAAGTTAAGCGGGGCTTTAAAAGGAGGCCACGCTGTCTTTGGCCGGGCGACAAGATGACAAAGAAGGATACTCAAAAGATTAAAGACTTCTTGGGATCGTATGACTTTTTTGATTACAAGACCAATGAGGGTAAATATTTGGTAAATGAGGAAGAGGTAACTCTTTTGAATTACCAAGAGATTGCAAAGGAGGAAGAGCGCAATAAGAAAAGGAAGGCTATGTCTTCTATGGCTAGGACACGTAATAACATTCGGCGCTTGATTAATGCTAATACTGATATGACTACTTTTCTTACTCTGACTTTTGCAGATAACATCACTGAGCTTAAAAAGGCCAATCGATTGTTTAATCTTTTCACTAATAGGACGAAAACTCATTTTCCTGATTTTAAGTATCTGGCTGTAATTGAGTTTCAAAAAAGAGGGGCTGTTCATTATCATATTCTTTGTAATTTTGATTTGCCAGAATTCAAAGAAAAGAAAGAGCGCTTCGCTTTTGAGAGGATATTTGCTCGTGATTATTGGAAGCATGGTTTTATTAAGCTTGAAGAAGTTGATCACGTGGATAATCTTGGAGCGTACGTTTGTAAATACTTAGGCAAAGATATGTTTGATGAACGTATGTTTGGCAAGAAGAAGTTCTTTTGTTCTCAGAATCTAAATCGCCCTGAGGAAATGATTAACAATGAGGCTAGAGAATTTTTCAGTGCTCATTGTGCTAACAAGAAGCCGACCTTTGTAAAGCCAATCGATACAAAGTGGATGGGCTTGATTAATTACGAATGTTACAAGATAGACCCAATTCCAGAGACTGAAGTTGAAGACAAGGAGCCTGAGAAAGTAGACGCTCTAACAATTCCTTTTTAGAAAATAAATTAACTAATATCAATGCAATTAACCGACACTCAAATTAAAGAATTTCAAGTGATACATCAGCAAAAGACTGGTGAGTTTTTGAGTGCCGAAGATGCCCGAGAGGCTGGGATGAGGTTAATTAATTTGATGAGCATGGTTTATAAGCCTATTAAGAAAGGGGATTTGTGAAGTTCTATTGATTTTTAAGTGTGTTTTTGATAATATCTAATTATATAAACAAACAAAATACGTGCGTCAACACTTGCAGAGCCCTCATCAGGCTTGTGTTGACGCACGGAACTATTCTTCGGAGTAGTTAAAACTGGTGAGGGTTTTTTAGTTGCCTTTTGCCAGTATTAGCAATATCTGCTATGCAACAAGCCAAAGTTCAAAAATTAATAGAGAAAACGATTAAGAATTATATTGATGAGAATATTCATTTGTTCAAGACAGATACGCCTTTTGTAATCGCCTGTGGGTTAAAGCCAAGGTTGATTGATTTGGCTGTTCAAGAGGCTTGCTTGAAATGTAAGGAAAAAGGACTTATTGTAAAAAGTAATAATATTGAAGAATGTAACAAGTTTTTTGACTTCGCCGCTAAATACGCTATCTATTATATGAGTTTTAAATAATATGAACGATACAAGAAATCTAAAATACATCATGTACTGTCGAAAATCAACGGATAATGAAGACAGGCAGATTCAATCGATTGACGATCAAATCCAAGAGTTAAAGAATATAGCTCTAATTCGAGGTGTTAAAGTTGTAAAAATATTGATTGAAAGTAAGAGTGCCAAAAAGCCGGGTCGACCAATTTTCAATGAAATGTTGAATATGCTCTATAATGGAGAGGCTGATGGAGTTCTGTGTTGGAAAATTAATCGCTTAGCGCGTAATCCTAAAGATGGGGGCGATATTCAGTGGATGTTACAGCAAAATACAATACAATCAATCCTGACGCCAAGTAGAGAATACCTACCAACGGATAATGTACTCATGATGAGTGTTGAATTAGGAATGGCCAATCAGTTTATCTTAGACCTTTCAAAAGATGTTAAAAGAGGAATGGATTCAAAAGTTAAAAAAGGCTGGAGGCCGGGCATCGCTCCGCTTGGATATTTGAATGACAAGGCAGGAGAGAAAGGGGAAAAGAAGATTTTGGTTGATAAATTGAGATTCCCAATAATTAGGAAAATGTGGGATTTGCTACTATCTGGAAATTACACAGTGAGTGATGTGATTAAAAAAGCTAATGATGAATGGGGATTACGCACAATCGGCTACAAAAGAAAGCCAAGTAGCAAATTAGCTTTAAGCACAGGCTATAAAATATTTGTAAACCCTTTTTACTGTGGCGAATTTAGTTGGGGTGGTGAGATTCATGAGGGTAAGCACAAAGCGATGATAACCAAAGATGAGTTTGATAAAGTTCAGATGATATTAGGCAAGAAAGGTAAACCGAGAAGTAAAACAAAAAGACTGCCTTTCAATGGGATAATAACCTGCGGTGATTGTGGTGGAATGTTTACGGCTGATGAAAAGCAGAAGAAGATTAAAAGTACAGGTCAAATCAAAAGCTATGTTTATCATAGATGCAATAAACGTAAAAAGGATAAGCCGTGTCATCAAAAACCAATCAAGAGTGAGGATTTAACAGAGCAGATTGCTGAATACTTGAATAATATCTCAATCCCTCAAGAGTATTTGGATTGGGCGATAAAAGCAATTAATGAAAGCCAAGAAAAAGAATCTAGTAATAGAAATGCTATTTTAGAAAACTTAGAGAAAAGTCATCATGATTGCATTAACAAAATTAATGTTTTAGTCCAAAACTTTATCTCACCTGCTAATCAAGATAGGAGTTTAATCACTGATGATGAGTTAAGAGAGCAAAAGGCTGTACTTCAAAAAGAAAAATCTAGAGTAAAATCTAAGATTGATAATCTGGATAAAGACTTTGACGAGTGGGTAGAGTTGACTGAGAATACTTTTAAGTTTGCAACTTATTCTAAACATTGGTTTGAAAATGGAGACCTCGAGACTAAAAATAATATCCTAAAAACATTAGGCTCGAACTTTGTCTTAAAAGACGGGAAACTCAGTATTCATCTACAAAAACCATTTGAAATTATTCAAAATACTTTCAATCTTAATACTTCTAAAAATGCCTTGCTCGAACCGAGTAAAACCATGATGTATAAAGGACAAAACACCCCTTGTAAGAGTGTTTTTCCTGTCATGAGCGGGCTATGCGACGTTATTGGAACTGAGATTGAGGCTAATCGTTATTTTTTTGTATAAAAAAAGCGACTACTTGAGTATTAAGAAGTAATCGCTTAGTGTAGTTAAGTGTTTTTTTGGCTTTTGAGGATTGTTTCCTTTGTTTGTTTTGAGATGTTAAAATTATTTAATATTGATTCATTAGGATGAACCCAGTAGTGTTGAGTGTGTTCATCGGGGTTTAGTTTAACCTCGTTATGATCTACTTCTACCAAAAAGTTCAACTGCCTTGCTTTTTTGCCTGAGCCTGATGTGTAGTTAAACGAGTCAATATATTTTATAACTCTAGTTACTGTTAACCCGGTTTCTTCAAGGAGCTCTCTTTGCAGGGCATCGAGAATGTGCTCATTGTTGTCAATTCCTCCACTTGGTAGCTCAACTAATCCTCCCATGAAGTCGTTGTTATTGCGTTTTACGAGTAGTATTTCACCATTCAGCGTAACAATAGCACCAACAACAACTTTTTGTATTCCATCAATTTGAGTTTTTTTTAATATTGATTTTAGTTTTGTTTTGAGATTTTTCATGTATTTACTCCTTTTGTGTGTATTGCTGTTGATGGATTGTTAGATTGAGCACATTAAATGAGGCTCTTTCATTACAGTATCACATACTTTTTTAAACCCTGCAACATAGCTTTCGATAATGTGCCCGTCATTTTTATGCGCCCAGACAGGGAGTTTGATAGCGTTTTCGTAAAATTTGTTTGCATTACTGAACTCCTCTGGAGTAGAAATTGTTTTTTTGTACAATCTTGGCATAGCAACATGTGGTTTTGTGAAGATGGGAAGGTTGTGTGTTGGGCATGTGGATCCTGGTCTGTCAACTTCAATTAATCCCTCGGCATGCAAAGCTGCTTCAAATTGTTCAATTGTGACATTATTGGAAGCATCTGGAATGAATTGCATTACAAAAGCATACCAGCTTGGTTGGCTGTTCTTGTATATCGGCATGGATAGAAAGGGGTATTGTTCAAATTCATTCATGAATACGTCTGCATATATTTGTTTTTGATCAATCCAGGTATCTAGTTGATTGAATTGATGGTTAGCGATAGCAATTGCTAGCGGATGAGCTCTTAATTTTAGTCCAAGGCCAGTTAGGGCAAATTGAAAAAGTGGATCATCTTGAGAAATTTCTTGCTTGCAACGTTTATTGTAGTGGCCTTGAAGTAGAGCTCTTGAGAAGATATCTTTATGTTTTGTTAATAATATTCCTCCTTCGCCACCACTGATAATTTTTTGTCCTTGAAGGCTCCAAGCTGCTGCATCGCCAAAGGAGCCTGTTTTTCTGCCTTGAAAAGAAGCTCCGTGTGCATGAGAGCAATCTTCCAGTAAGAATATGTTTTGTTTATTGCAGATTTCAATAATGCGATCCATTTCACATGGAATTCCCCACATGTGAGTTACAATTACCGCTTTCGTTTTTTTTGTTATTTTTTTTTCAATTTCACTTGGATCTATATTTCCAGTAGCAGTGCAGTCGCAGAAAATTGGAGTAGCCCCTGTGTACAGTATTGGACTAATTGTGGCGAAGAATGTATATGTGGGGCATATAACTTCATCTCCAGGTTTCAATTCTATGCCTTCCATCATTGAGAAGATGGCGCTAGTTCCAGAATTTGATAGTAGGGCATAGGGCATATTATGATACTCAGAGAATTTTGTTTCAAATTCTTCAAATATCCCCGATCTATTGTAAATTGATGTAGTTTTGTGAAGTTGTTTAATTACAATTTGCTCAAGTTCTTTTGTAACTAATGGCCAGTGGAACTGAGCATCTTTTGGGTTAATTGTTTGATTTCCGCCGTGAATCGCAAGTTTGTTCATGGTAATCTCCAATTATTGCAGAAAGGTTGATGGATCGCACGAAGTCGCCGTTTTATCCGACTTGTAAGCAGCTTCAATGATCGCAATATGTTTCATGTATTCATGGTCTGGGGTGATGTTGCATTTCTTGCCGTCATGGATTTCTTGAGCAAAATAATCAAGCTGATCCATTAGTGCAGATGGCCATCCGTCTTGCCTAGTTAGTTTTTCAAGCTCATCACCATTGTTGTTTAGTCGTCTGATTTGACCTCTTTTCAGCTCTACGATACCTTTAGTGCCGTATACAATAAAATTTTCTTGCTTATAAGGATAAACTCGTGATATGAGCATGCTCCCTATGGTTTTTTTTGAATATGAATCTGGAAGGTGATAGTCAAATAGAATGTTGACGGTATCTTCAACATTGTATTGTTGCCCCTCACGATTTCCAGTTGATATTCGTGCCGTGACTGATTGTGGTACTCCCATAAACCAGACCATAAGATCTATTAAATGATAACCCATGTCAATTAAAGCACCACCACCAGATTTAGTTTTAGATGCACGCCATCCTTCATCAAGTCGAGATATGTTTAATGTATATTTACTCTCGATTGAAAATATTTTACCTATTCTGCGACGCATTTGTGGGAAGCTCATATATATTGGATTAAACCTCCGCTGAAGAATAAGGCCTAGATAAACTTTATTATTTAGACTTTCTTGTAGTTGAGCTACTTCTTTCATGTTAGTGGCAAATGGCTTTTCTTTAATGATATGAATATTTGCCTTTGCTAACATCATTATAATTTCTACATATTGATTGTGTGGCACAGCGACTAGTGCGACATCAATGTTAACACTTTCAATGAGTTTCGTAATATTGCTGTATCCAGCTATCCCTAGCTTTTTTGATTGATTGTTGACTAGTTCTTTGTTTTTGTCGCACAAAGCAACTAGTTGATATTTTTCGTTTTCCAGAATTGCAGGAATGTGATCCTCAGAGGATTGTCTGCCAAGTCCAATTATTGCGGTTTTTAATTGCATGTTAACTCTCCGATAGCGAGTGGTTGTATTGTTAAGGTGCGATATTATTAATTGTATATATTATGAAAATATTTGTCAAGTGATTTGAGTTATTTTGTGTAAAATGTTTATAGACTTTCGATGTTTTAGGTGTTTGATTTTTAAACTTTAGTTTTTCTTTAAAATCATTTTAACTTTATTTAATCTCGGCTGTGTAATACTGTGAATATAAGTATTAAATAAGATTAAAATGTCTCCATGCAAACTCAAAAATCAACTAGCTAGTTTTGTTACTCAATTTGATAGCGAAACATGCAATTTTCAAAAGTGTGTAATAATTCATGATTATATGGATTTTGTGAATTGCACCAATCCTCTAAGTAAATTGGTAGAAAAATCAGTAAATGATTTACCGATGCAAATGGCTGTTACAATGGGGCATGAGCAGGCGGTGTATGAGGCAGAGTATTTTGAGACAGACTTGGATTTTGTGGCAAATGATTGGGTGTATTATGTGCTTTTGAATAATATTTACCAGGCTTTGAAATATTTTAAGCATGCTCCGGATTATCGGCAAAGTGAGTTGAGGTCAAACATTGAAAAGTCATTTACGAAAAAGCACTCGAGTAAAATATTTAAAATCGCTCTGGATGTTTTTAATGATAAGCTGAGTGGGTTGATTAATCAAAGTGGATTTATGAGTGATGAAAAGACCAAGATTTTGAGTGATGATTCTAAGGTGATTTACAGCTACAATGACGCAAGTCAGATTGGGGTGCTTGATGTAATGGACACGAGGATTCAGTTTGAAAAGGACAGGGCTCTCATTATTGATTTTTTCTATAAATCTCAAGCTCTTGAGAATGGTGAGAATTTGAAAACTTATCGGGATTTTAATAAAAAGTATTCAGTTAAAATGGACAGCAATTTGTTTAGAAAAAATATTAATAATATTAATAGGAGGATTCACAATGATTCGAATGGATTGCTGAGCTCAATAATCTCAACTGAGGATAAAAATAAGCCAACGGAAATTAATAGGTATAAATGGTTGATAAGTGTCTAAATGGCACAATAAACAAAACATCGCCTTTTGCTTCGCCGTTGATAACTAATTCACTAAAGCCTTTTTAATGGGCTTTTTTTGATTTTGCGAGGCGAAGTAAAACCGAAGAAAAAGCGAATTTTTAGAAACTCTTGAAAACTCTATCGTAAAGATAGAGTTTTTATGTCGCACAAATTCAGCCAACAACTTAGGAGTGATTGTATTAAACATTTTGATTTGAAATATGGTCAAAAAATTAACAACGCTCAAGCTGATGAGTTCTTAAACTCACTGGCTGATTTGGTAGACATTTTAGCTCGCCCAATGCTTAGGAAATAAGCTGAGTGCGTGTTCAGCTATCAAGGTCGTATTTTTTAGGCAAACAACCAAATATTAATTAAGCAAATTGATTATTAACCATGATAACTATTAAAGGTATTCTTCGTAAAGAAGAAATCAAAACATTTACTCGTAAAGACGGAACGTCCGGCACAAGTAAAACCGTCTATATTGAACCGGTGGGTGAAATCCAGTCACTGGCTGTGAGCGTTCCACCTGAAATGAAAGTTGGCAAAGAGGGTGAGGTTGTAGTCTTGGAGGGAGTCAACCTGTACCCGTTTACTTTTGTTAATGGCAAGCGTGAGCGAGCTCAATTGTCTATCTATATACCTAATAAGAATTAAACACTATGGAATTAATTACTTCAAGTTCAACTGCCTCAACCACAATATATTGGCTAAGTGATAATGGATTGGAACTCATTAACTTTTTTGTCCAATTTTTTACATTGTTTTTTAGCTTGGGCATTGGGCTTGGAGTTGGCTTAATAATAATCACGATTTTCAAGTAATATGGTTACTTTGCTTACAAACATCACCACTGGTTTTGATCTTGGTTTGACTGTGATTTTAGCAGTGCTAATACTCATTTTAATTCTTTTAAGTCTAATTACGACAGAATAATATGTGTTCAGAAATGCTTCAATTATTAACCAGCTTCCCAAATACCCTACCTTTATGGTATAATTGAGGGATGAAAAA
>CAZMSR010000027.1:0-11745 GCA_964569045.1 uncultured Gammaproteobacteria bacterium | reverse complement strand
CAGAGTGTGACGGGATTTGGTTACCCGCTTGTTTGTTAAACTGCCGGGCGCACAACATAAAAACTCTATCTTCAAGGATAGAGTTTTAGCAAAATCTATATAATTGGGATTTACCCGTAATTTACCCGTAAGGAGAAAACAAAAAATCAGCCCTTTTTAAGCTGATTTTGAAAACTTATTAACATACCACCCGACCTTACGGGTTAGTTTTTTTCTTTAAATCATACTTTTATATTAAGCCGATAGCGGTTTAAATCAGACGGCTTTGTTTTGTTTTTTAAAACTAAAAGTTCTCTAACAAAATTATTTGTTTCTCTATTAACTCTTTCGTTTATTTCACGAACACTAATGCGAAAAGTCGGGCTATCAATTTCATGCCCGTATCTATGATTAAAATCACGATATGTTTTGTAGTCCTTGCTTAATTTACGGGTATTGTAAAAGTAATATAAAATTAAAGCCCTATCCTTTTCAAATTTAATTTTTGAGTCCATTATTCGCAAAGTACCGATTTGATTAACTTTGTCATAATTGTAGGCGATTTGATTGCCGGATAAATCAAGCGGTTTGATTTCTTTTTTATTTAAGATAAAGCTATTTTCGCTTAAATATGCAAAAAGCCTTTTGTTAAATATAGTTAAAGCGGTAGCGTATAATATTTTTGAGTGTTCTTCTTGCATTACCTCTTTAATATTGTCGCGCACTTTTTGTCGGTCGCAGGTTTTAGAGTTTTTAAAACTTTTCATTGCTAAATAAACATTGTTCAAGAGAATATAATAAACCCAGTCATTATTTATCAAGTCTAACTCAACTTCAAAATAATCGGCTTCATAAACCATTTTTTCACGCTCTAAAATAAGCCCAAATTGAGAGGGTAAGTCGTTTATCATCTTTTCAATTACAGGACTAAGCTTTTTATCAGTAAAGACAAAATCCATATAATCGTGAATTATTACGCATTTCTCAAAACTGGAATTTTCAGCGGAAAAATCAGTTAAAAAGTTTTCTAATTGTTTTTTTAGTTGCAATGGGGGCATATTATCATTAGAGATATTTTAATTTAACTATAGCAACTGGTACATCAAATTTATTTAAAATTATTCTAAAGAAAAGATGAAATGGTGGTTTTAGTGATTTTGGGGTTATTGATTTTTGGCTTGATGAGCGGTACTATATAGATATGGAGAATAAAAAATCTCAAAATATTACTTTTATAGACTTGTTCGCCGGAATAGGGGGATTTCATTTAGCTTTTCATAATAGCGGAGCAAAATGTGTTTTTGCTTCCGAATGGGACGAACATGCAAGAAAAACTTATGAAACTAATTTTAGTAAAATTGAGCCGGAAATTTTTAAAGAAGGGTTGTTCGCAAACGGTAAAAATTTATTTGCGGGCGACATAACAAAAGTAAAACCTAAAGACATACCGGATTTTGATGTTATTTGCGGGGGATTTCCTTGTCAGCCGTTTAGTCAAGCCGGTTTTAAAAAAGGCTTTAAAGATAAGAGAGGTAATTTATTTTTCCATATTGCCGAGATAATAAGAGTCAAGAAGCCAAAGGCTTTTTTTCTTGAAAATGTAAGACACTTATTTAAACATGATGAGGGTAGAACATTTGAAGCTATAAAAAAAATATTGACAGAAGATTTAAAATACTCTTTACATTATAAGATAGTTAAAGGAACGGATTTTAATATGCCTCAACATAGACCGCGTCTTTTTATGATTGGGTTTAGGAATAAAAAAATAAAATTTGATTTTCCGGAGTCTCAAGAATTAACTAAAACTATGACGGATATTTTCGGTGCTTCCTGTGAGAAGAAAATCGGTTATACCTTAAGAGTCGGTGGCAGAGGGTCGGCTATAACAGATAGGCGCAATTGGGATTCATACAGAGTAAACGGAAAAGTGGTAAGATTGGGCGTAAAAGAGGGTAAAAAAATGATGGGCTTTCCTGATGATTTTATTTTTCCCGTTTCAGATGTTCAAGCCATGAAACAATTGGGTAATTCTGTGGTTGTTCCGGCTATTCAAGCGGTTGCTCAAGAATTAGTCAATAAATTAAACAAACATTATGCCTATTAAAGCAAACAAGGGAGAATGGAGCGAATTTTACGCTTTTATAAAACTCCTTGAAGACAAAAAAATATTCGGAGCCGACGAAGACTTGGAAAAAATAAAAAATATAGTTTTCCCCGTATTAAAGATTATTCGTGAAGAATCGGTAGGAAAATCAGAATATGAAATTTTAGAAAAAAATAAAGTTAAAGTTTTAGGTATTAACGGGAAATCGGCAATTGTAGATTCAAGCGACTTAAAAACTAAAATTATTTCTATATTTAATGACATAAAAAACAGCTCAAAAACTTTTTCAGTACCGATTGCCGATGAATTAATAAAACGCTTTCAAATTACTACACTCAACGCAGGTAATGAGAGAAAAGAAGATTTAATCTTAAAAATACATGACCATACTATTGGGCGAGAGCATGAAGTCGGTTTTAGCATAAAATCAAAATTAGGACATCCCGCCACTCTTCTTAACGCTTCCGGTGCGACTAATTTTACTTATAAAATTACTGGCATTCCAGATAATAAGATAGAAAAAATTAATTCCATAGATACAAAATCAAAAATCAGAGACCGTTTATCAGAAATTAAAAAAGCGGGCGCTTCGCTTGAATTTAAGGGTGTGGACTCGGAAATATTTGAAAAGAATTTACGAAAAATAGATACAATAATGCCGGAGATTGTAGCGGAAATTTTGTTAGCTTATTTTTCAGATAAAGGAGCAACTTTTTTAGAGCTAATAAAGCATATGCGAAATACTGATTTTAAAATTTTGAATTTCAACTTATCTTCCGAAGATTACGAATACAAAATTAAATCTTTGCTCAATAACGCCGCTCTCGGAATGGTGCCGGCAAGTCCTTGGGACGGCAGTTTACGCGCCCATGGCGGAGTAATAATCGTAAGAGAAGACGGGGAAATCGTTTATTATCATCTTTATAACGCCGAAGCGTTCAGAGATTATCTATTTAAAAATACTCGTATGGAGTCCCCAAGCGCAACTCGCCATAAATACGGGGAAATTTATAAAGAAAACGGCGACACTTTTATTAAATTAAATTTGCAAGTCCGTTTTATAAAATAGTCTATGGCGGATATTTTTACCAAAAAGAAAAGAAGCCGAATAATGAGTAAAGTTAAGAATAAGGATAGTAAAATAGAGGTAAAATTCCGTAAAGCTCTATGGGCTAAAGGTTTTAGATATAGGAAAAACGCTAAAAATTATTTCGGTAAGCCCGATTTAGTTTTAAAAAAGTATAAAACGGTTATTTTTATAGACTCTTGCTTTTGGCACGGGTGCAAAAAACATAAACCTTTGCCGACTTCTAATAGGAAATTTTGGGAAGAAAAAATCGCTAAAAATATAGCGAGGGATAAAGAAGTTAATAAGCATTATAAAAAATCGGATTGGCGGATTATTAGAGTTCCCGAACATGATTTGAAAGAGAGTAAAATTAAAGAAATAATAAAAAAAGTGCAACAATCATGACAAACAAGTAGACAAATAAATTAATGTATACACGACAAAAATATTAATAAAATAATTTACCTTTTTAAAAAACCGCTAGATTGGCGGTTTTATCTTATTGAAAAGAATTTTAAACTAACTCTTGACGGTACAAATATTATAATATAAAATGTTAAGATAAAACTAATAAAAAATCATTTAGTTGCAAACAATTGCGACAAAATCATAACAATATGGATTACAATTTTGAACAATTCAAAGATTTTAAAGGTAAATTTAAATCAACAATAAGTCTGGGGATAGGTGGTAGTTTTGGATTTAGTTCAGGGTTCATGGAAAGACATAAATTAAACAACTGTCATTACATAAAAATTTTTTATGATAAAGATAATAAGGTAGTAGCTTTTCAGTTTTTTGAAAATGAAACTGAAGGAGCAGTCAAATTTAGAAATAGAGGGAAAGGAGCAATTTTTAAATCAAGTGCATTTTTAAGTAAGTATAATATTGACGAGAAAGAATATTTTGGAAAATATGAACCAGAAGAAATTAATAACGAAACACTTGGTAAAATGTATATTATTAAAATAAAATCCAATAAACACAATGAGGTAGATGTAGCAAGTGTTTAATAAACAAAAAATCTCTCCGCCGTGGAAAGCATTGAAGAGATTTTTGCCAAAATAACACAAATTATAAAGATTTTTTATGTCTTTTTTATTGTGCAATTTTAATTTCTAAATATTGTCATATTTTTTCTAAAAAATCAACCCTTTAAATGAATTTTTTATAAAAATATGTACATTTTCACAAATGCCAACACTTAATTAAGGGGTGAGCAAACGTTTCGTTCACCCCATAAACTTATCAACATTACTATTAATATAGCATAAATTAATATTTTAAAAAATATTTATTTATGCTAAATCTAAAAATGACTAATTTCATAATCACTTATGACCTCAACCAATCAGGACAAAACTATACAGACCTTATAAATAAAATAAAAACTTTTAGCAATGTGCATGCCATGCAATCCGTTTGGTTTATAAAATCAAATCAAGGTGCAAGTGATATATTTAATCAACTTAAAGTGTATATTGATGACAACGATTATTTGTTTGTATCAGAAGTGAACAACAATCGTCAAGGCTGGATGAAAAAAGAAGTCTGGAATTTTCTTGATTCAATATAAATTAATACAAATAATATATCAAAAAGACTCTTAGTTTATCTAGGGGTCTTTTTATAAGTATTGAAATTTTTAAAGATAGTGCTATTATCATAATATAAAGGGGTTAAACCTGTTATTTTTTACTCAAAAAAATTCCAATAGCATCCCATAACCCCGACATAGATTTTTAGCCTTTAAATAAAAGGTTAAAAAAAGCAAGGGTAATTTACTTTGGAACTAAAAATTTTATAAAAAAAGGCTACAGCAAAAGCTATAGCCTGGCTTGAATTTATATTAAGCGGATCCATGATATGCGATTCCGATTTTTGAAAAATCGATTACTCGCAACTTCATGCCCATTTTTTCACATTGCTTGCGAAGATATTCTGGGTGATACGCCATTGTGTCCAATCCGTCAGTGGAAGCAAATCTGATTCCTTCGTCGCTCATTGTCTCCTGTATATCCGAATATCCGCAGTTGTTATAATATGCTCTTCGAACAGTGTTGATATCATCTGTTGTCCGATATGAACATATCAAAAAACTTTTTTTCGTTTTGCGGATACTATCAAGAACCGCTAGTTGATTCTCCATGTTTCCAAAACTGTTAAAGGGAAAGAAAAATAACAGTCTTTCAGAAAGGATTCCACCCAGTGAATGCAACCGTTCGGCTGATACCTCTTCCATTCTGTAGTCAGGTGGCTTTAGCCCATTGCTCAAGAGCATTGTTCTGCCAGAAGCAATATATCTTGAGACTATGTCTAGCCCAAGATATTTCTTCCGATGCTTCAAACACCACGCAATATGCCGTCCCTCCATACAACCAACTTCTGCAAGTCGATCAAACTGATCTTGCATTTCGCTAAGTAGCTTCGATTCACCCTCCAAGTAATCTACGATATCAGGGGGATAATTACTCGAATCAATCAAGAGATCTCCACCGCCCGAAGCGTAGAAAGTTTTAGCAGAACACATTCTGTAGATCTCCTTTGGGTTATTCTACAATTGCTGTGTCGACAATTTCTCCTTGAGCAAATTCCTTCAGATAGGAAGCAGCCTTTTGAACCGATGCTTCTAATCCGTCTTTGCCTGTAAAAGAGATGATCACCATCAGTATGGAATGGGTGTCATTGGTAATCATAGCTCTCTCAGAATCACTCGTTGGACTACCGTAAGCTCCCAGTGAATCCGTAAAAACAGGCAGGTCAGCAATATTCACCTGATCTTTGCCAATGCCTTTGTAGGATTCTCCCGGCTTCCCGATACCAAATACGATTGGTTCTTGAAGCTTGTCCAAGTTGTAAGAACCAACCGGATGTACGGTTTCCATGGAGACCAGATTGTTTATGTCAACAATGTTGTTGACTTGGTACAATCCTTTTCCTTGCAAAACACGTCGCAGAAGAGCTTCAGCCGATCCACGATATTTCGCAGGCTTTTTACCAAGAGCCTTGTAAACTCCGCGGACAGCATCAATCTCAGGAGCTTCAACTAAGCTCTGCAATTGATAGTTTTGGGAGATTCTTTGAAGCGATGCCTCAATCTCCTTCCAAAGAGGCTCTGAGTGCTTTTCCACCTTTACGGTAGCTTGCACAACACCTAAAACCAAATTAGGTGCAACCTCCTTGAGCTTGGTGTCGATTGTGATGTTTGTCATAGCGTTGTGTTCCTCTAAAAGTTAGTTAAGGGATTGATTACCAATATACTATCTGAGATTAAAAAATCAACCCCATGGATCGTTTGGCTTTTTGTATCTGAGCTAGATCCTCTAAAGAAGGTGGTGGATTCCTATTGAGTGGGTACTCCAAAGACGCTTCACCATAATCACGAAAAGCTCGTAAATATTCTAGTGAACTTATACCCCACTTTAAATACTTGTAATCAGAACCTCCATCATTACTATAAAGTGGATGTTGAACAGCCCAATTAAAACTTATTGCACTTGGCTCTCCATGCTGATCTTTCCATTCTCTAATTTTCTTAAGTAGTTTAAGTCTTTCATGTTGAGCCTCACCTAATCCAAAAAGGATTGATACCCCTATGGATATTTCAAGTTCAACCAAAAGCTCTACAACAGACTCAAACCTTGAAATCCAAGAAGTTTTCTTGGTATCCTTGCTCATTCCTCCTACAGAATCAGGATCAAGTGTTTCCAATCCAAAAAAGATATACTCTAACCCTACTCCTTTTAACTCTTCCAATAAATCTTTGTGTCGAAGAGCCAAGTCTACAGTTAGTTGACATCCGAACTTAATATCAACTGGGCATGTCTGTAAAAGAGAAATTAGCTTATTTAATTGAGAACCAACTCCACCTAGGATAATGGAATCTTCAATAAAAGCACTTGCCTTTGAGCCTGGACTATCCTCATCAATAACTTCCTTAACATCTAGCAATTGCCTAAAAAGACGATTAGCAGATGTCTCAAGCTGTTTCAAAGGACCTGCAACAGAACTGTTTTCACTGCAAAAATCACAGCTGTAAACACAACCTCTTCCTGTATCACTAAATACTTGACCTGTAAGCCTTCCTTTGAAAACATTAAACTCTGATCTTACACCAAACATTTTTGCAGGAGAAGGTAAACGATCATTATCTATCTCAGGACCACATCCAACAATTGTGCTGATATTATCATCAACAAGACACCCGATTATCCATTTTCCAGGTGTATAACAAAACTCAGTTTCGCTAGCACGCTTGAAAATATTTTTAGGTGTAAGTTGATCTTGTGGTATTTGCATAATCAGCTCACCGATTTTTGCTATAAGCATTTCAGATTCACCTGAAATAACAATATCAAAAATTGGATCAATTTCACCATTCTTCATAAGTGCAAGCGGTGAACCACGATGATGAAGCACAGTCTTTCCCATTTTCTCCATATAGACTGTTTCGTTAACATGCCTCCCTCCAAGAACCACGCAAATTTTATCACCAAACATCTGTTTGGCAAGTCTTGCACATTCAATTGCTCCCGGAAAACAAAGTGTCATAGCTCCAATTAAAAGAAGATTTGGTCTCTCCTTTGCTAATAGCTCTTCAAAATAAGGCAATTCTTCTTTTAACGAACTCATCAGAAGAAATTTCTTTCTTCTTTCAGTCCTTTTTCCAATCCAATTACTACCTCCCCATACTCCTAAACGGTTTTCAGCCAAAAATGCAGCATATCTGCATGCATTATAAAGACTAACAGGGTCCCTACTAGTTAAAGATGAAGTATTCAGCCTACCCTCAGGATAATCTGGTGCTGATATAGCAATAGCTCGCAAAGACATTATGTTTCTCCCTAGTATTAAATTGTCAAGGTTCTATTTTTAATTATAATATTCTTTAAAAGAAAAGTCAAATTTTTTTAAAAAAAGACTGACTAATTCTAATATTTAAGGTATTAAAAAAATCAAAGTCTTGAATTTTTTAAGGGCAGTGCTATTATTATAATATAAAGGGGTTAGATGTTATTATTTTTTACTCAAAAAAGTTCCAATAACATCCCATAACCCCGACACTGAAGTAAAATCGCCCTTTTTGGACGTTTTTTGCATCCAAAAGTAAGGCTCTTTTAAGCTAAAAAGCTATTTTATTGTCTTCAATTTTTAAGTTCCAAAGTAGGATGAATTTATCAAAAGACAGCCTTGAACGTGATTATGGCAGGTTTATCTAATAAACAAAAACCTATTCCCTAACAGTGGAGCAGGTTTTTTCTAATTTTATTGAATTTTTTAAAATCCGTGCTATTATATTAAATATAAAGGGGTTAGACCTGTTATTTTTTACTCAAATAAACTCCAATAATATTTCATAACCATAACATAAGAAATAATTTTAAAAAAATATGACTATAACTAAAGAACAATTCATTAATGAACTTAACAATGCTTTGGAATGGGAATATGCTGCTGCAGTGCAATATGTTCAACACGCAACCGTTATGACTGGTGCTGAATATGATGCCATAACCAAAGAGCTTATAGTACATGCTAATGAAGAACTATCTCATGCCGTTATGGTTTCTGATCTTGTATCTGATCTTGGGGGCGTGCCAACTATTAATGTTAAAAAAAGAGAAGTCTCGCCCAATCCAAAAACAATGCTTGAGCAAGATTTAAAGGGAGAAGAGCATGCAATTGCCATGTATAAACAATTAATCAAATGGGCGGAAGAGCTTCAAGAATATGGCATACGGAGAATATTAGAAGATATTCTTATCCAAGAAGAGGAACATAGAAGAGATATATTAAGCTCACTAGGAAAATAAAAAAACACGACTTTTTTCTACTCAAAAAAGTTCTAATAATATACCTCATATCTCCGACATTAAAAATTGCTATATTGTATTTTTTAATTATCATAAAAAGTGTTTAAAGACTGCATTAAAAAAGAAGAGCATATTGAATTTATTTAAAATCATGCTACTATACAAACAATAAAATAAACATAATAATATTGCGGGTATCGTATAATGGTTTTTATATCAGCCTTCCAAGCTGAGGATGGGGGTTCGATTCCCCCTACCCGCTCAGAGCATGAAAATCACCCTTTTGGGGTGGTTTTTGCATTAAAGAATAAGGGCTTTTTAATGTAAAACTAGCTATTTCTTGATTCTCAATTTTGCAGTTCCAAAGTAGTTTATTCAGCACTTTCTCTTTTTCGGCTTCTTTCAACTCCTTAAAGCTATTACCAGCTAGGCATGCGGTTTTAAGAGAGTTTTTTACCAGTTCCAAAGTTGCAAACCCATTGTCATCTTTTTTAACATTCTTTAATTGATTTTCCAAGATCAGCTCATCTTTTTTAAGTTCTTGAGTTGAGAGTGTAAAATATCTTGGTTAACTATTAATTCATAATTTTTACCTGCTCGTCCAAAAGGAATAGCAACCTGTAGTTGCCAAGTATCCACGCTCAAAGAAACTAACAAATCGGCTAATTGATTTAATTCCAGGTAGTTTATTGAAGCTACAGTTGTTACAACCGCGACTTCAAATTTATCGACCTTAAGTTTTTTTATTAAGTTAATAGCGTTAATCCAACTTTTAGAATTCCTTCTAATTTTATTATGAGTATCACGCAATCCATCAACACTAACACCAAATGAATATGGCCTATATTGCCTTAAACTCTTTAAATGACCCTTCTTTACAGACAATCCATTACTAATAAGCCCAAACTCTAAATTCAATCTAGAACACTCAATGCAAGCCTCGCCCGCTCATTGCATGAAAATCACCCTTTTGGGGTGGTTTTTGCATTAAGGAATAAGGACTTTTTAACGTAAAACTAGCGATTTCGTTGTTCTCAATTTTGCAGTTCCACCTTAGATACTGTCAATAAATACATTGCTTTAAAATTAGCCAATATACGTTTATGGGTAACGGGAACAAAACTAATTTAACAAGCATAGATATTAATGATAATATTGGAACATGGCTAAATCCAAAAAATCTAATAATTACGCCTTTATTGATAGTCAAAATTTAAATCTAAGCATTCGTGAGCTTGGATGGAAGCTTGACTTCAAACGACTTCAAAGATACTTACGCGACAAATATGGCATCACAAAAACGTTTCTTTTTATTGGTTACATTGATGGCAATACTGAGCTATATACTTTCCTGCAAACAGCAGGGTTTATTTGTATATTCAAACCAACCCTTCAATACAAGAATGGCTCAACAAAAGGAAATTGTGATGCTGAACTAGTGCTACACACAATAATAGAGAGTAAAAATTATCAGAAAGCTATTATCATTACAGGTGATGGAGATTTTTATTGTTTGGTAGACTATTTAATTGATAACAAAAAACTAGAAGTAGTAATGATACCAAATAGATTAAAATTTTCCGCCCTACTAAAATTTAAAAAATTCAGACCGCATCTAAGATACATGAATAATTTAAAAAACAAACTTGAATATAAAAAAGGCCCAAGAAGGACAAAACCTTAAAGGGCTACTTTTTCGTTGGTGATTAATACCATAGTATCACATTTTAAAAAAAACACAATAGCAAATACATGAACAATAAAGAAGCTCAAAAAAATCTTAAAATACTACACGACAAAATTAATGCATCTTGCCCAAGTTATATCTCAATGTTAACAGTCGGCTCAACAGCAGTCGGAGACAAGTGGATTAAAGGCAGGAGTGATTATGATATTTTATTAATTTTTAAAAAGGACTTTCAAAAGCACTTACCAAGAATTAGTAAAATTTTATCAACTATAAATTTTGACGATTCTTTTTTATTTGTTCCGTTTAATAAACAGGATTATATAAAAACAACATACACAACTTTTGATTTTTGCAACAAATTTAAAACAAAAACCATATTCGGAGATGATATTTCAAAAGAAGTTAAATTACCTAACAAAAAAGAAACATTAAAAATTTATGAATCTGATATCAATCAAATAATAACTAGACTAGAAAGACGATTATTAAATAGTGTCTTTTGGTCAACTACAAAAACTCGTTCTGTTTTTTGGTCATTTTTTAAACATATTTTTATGCTCTTAGCTGTCAAAAATTATTATGAAACAGGTAGCTTCCCAAAATCAAAAAAAGATATTGTTAAGGCAGTAAATTCTAAAACACTAGGTGAAATACTAAATTGTCTAAATAACATAAATACATCCTCAAAGAAAAAAATTATTAACACCTCCGAAATGGCTTTAAAATTATTGAAATCTCTCTAGCTCAATTCCAATAACGTCGCATAACCGAGTCTGTCAATAGTTTTGTGTAAATGACGATTTTGGGTTTAGTTTTTAAGGAAAATTTTAAAAAAATTTTAGTGGCAAATTTCAGACCGTCCAAAAACTCGCAAGCGAGTTTAAGGACGGTCTGATCTTGCGTTAGAATGAGACATCTTGTATTAGAATCGAAGATGCTCGTTGGTACCATCTTGCATTAGAGAAGACTTATGGTTGCCAAAAGTTTCATTTTTGGTATACTTGATGCATAAATAACGGAGGTGGTAAATCATCAGCAATTCCCCATCTTTTCAAAAACCCCATTAAAATGGGGTTTTTAACTTTTA
>CAZMSR010000026.1:0-11901 GCA_964569045.1 uncultured Gammaproteobacteria bacterium | reverse complement strand
TTTATCTTAAAATTTCCAAATTTATGAATTAAAGCGAGTTTGGCGACAGTCCCATCAAAAAACTCCATACGCAGCAGAACCAACATAAAACTATTGCTGCACAAAAAAAATGACCAACTCCCGGGGGAATTGGTCAGTGAATATTTTACTGCTTTTGTTTCAACCTATGGCTCGTCTGGCAGATTCCGGATGAACAAAGGATCGCTCATCAAAAAGTCTGCTTCACTGTTAGATTTGCCGTCAAAGACGACAGGTACGGCATTGTTATATGGATCGTTAGCCAGAAAATTTGTTACCCTAAAAAGAAAAAGCTTACCAATTCTGGCTTCACTTGGTATCTCCGGATAACAGGCAAGGCGGTTTGTAGAACCGGGAGTAAGCGAAAAGCCGGTTTGGAAAATCGCACTCCTGTTCCCAACATTAAACTCATGCCTTTGATCAAACTCACCAAGAGTTAGTGCGCAACGTACAGCAACCACATCGTCAACATTTGCCGTTCCTATAAGGTGAATGGTAAACCCATTCACTGTCAAAACTTCGGCAGTTGGATTTTCAAGGCTAATGAAAATTGCCTCGTGATTTGTGGCCGACCCCGGGTACATGACTCTTTTCGGCGAAGTTACAGCCGAAACATGAACAGCATTTTCAGCAACTTCAGGACCATCTTGATCATTAACGGAAAAGTCAACTTCAAAGGAAATGCTCCCGCTGAGTACATTTGCTTCAAGCGGACTATTGTTCAAGGTCAAATCAAGAACATCACTCCCGAAAACATCAACGATAATCTCTTTGCCGGATGACAAACGAATTCCAATCTTTATTATATCCTGGTCAACTCTTAGGAAAAGATTGGTACGTATGGCGCCATCCCAAACCTCCACTACTGAACCATACTGAACTCTATCCTTATAGTATACCATGATCGAGGCGCCACGAAGTTCTTGCTCGCTGGCATTCAAACTACTTATCTCGACTGTAGTTCGTACCCAAGAATTCACCTTCAGAGCAAACGTAACTCTCGGACTCAGATCAGTCTTGGTAACTGAAACATCCTGCGAATCCTGGAATAAGATTTCACCTATCTCTGAATAGGCAACTCCGGTGATCTTGTACTGACCAAGATCAATATCGTCAATGCTAACAGAAGCTCGCCGATTTTGATCAAGATTTTCTTTTACTGAACGATAAAACTTGTGTATACTACTCTCATCAACAGTAAAAAGCTTTATCTCAAAATGGTTAACTTTTAGCTTTTGACTATTGATATATTTTTCTCGCTCTTGAGGATCCAAATCCAAGGGTTCTTCAGGTATTCCACCGGCAGCAAAAGCCGAAGGCGCAAAAACAAAGAAAGAAATCATAGCGCATACTACGAGGCTCAGCTTCATGTTCATGTTTTTCTCCTGTTTTTCCGGTTATTTGGCAAATGTTATTGCAACTTGGATTGTGCCAAATTTTTTGCCTTTTCTTTCTGAAGGACGCCCGGGCATTCTTTTCTTAGCTTTTGGTTTTGGAAGACTATCACGCCTTTCAAAATCATTACCATGAAAAGTTTGCACCGGTGCTGCAACCCCTACTACAATAGGCTGTGTTTTTTGACTGTGGATATATTGCGTCACAGCCATTCCAAGACCTATTGCCGCGAAAAACCCTACTACCATCTTCAATTTCATGTCTTACCCTTTCTTCGGTTATGAAACAAAAAAAATGTCAATGAACTATGACATAATAATAGCATATATTTTAAAACATGTCAACTATTTAACCATAATTGGCTAAAATTAGCTCTTTTATTATAAAAATCAAATATTTTACTAAAAAAAATAGGTTAATTCGTTTTGAACTAACCTTTAAAAAATGAACAATTTATACCATTTGCTAATTAAACGGGAAATAGTTTGCTACCGACTTGCAATAATTCGTATATTTTGCGAAAGCAAACCTTGTCCGGCAATACCTATCTCTTTCCCTGTACTTATGTTGGTGGCGTTTATCTTGCCAATTGTCAAAAAGACAATTTTGCCAATACGTGCAGTATCGGAAACATTACCATAGCAATGAACATTAACATACTCCTTTGGCCTAATAATAACTTGACCATTAGCCACTCCGTTTGAATCAAAATCACCTACCCATAGATGCATGTTTTCACCTTGACCAAAAACAGTGCATGCACCACTTGGTATATCTTTGGTAGTTACAAAATTGGACGAATTTATTTGTGTGCCACCGGACAAACGAATCTGTAACTCAACATGAACGCGATTACTTGTAGTGTTGTGCACTAGATACTCCGCAAGTAGATTATTACCTGAATGCACAGGAATTTCACGCGGACCTGGGTTTTCCGGCCCAAATTCAACAAAAACCGAAGGCATTATCTTCTTTTCGTGCTTTGGCGTGTAGTTACTAAAAAACACATCCGGCACATACCGAACAAACCTGTCGTGCCAATCTTCACCATAGAGTATTTTCATTTGAGCATAGTCAATTTCTCGAATTTGACCTTGGGCAAAAACCTCCCAAATTTTATAGCCGGAAGTTTGCTGAAGAAAAAAATGATTAGCTCGAACAGTTGCGTTTATGCCAAACCCAAATGAATGCGCTTCTTTCTCACTGATCTCTTCTACGTTAGCCAAGCGACCGCAACTCTCGAGAATCGTTTTTTGGTAAGACTGCGGAATTGCATGACGTTTTTCATCTGTACTAATAAAATACAACTGGTTGGGGCTTCCTTTAATTCGGACCATACGAGCTTGAGTGCAATCAAGTTCATAGTTAACTTCCGGAACTTGCTCATGGGCATAATAGCTCTTTATTTCAACTCTATTAATCATTCGGTAGCCATTATTTACAAGAATCGGTTGTTCGCTTAACACAAATTCAAACAAATCCACATCTTTAAAAGAAACAACCATTACCTGAAAACCGGACTTAAGGAACGAAGCATTTTTTATATTTGCCTCTAGCGGCAAATTCACCTCTACTTGTACTCTGTTTGAATTGACCTTTAATATTGATGTTCCTGAAGCTCCACGATCATGATTAATCTGAACACTCATACCTTTGGGATTAAACCCAATAGGCAAGCTAGCAAACTCAAATGTCACCTTTTGAAAGTGATTGATATGTAAGGCAAGATCTGCTTGAATACTTGATTGATCCTTAAAAATAGCTTCAGTTGTGCCATAGAAAAGATTGACTTTTTACTATTTTCCCATTATCCTAATAAGGATGACAATAGACCAAATAATCTATAAATTAAAGGAATTTAACCCAAAAGCTGATGTTGATTTAGTGCGGCTAGCATATGACTTTGCTAAAACTGCGCATTATGGTCAAAAAAGAAAAAGCGGTGAACCCTATATTCAGCATTCCTTACATACTGCCTATACCTTAACTCAAATTAAAGCTGATGTACCTACAATTATAGCAGGAATACTGCATGATGTTCCGGAAGATACCAAATATACATTAAAAGATATAGAAAAAAATTTTGGAAAAGAAATAGCTAGCTTGGTCCGCGGCATAACAAAACTAAGCAAAATTAAATATCGCGGAGTTGAAAGATATATTGAATCTTTGCGCAAAATGTTTTTGGCTATTACTTCTGATCTTAGAATTGCCTTAATTAAATTTGCCGACAGATTACATAACTTAAAAACTCTTGATGCTCAAACTCCGGAAAAACAACAAAGAATAGCCAGAGAAACCATTGAAATCTTTGCGCCTATAGCCGGATTGCTTGGAGTTGAGCATTTAAAATGGCAAATTGAAGACATTTGCTTTAAATATCTTTACCCCGAAGAATACAAAAAACTAGAATATAGATATGAAGTAGAGAAAAAAATCGAAAGAAACCAATATTTTGCCAGAATTAAAAATATATTAAAGAATGAGTTAAAAAAAGCTAAAATTGACTGCAAGATAAACCATCGCTTTAAGCACCTCTATAGTATTTACCAAAAAATGCAAGACAAAGACAGGCAATTTAATGAAATATATGATGTGTTTGCTATGAGAGTAGTAGTAAAAGACATTGCTGACTGCTATAGAGCATTAGGAATAATTCATTCTACATGGAAACCGGCACACAAACGTTTTAAAGATTATATTGCCTTGCCTAAACCAAATGGTTACAAATCATTACACACTACTGTTTTTGGACCAGATGGCAGACCGGCTGAATTTCAAATTAGAACACAAAAAATGCATGAAGAAGCTTTGTATGGAATTGCCGCTCATTGGCGCTATAAAGAAGAAGGAGAAAAAAATAAAGAAAATAGACCAAAATGGATTTCAGAAATTTTAGAACTACAAAAAGACGCAGCAAATACACTTGATTTTATAAAACAGGCTAAAATTGACGTTTTTAAAGATAGAATATTTGTTTTTACCCCAAAAGGTGATGTTATTGACTTACCTATTAATGCCACTGCTGTTGATTTTGCATATGCAGTTCATACTGATATTGGAAATCAATGCACCGGGTCAATAGTAAATGGCAAAATAGTATCACTTGATACTGCCTTAAAGAATGGTGATGTTATTGAAATTATTAGAGAAAAACAAAGAAAATACCCAAATACCGGTTGGTTAAAATTTGCTAAAACTCATAGAGCTAAATCCAAAATAAAACAACATTCAAGATATGCTAAATTAGGTAATATTACTAAATTTATACCGGGAATTCCTTTAAAATAAAAAATTCGATTAGCTATTTTTAGCACAATCGAATTTTTTATTTTTACCATCTTTTTGTTGCTTCTTCTTTTAATTTACCTATCTTTTTAAGATATTCTTTGTTCTTTTTTAACTTTCTTCCAAATAATGCCATTTTTTTGCGCAAAGATTTATTTACTTTTGGTAATAAATGCTTATTTTCTCTTACCATTCTTGGCACACCGCTTCTTAATACTCTTTTATTGTGCCTTCTAAAAAATGACTCAAAATTTTCCCCATTTTTTCTTTTACTTATTACCATATAATCACCTTCCTTTCTATATTATTAAAATTACAAATAAAATTATTTATCATCTAATCGTTTAGTTAATTCTGACACAATCTTTTTAAAATCTATAACCTCTTGAACTCCCGAATCCATATCTCTTATTAAAACTGTATTATCCATAACTTCTTTTTGACCTAAAATTAAAGTATACTTAGCCCCTTCTTTGTTAGCATCTTCTAGTTGAGCACGCAATGAATCACGTGTAAAAGATTGACTAATATTAAAATCAGCCTTTCTTAGGTCATCAAATAAGACAAAAGCTTTGCGTCTGGCTTGCTCACCTATTTGGGCTAAAAATATCTTTTTGTCAGATTCAGATTTAAGTGCAATATTGCTTTCTTTAATTTTTAATATCACCCTTTCAATCCCAATACCAAAACCAACCGATGGAGTATGTCTTCCTCCTAATAGCTCTATTAATCCATCATATCTACCACCTCCGCCAAGGGATAATTGCCTTGCTTTTTCTTGAACTTTGCCATTTGATATTTCTATAGCATCCATTGGCAAAATCTCAAAAACAGTTCGAGTATAATAGTCTAATCCACGCACCAAGAATGGATTTAAATTATATGGCACATTTAACTCGTCTAAATATTCTAAAACTTTTACAAAGTGCTTTCTGCACTCATCGTCTAGTGAATCTACTATGTGTGGTGCTTCATGCAAAGCAAGCGTACAACTAGCTTCTTTACAGTCTAAAATTCTAAGTGGATTTTTTGTTACTCTCTTTTTGCAATCATTACACAATTTTGATCTTTGTGCCCGTGGTTTAAAATATTCTTTTAGCTTTTCTATATATTCTACTCTGCAAGTTGAGCAACCAATGCTATTAATTTGTATTTCAATATTTAATTGAAGCTCTTTAAAAAAAGTATGCACTATGAGCAAAAGCAAGACATCAGCTATTGGGCTTTCTTCGCCAAATATATCCAAATTAAACTGATTATGCTGTCTATAGCGTCCTGATTGAGGTCTGTCATATCTAAACAAAGGGCCGGCCCAAAAAGTTTTAACCGGTTGAGGTTTATTAAAAAGACCATGTTCAATATAGGCACGCACTAAACTAGGAGTGGCCTCTGGTCTTAAAGCCACCTTTTCACCACCTTTATCAACAAAAGCATACATTTCTTTTGTAACAATATCTGATGTTTTGCCACTAGTGCGTTCATAAAGCTCAGTTCTTTCCAAAATTGGCATTTCTACTCTATTAAATCCATATGCCCGAGCTAAATCAGCTGCTTTTTTAATTACTAAATCAAAATACCTGTATTCATCAAACAAAATATCTTTCATTCCTCTTATTCTGGGATATTTTGCTTTTATTTTTTCGTTTAATTCCGCTTCTTTATTTTTTTTAGACTTATACATATTATTGGTAATTATTATATTCAATGCCTTCGAAAACTTCTACTCTATCAAGTGGCCACCCCCTTATCATTACTTTACCTATTATAAAACTATTATCAACCGGTCCAAAGCTTCTAGAATCTTTAGATGAAGTTCTATTATCTCCCAAAACATAATACTCTGACTCACCTAAACTAACAGCCTCCTCAGATAAACTAAATGTTTTTGTGTCCTCACCAAGATATTCTTCTGATAGTACTTGCTCTTCTCCATTAACATTATAAACAAAAACCTGAGAATCTTTTATTCTAACTTTTTCTCCCGGCAAACCGATAATTCTTTTAATAAAATATTCTTGCGGATTTCTCGGATATCTAAAAACAATTATATCTCCTCTTTTTGGCTCATGAAATCTATAACTAATTTCATCTATTATTAAATACTCATGATCAAAAAAATTAGGCTCCATTGATGCTCCCTTTACATAAAAAGGTTGAATTAAAAAATAACGAATAGGTATAATAATAATAAGTGAAATCAATACAACTTTAATCAGTTCAAAAATATATTCGAAGTATTTTCTAAACATTATAAATATACCTATATTATAGCACTTATTGCAGCCACACTGTTAACAACTTTAAACAGCAATAAAACTACTAATAATACCTAAATATAGATAACACATTATTTTATTTATTATTATTTATAATCATAACACAAAAAAATAAATAGATCAAGAACAGAACAGGTAACAAACAGACTAGTGACATAGACCACATAAAATATTATAATTAATAAATAAGAATATTACTCACAATTTTTAAATGAATAATAAAATTATATTTACTTTTTTATTTTGTATTTTTTTTATTACTCAAGCTCAATATGCAAACGCTCAAGCTCTAGTTAATGATCTAGCGGGACAAATATTACTTCAGGTTGAGGGTCATGGCGAAGCTTGGTATGTTGATCCTGTAAAAAAAGAACGACGTTATCTTGGCAGACCTAGAGATGCTTTTAAATTAATGCGTGAAATCGGACTTGGTATAAGCAATAAAGATATTAAAAAAATTCCAATCGGACAAGCTAAATTAACCGGCAAAGATTTTGATAAAGATGGTTTAACTGATGCGATTGAAGATGCTATTGGGACAAACAAAATGAGCATTGATTCTGATGGAGACGGATATGAAGATACGATTGAAGTATATAATAACTATAACCCCAAAGGAAAGGGGCGTATCGCAATTGATTATAATTTAATAAACAGACTAAAAGGTAAAATTCTCTTACAAGTTGAGAACAAAGGTGAAGCATGGTACCTAAACCCAAAGGACAGAAAACGATATTTTTTAAGCAGTCCTCGAGATGCTTTTGCGGTTATGCGAAAACTAGGGCTAGGCATAAGTAATCAAAATTTAGTAAAAATACCTGAACCCAAAAAGGCTATTACAGTAAGCACTGATAGCGTAACAACAAAAGGACAAAAAATAGATAGTAAGACTGTTAAAAAAGAAAAAAAGGTAGAACAAATTAGCATAAAAAGTAAATCACTTACTCCATCAAAAAATGTTTTTAAAAAAGTTAACGGGTCTTTGATTGGACTATTTGAAATAAAAAATACAAGCAAACAAAACTTAATTATTACTAACTTGCAGACAAACTTAAAACGCGCTAACTCAGCTCCTAAAATCTCTGAAAAAGTTTATCTAGTTAATAGTGACACAGGTAATATATTAGCTACAATAGAAGGTGACAAATTCAGTTTTTTGAACTCAATTAAAATCACAAACACGAATCTTAAGCCAAATAAAACTTTTAATATAGCTATAATTACTAACTTTTCTCCAAACACTCGTGACAACTCAAGTTATCAAGTAGCCTTTACACGACTATTTTTTACTCAAAATAATAAACAAATAGTTAAAGAAATAAACAAAAACGGAGCTAGATTTTACATTAAACAAACAAATATTATTGCCTTTAAAAATAACGATTTTCAAAGTCAACAATACATAATGGGTCAAACCGGTATTGAGCTCGCTCGTTTTAATATTGAAGCTATTGGTAATAAAAATTTAATAATTGATCAACTTAATATTAGCTCAACAAAAGAATTTACTGCAAAAGATTTTTCTAAGCTTTATTTGTATATTGGTAATCAAAAATTCGGAGAAATTAATTCACCACGAGGTAAAATATTTAAATTTAAAAATAAAGGAACAAAAATAAAGGGCAATAGCGCACATACAATCACACTTAAGGGTAATTCAAAATCAACAATATCTATTAATGCTTTACAATTCTTGATTAGTGATATTAAATCTAAAAGTGAAAATCAAAAAGTTGCAACTGTGTTTTCAGACAAACAAACCTCAAAAACTCCGGCAATTAATTTTAATAAATCTGAAGCCGGCTTTCGCATAGCTCGTCTTAATGCAACAGTGCATACCAACACTAGTGCTAGCATGATTACTTCTTTTTTTATTAAAAATAAAAGCAGCGAAGACATTAAACTTGAAAAATTATATCTTGAAACAACTGAAAATTTTTTGTCTAATAACTTAGGATATAGCAATTTAAAAGTCGTGAATAGTGTTGGCAAAACAGTTAGTGCTACAATAGACAAGCCATTAACAAAAAATAATACAATCTCTTTAAATAACACAATTGTTAAGGCCGGTAAAGAAGCAAGGTTTAATGTTGTGACAAATATCAGCAGTAAAACACCTACGGGAATAGAAAGTATAAAAATTAAAAACATAACAGCAACAGGAGTTACTTCAAAAATTAGAATACCTATAAGTTTTAGTGAAAAAAGAAGTACTGAAGTTATTATAAAAAATAAATAAAAATTCATTACCTCCCAACCAATCTCGAGTAAACTCACCCCAACTCAAACATCTCAACTCAAAAAGATACAGCAATAAGTATATATTAATCATATTAAATTAAGAACACATTAAGCAACTACACAAACTCACTATTTAGCAGTACGGTAGTATAAAATAATGAGTGAATACGTAACTACCCCTAGACAATATTATTTAAAATATATTATAATAATTTTTCATCTTGTTCTTTTTTTCAAACAAGTAACACTCACTTCATAGAAGGAGAAATCTCGTGTCAAACCTTCAAAAAATTAATCCCCCAATCGCATCAGGAAAAACCAAAAAGATATGGGGTGTTGTAGCTGACCCTAATACAGTAATTGTTGAGAACACTGACAGCATAACAAAAAATAATGACCCATCACAAACAAGAAAAATGCATTCAAAAGGAGAGATGGCAACAGATACAACTTCGAATGTGTTTGAGTTACTCAAAATAGCAGGGATACCTGTTGCGTTTCGTAAACAAATTTCTCCAACAGAATTTCTGGCTGATAATTGCCAAATGATTCCACTTGAAGTTGTTGGAAGACGATACGCTGCAGGAAGTTATCTAAAAAGGTACCCAAACTTACAGGAAAAAGAAGGAGACGCACCATTCATGTTTCACAGATGGGAATATGAGTTATTCTTAAAAACAACAAATGGAATAATAACCGATATAGAAGGCAATAATCTAGGAACTACACTTGTTGATGATCCGTTAGTAATGACGCCAAATTGTTTAGAGTGGGTTTTAACACACCCAAAAATACCTAGTTGGGAAAGCGGTGCTAATCTTGGCAAAAACTATGCAAAAGAAAAAATAATTGGCAATAAAGTCAAACTTAAAGAAATAGAAGAAATAGCACGAAAAGTTTTCCTGGTAATAGAGGGAGCTTTTGCACAACTTGGAGTAAAACTTATTGATATTAAAATTGAATTCGGCATAACAAAAATTGGAAAGATAGTCGTAGCTGATGTCATTGATAATGACAGTTGGCGTCTTAGAGACGAAAAATGGGAAGAATTAAGCAAGCAACTTTTTAGAGACAATACCGCTATGAATGTAATAGAAGATAAGTATGCACTTGTTGCTCAATTAACTAAAAGATTTCATATACCCAGGCAAGCTCTTGTGTTTTGGAAAGGGTCAGCTTCTGATTCCTCCCCAGATATTCCAACTGTAGCCGGCATTGATGTAATTGAAGTCACGCTTTCAGGACACAAATCTCCAAACCAATGTTTAGAAAGACTTAAAACAGTAATACAAAACTATCCTGAAGGGGGTGTGATATTATCTATTGTTGGCATGAGCAATGGACTTGGACCAACTATTGCTGCTCGCACAAACTGGCCAACTATCGCAATTCCTACAACAGTCAAAAATCAACCTCATGACATCTGGAGCAGCTTGGAAATGCCCGGCAATGTACCTTTATGTACAGTGCTTTCTCATAAAAATGCTGTCTTAGCGGCTTTGAATATTTTAGCGCAAAAAAATCCGGTCGCCTATATGAAAAGACAAGCAACAATCGAAAGCTTAGACCGGTAACAATTAAAAAATAATCATACTAACAAGTGTGATTTTTTATTTGTGAGTAAGTTGAATAAAAAAAACTTCACGATTTAAAAAAGGTCTACTATTGGCAGCGGTAAACCAACGCGTTTTAGGGTGGCGGGTAGGAATGGTTCAGCTAGCTCGATTGGTTTGTGAGCTTGTTACACATTAATGGTCTGATAATCGTAGCAGAGGAAGACGTTATCCGCATAACCAAGCGGAACATCCTCAATGCAGTGAAGATCTCGGAACTCATTCTCTTCACACAGACGTTGCAGCTCCTTGATTGTACCGCGTAGAATTTCATCTTCCGGATATACATCCGTTCCATAGACCGGAGATTGAGCCGCCTTCCAACTTCCTGAGTGCCACCCTAAAATTTGAGCAATACCAAGAATTAAACTTTTCATCTTGAATTGCAAAATTAATTTTTTATTTAAATTTTTTTAAAAGGTCTATTGAAATATAAATTATATATATCATACTCAAGAATTAATGTAAAAAAAGAGAACCTTTTGATGACGCAATGTTAGGTAAAGTTCCAGAGCAAAATATTTACAAGATACTTCAATCTGAAAAATCTTATGAATGGAAAAACTTTGGAGAAAAAACCAATTATTGCAGAATCGAAGAAATCCTTAATCTCAATGACGAGGTGGTATTATGAACTACGCAACGATGACGTTTTTGTTCAACTTTTTTGAACTCGGATGTTTTCTCTGGTCATTGGTAACCCAAGTAAAATACGAAGAAAAAACCAAAGAATTACAAAACCAAAAAGTAGAATTAGAAGCCCAATTAAAAAATATCGGTGAAAATAAAGCAGAGGGGCTAAAAACTTTGGAACTTATTAAAAAATCATTTTTAACAGCTAATTATGCGGGTAAACGCTTTTTAGAGATTAATGAGACAGAAAAACATATAGTACTAAATAAAGTACTTTGGAACTTAAAAATCAAAGACAACAAAATTGCTAACTTTAGCCTAAAAGACGGTTATAGAGAGATACAAAAAGCACCCAATTTGGGTACTTTTCAAGAAATGTGGACTAAAGAGTCCGTTGTTCGAACCTTTTACTATAGTATAGACAAATTAATTAAATC
>CAZMSR010000025.1:0-12416 GCA_964569045.1 uncultured Gammaproteobacteria bacterium | reverse complement strand
TACCTTAATTATACAATAATTATTCAATTTTAACTATTTCGCAACAAGTCTATTAGATATAAGTAATTTTTTGGAGATATAAGAGGGATAGACGTGATAATGAAATATGTGAGAAGGGACTCCTTGATAAGAGGAGTATTTTTTTATCATTAAGAGTGTAAAGCATGGTATAACTATATGGGACTGTCGCCAAACTCACTTCACCCATAAATTGTTAATTTTGGCTAAATTTTTTTGGCTTACCTTAGGGTAGGCCTCAAAAATTATTCAAAAAATTTATCTTAAAATTTCCAAATTTATGAATTAAAGTGAGTTTGGCGACAGTCCCCGCTTTGGTATGAATCAAAAGAAAATTTTTTCTCAAACTACTCAAAAGCCCTCAATTCCGCAAGCGGAATATGAGGACTGAAATGGGAGGTCAGTGGGCAGTTACCCCATTTTTTCTTGACATTATTTTCTAATAATGCTATAATTGTTTGATAATTAAGTTAATAAAATACACTAAATGGAATATATTATTTCAGTAATTCTTGTTCTTTTTTCAGGTTTATTTTCAGGGTTAACTTTAGGTCTTCTAAGTCTAGATTTAACTGAATTGAAAAGAAAAATAAAATTAGGTGATAAAAATGCAGAAAAAATTTATCCAATAAGAAAAAAAGGTAATTTACTTTTATGTACTTTGCTCTTGGGTAATGTTGCAGTTAATACAGCGCTTTCGATATTCTTAGGTTCAATAGCTACGGGTATTGTGGCCGGTTTAATTGCTACATCTTTAATTGTTGTTTTTGGTGAAATCGTTCCTCAGGCTTATTGTTCGCGCTATGCTGTTGTTGTCGGTGCTAAAACAATATGGCTGGTTAAAATTTTTATTTTTATTCTTTATCCTGTTTGTTACCCTCTCTCACTTGTGCTTAATAAGTTTTTAGGGCATGAGTTGCCAACAGTTTGGTCAAAAAAAGAGCTTAAAGAAATTATTAAATTTCACGAAGATTCAAAGCAATCTGATGTAGATGCAGATGAAGAGCGAATTATGTTAGGGGCTTTATCCTACTCTAATAAAACAGCTGAAGATGTTATGACTCCACGAACAATAATGTTTGCGCTTGATATTAATAGCGTGTTAGATCAAAAAACTCTTACGGGTATTAAAAAGCATGGTTTTTCTAGGATCCCGGTTTACAAGAATCAAATAGATAATATTGTAGGTTTATTATATGTTAAAGATATTATTGGCTTAGAGCCTGGTACAAAAACAAGTGAAGTTTATAGGCATAATAATGTTATTAATGTTTTGGAATCTAAGAAGTTAGATGAACTCCTAAATGAGTTAATTAAGGGCAAGAATCATTTGGCGTTAGTTAAGGATCAGTTTGGGGCTTTAACGGGTATTATTACTTTAGAGGATATTATTGAAGAAGTCTTAAAAGTAGAAATTGTTGATGAAACTGATAATATTACAGACTTAAGAAAAGAGGCAATTAGATTAAATACAGAGCGAGTATAAGAAAGTTTAAGAATTTATGGATTTTTTAGGTCTTTAGCTCGGAGTGCTTCAAATATTATTTAGCAATAAAAAAATCGACATTTTGTTTGATTTTTTTATTTTATTAAGTTCTTTTTACTCTAGTTACTCCACTGCAGGTTACTACTTTTATTTCTTTTTTTTCTAATTCGTCTAAGAATAAATTTATGCCAAGTGAGTCACTTGAAATATGTCCGGCAATTACAACATTTATATGTGCTTTTTCAGCTTCTTTTCTATGTGCTTCACCCATATGCATGCTAATTATAGTTCCGACTCCGGCTTGAGATAATTTTTCATATATTTCTTTTGACCCACTAGTGCCACCGGTAAATTCGCTTACTGCAATTTTTCCGCAACTATTTTCTGAATTACCGGTAAAAAGTCTTGGACCACTGTTTGTTTGACTTGCTTTTTGATATTCCGGTATCTCATTTAAGAGTTCTAAAATATCTTCAATGTGTTCCGGATTTTTTTCGTTAAATAATTTTGTTAAATACATTGCTGCAAGATTATCACAGGGAGTATGTACGCAAGCAAAATTCAAATCAAGAATTTTTGCCGTATCAACGCTTCTGTTGTGGTTTATTGGAGCTATGCTTCTGCTAGTTTCGTTTATGCGTGTTTTCATTAAAGATTCCGCTATGTTTATCGGTACTCCGCATTCTGCTAATATATGTGCTTGCATGTTCATGACATTATGTAAGTCAGCCAAGGCTTTTCCTTCCGGGTGGTGTGCAATAATTAAGTCAATATCGCCTAATTGTTTAGCGAGTAGTAGTTCTGGTGTTTCCATGTCAACACCAATTAATATTTTTTTTATTTCTTTTCCATTGTCATGCAACACCCTAGTGTCAGAAAATGGGTTAACAAGTTTTTCTAAATCAAATTTTTGTTTAGTTTTTTCATCTAATTTATCAAATTTTTTTCTTACCCTATTTAAGTATTTTATTACTTTTTTCTCTCCTCGAAGATCATTTTTTATTCCTATTTCTATTGCTAATTTATATATTTCTTGAGTATTCATAATTTTTTTATTAATTTCTGTATTAATATTATTTTTTATCATGCTTTAATTTGTTAGTCTATATTGACAGTATAATAAAATTATTCTAAACTAAGATAGTTTAGTATGTTAAGTTTTGTCAATAAGAAAATTCCCGGAGGTTATGAGTGATGCCCTACAAGCCTGTGCTTTTGATTAATGATGAGTTAAAAACCGGTTATAAGTATGGAGTGGCACTACCGGATGATAGCGGTGTTTTGGTTCACAGGTTGAATTTAGATATAAGCCCTGTTGACTTGAAAGCCGTAAGAGATTCAATTTATAATCAAGAAGAGTTTAATTTTAGGAGGATTGTCCGGCAGGAAGGACCAACTAAGGCAGAGCTTGCATGTTTTAGAATGATTCTAGTTTTTGAGCTACCAGAAGAATTAGTAAATAAGATAGAAAAATATGAATGTAGCGATTATAATGATGCGGCCATATCGGGGCTTGAAAGAGGTGGACAGATTGATGATGATTTTGTGAGCATTCCCCCAAAGTCACATTTAATTGGTTTAACTAGAGGAGTTTTTGGTTTTGTTCATTTGGTGGAGGCGAAATTGTTTAAAATGATTTTAAAAGCAATTAATCCTTCTTGCTCAAAAATTATTGGAGTTTATAATTATCAGATGAATGGCAAGATTGTTTCAATGGAAGCGCCAAGAATTGAGGGTATTTATTCATCTGCCTAAAGAGACTGAAATCGCCAATAATTAATTATTTACCGCACATGATTTGCGGTTTTTTTATACATTTTTTTTGCATGTAATTATTTTTGAGCTTATAACCTAATTTTTTGTAATATTCTCTAACACCTATTCCGGAAATTACTGCAATTTTTTTAAAATTATTTTTTAGTGCAATTTGCTCTACCTTGTTCATTAGTTTTTTTCCGATTCCTTTGTGTTGAATATTTTTTTGTTTATTTAAGGGGGACAATTCTCCGTAAACATGAAGTTCACGAATAAGTGCGTAATTAAGTAAAAATTTAGGTGTATATTTGCTTTTTTGATCGGGAATTCTAAGTCGGCAAAATCCTAATAATATATTATCTGGTGATTCATAGCTTAAAAAGTATTCAGTGCCTTGTGCGGCCTTGTATTTAATTGTTTTTAATTCGTAATCTTTAACAATTTTTTCCCTAGGTTCACGACATCTTATGCAAGCGCATTTTACTCCCTTTTGTTGCATAACTTGCCTTAGGTTAGTAATTTTATTTCCAGCTACAATAGATTCACCTGGAATATCGCGTATTAATCTAATAATGCGCACATACGGCGGCACTATTTTTTTGCATTCAGTTATAATGCGCTCTAAATCTTTAGCATTATATGGTTTGTATTTATCTTGCTTCCACCAGTCATGTAGCAAGCTTCCTTTAGTTACTACTGTTGGGTAAAATTTTAGTTGATCTGGTTGAAAGTCTTGGTCTTGAAAAAGTTTTTTAAATTTATTAATGTCTTTTTCAGGGTTTGAGCCCGGTAATCCCGGCATCCAATGATAAGTTATTTTAAAGCCCCAATCGCGTAACATCTTGGTGGCTTTAATGATTTCAGCGATACCATGCCCACGATTATTTTTTTTAAGCACTCTATTGCATATCATTTGTACTCCAATTTCAACTCTAGTACAGCCGAATTCTCGCATTTGTTCTAGTTCTTTTGTGTTAATCCAATCTGGTCTTGTTTCTAGGGTGAGTCCTATTATTCTGTATTCTGCTTTTTCATTTTTTTTCTGCTCAATTTTTAATTTTTCTTTTAGGTTTGTTGTGGTTAGTTTTTTCCAGTTCTTTAATTGATTGTTTGAGGTGGTATTTTTATTAAAATTATTAGCAGCTTTGTAGCATTCTGTAATATACCAATATTTGTATTTTTTTGGTAAGGCAGACCATGTTCCGCCAATTACTATGAGTTCAATTTTAGTAGGGAAGTGGCCATTATTTATTAATGATTTTATTCTGCCCTGGACTTGACTGTGCGGATCGTATTTGTGTCTAATGGCTCTCATGACAGCCGGTTCATTGCTTAAATAACTTTTTGGTACACGTTCTTCAGTTGGGCAGTAAGCGCAATTTTTCGGGCATCCGAATGGTTTTGTAAGCACACTAACACTTGCTATTCCTGATAGCGTTCTAATAGACCTTTTTTTTAAAAGTTTTTCAAGAATAGTGTTTTCTTTTATTTTTCCCGGTTTTAATAGTTTTTGATATTCTTTTATAATTTTAGAATTTTCTAAAACGTTTATTTTGTGTTTTTTAGCAATGTCTCTTTTTGCTTTAAGCAACTCTTTTCTATTTTGAATATTTTTATCTATTAATTCTTTAATAATTTTTTGCATGCTATTATTTTACTTATTTTTTTGGATTTAAGCAAATTTATAGCATTATTAACGGCTTTAGTTTTGATTTTTGCTCAATATTAGTAATTAATTTTTTGTTGAAATATTGTGATTTATCTGTTGGTTATGGTAAATAATATTTGAGTTAACTGTATGTAATTAAAAATGCTATAATTATTATATGAAAGGATGATGTAAATAATTTTGGTTTTTGTTTTTTGCGAGTATTGTCGGCGCATATTCCTCGGATGAAAGGAGCTGTTTATGCGATTAATTATTATTAATAATTGCTATGGATCTATCGTTTACTTCTTATTTAACTTTAATAGGGAAATTAATATTTTATGTGGCCTCCTTAGCATTGATCGGTGGAATGGTTTTAATTGTAAAGGCTTATTTTACGCTAAGAACAAGTTCTTCAGAAGAAGATACAAAAACCATTTGTTTATCTAATTTAAAAGTAGGTAGTGCGGCAATAATTATTGCTTTAATAGCTATAGCATATTTGCGTAGCTTTTTAACAGTTAGTGTTAATTATATTTGATTGATAGGTTTTTATATTAAAAAATGTTGGATTGTTTTATTATTGGTGGAAGTTTAATTGTTTGGAAAGATAGTAGAATTTTTTTAATATTAAATGGTAGCCCAATTCAACTCCTTGACATTTATATTAATTTGATATAAGCTTTATTTAAGTTATGATAATAATATGATAATAAAACGAGTTATCCAATTTATTGCATGTTTTCTGGCTCTGTTTTTAAGAGTCGATTTTGGTTGGAATAATTATGGATTATAATAAATTTTTTTCAAACCAAAATCAGCTCATAATAGCTGATTTTTTTGTTCTTTAAAAATTATTTTTATTGATTTGTTTGCTTTAAATTTGGGCTTTGTTTAGTCTTGAAATTATTGTACGCATGGCTTAAATGAGTTCAAAATAACACGTTATCAATCATAAAATGGAGGATATAATGGAAGTATTGCCTAATAACCAAACGGTAAAATCAGTAATGTTTAATCATTCAATTCTTGATTCTACTAATGATGATCCAAAGTTTTTGCAAGGCTTAGGTGTAGAAACATATCTTGGAAGAGCGCTTTGCCTTACGCAGAAAGGAGACATAATACAATTACCGCCGTGTATTAAATCTGAATGGCCTCACATTACTGCACATTATCAACGAATTGGATTACCTCACACAGAATCGGTCATATGGAATGAGAGTTATGAATCATTGAAAAGTGGAGGTGATTATCAGATTTCAGTATTTTTTTATGGACGTAAAGCTTTCAAAAGAAGCGATGATAAGAAATGGTTTAGAATAGCAAAAAGAATGAATTCAAAAAATAAGTTTCTTAAGATATGTAGAAAACTGAACGTTCCAACTCCACGTACGTGGTCGTTTAAAAGTAAGTGTAATATTCAAAAGTATGATCATTTTCCATTTCCGGTATATTTAAAGGCTGCTGTATCAGTATCCGGTTTTGGGGTAAGAAAATGTGTAACTAAAGAAAGTTTGTGTAAGGAGTTAAAACAAGTTCGTTCAGATGCGCCAATTCAAATTCAAGAAGAAATTAATGGCGTTGATGCATTTTTAAACATGCAGTACTTTGTTAATGGTAAGGGCAAAGCAGAAAGAGTTGTAACAACTGAGCAAATTTTAAACGGCAATTCTCATAGTGGCAATGTTTTTCCGGCTAGATTAGAGCCTTGGGAGATTACCGATCCTATTGCTAAGTACATGGGGTCTAATGGGATGAAGGGATATTTTGCATTTGATGTGGCAATAACGCCCAAAGGGCCTTTTGTAATTGAGTGCAATCCCAGATTTAATGGTAGTACTTACCCAACAGTTATAGCACAAAAATTGTGCGTGCCAGTTTGGAGAGCGCAAATTATTGAGACAGAATATAGGTCACTTGCCGATGTTCGTGATTTTCATAAAATTGAATTTAATCCTAGAACAAAAAAAGGTGTTATTATAATAAATTGGGGTTCTGTAAAGAGTGGAAAGTTGGGAATTATGTTGTGTGGCAATAACTTAGACATTAAAATATTAAGGAGGCAAATCAAAAAAGTTTTTTAAAATATGACTTTAAGGTATTTTGCTTTATAGTCTTTTTTTGTATAAAATTTAATAATTAATTATTTATTTATTAACTAAAATGAGAAAAGATTATTCATTAATGATTCATGGAGGCGCAGGTGATATATCTCATAAATCAAAAGATGAAAAAAAAGAATATATTTTTGAAATCAAGAATATTTTAATTTCTGGGAAAGAATTATTGAAATCTAAGAGTGATGCATTAAATGTAGTTGAGGCTTGTGTGCAAATGCTTGAAGATTCACCGTTGTTTAATGCAGGCAAAGGGTCTGTTTTAAATGAGCATGGTAAGGTGGAGATGGATGCCGGGATAATGAATGGGAAGGATATGAATGCCGGTGCTGTTGCCGGAATAAAAAATGTTCAAAATCCAATTAGTTTGGCAAAGCTTGTGCTAGAAAAGAGTGAGCACGTGATGCTGATTGGAGAAGGAGCAATTAAATTTGGGAAAATGAATTCAGTAAAAATAAAAGACGATGAATATTTTTTAACTAATGAACGAATCGAGCAGTTTAAGAAGGCTAAGCAAAGCAACAAAGTTGTTTTGGACCATAGCGTAATAGTTAACAAAAAATTTGGAACAGTTGGAGCTGTTGCTATGGACACAAAAGGAAATTTAGCAGCAGGGACATCAACAGGTGGTATAGTTAATAAAAAATATGGTCGCATAGGTGATAGTCCAATTATTGGCGCAGGCGTTTTTGCAGATAATCAAACTTGTGCTGTATCTGCTACCGGTTATGGAGAGCAATTTATTAGAACAGTCATCTCTAAGACAATATCAGATACTATATTGTATAAAAAAATTAATGCTCAAAAAGCTGCTGAGCTTGGTATAAAATATTTAATTGAAAAAGTTAATGGACTTGGAGGAGTTATAGTAATTGATAGTATGGGGAATTGTGGCCAGTCTTTTTCTACTAAGGGGATGATTAGAGGTTGGTTAAATAAAGAAAAAGAAATCGAGTGTAAATTAGATTAATATATAAAAACACCCTTTAAAAAGTTTGTTATTAAAGGGTTTTCTTTTTTTTTGCTTTTGGTTGACCTAATTGTTGGATTGCACATTGGTACGCATCTAAGAGTGCATTCAAGCTAGCCTGAGTGGAGCTGGGATGTACGCCGATTGTTCTTATTCCGGTTCCATTAACAGAGTGGCGCATTACCACTCTAACTGGAGCGCTGCTACCTTTTTCTCCAACCTCGTAGGCTGAAAGCCAAAATGAGGTTAGTTTGATTTTTAAAATAAAAGGATACTTTTTAAGCAGTGCTTTTATTAAGGCTTTTGCGATTGCATTATATGGTCCATTTCCTTCAGCTGCCTCATGTGTTGTTTTTTTATCAGGAAATGTTATTTTTATTGTTGCTTCGTGTTTGGCTTCTCCTTTTTTTGTTATTACTGTTGTTAGTTTGCAGGATTCAAATTCAAATAGTTCTTTAAATTTACCTTTGGCTCTAAGGCAAGCTAGCAAGAAAGAGGATTCTCCGTGCTTGAAGCCTCCATGCTCTAGTGCTGTGCTGTTTTGGTTTATTAACTTTCTGGCTTGATTTTTGTCTAGAGGTATACCGGCTTTTTCTGCTAGGTGAGTAATATTTGCTATGCCGGATTGTCTGTTTGTGCCAATAATCATTCTGTTGCCAATGTTTTCAGGGTGAACATGTAAATACGCCCCAGTTCGTCTGTTAATGGCGCTTACATGATCGCCTGAGTTAGTGGCAAAGGCGTGTTCGCCAACGTATGGAGTGTTGCTTGGTACTTCTGCTTGGAACACGGAGGCATATTTATTGCAAAGTAATTTAAGTTTTTGTAGTTTTGTAGTTTGAAGAATCGGTATTTGCATTTTAAGAGCTAAGTTTGAGATTATAGTGCTTAAATTAGCATTTCCAGATCCTTCACCATCTCCATTCATGGTTCCTTGAATTTGAATTGCCCCGTGCTTTACAGCAATAATTGAGTTTGCAACCGCCATTCCTGCATTGTTATGTCCATGAAAGCCAAATTTAACTTCTGGCCATTTTGAAGTTAATTCGTCGAATAATTCAGATATTTCCCATGGCATTGACCCGCCGTTCGTATCACAGGCAATAATGCGATCAGCTCCTGCGTTAATTACTGTTTGTATCATTTCAAACAAATATTTTTTTGTTTTTTGTTTTTGTTCATTATCTAGTATTTCTCCGAATTCGGTTTTGCTATAAAAAGCATCAACAGCATGCTCTAGATCAAAGAAAACACGAATCCCTTTATTTTTTAAATATTTGACTACTTTTTTTAATGTTTGTAGGTATTTTTTTTCTTCCATGCCAATATCCGGCAAATGTAATAAGTGAGATTTGGCGTAAATAGAGGCAATTTCGCATCCTGTTTCAGCTATTTTTTTAGCATGAGTCATGCTTGCTCTGCCAAAAACCATTATTTTTTGTTTGGTTGATTTGTTTTTTAGTAATTCTTTTATTAGTATATTCGAAAGCTTGTTTGCTCCAATGTACCCTGCCTCTAGATGGTCAACAAAGCTACAGATTTCTTTACAAAGTCTTGTTAGTCTTATTGGGTTTACGTTATCGTTTATTCCGTAACCCTGCAGGGCGTCACGCATAACTTCTGTGATTTCAGTTTTTGGTAGAATTTCGCCTGCAATTATTTTTTGTGCATTTACATTCATTATGACACCTTTTTGTGCTTGTTTAAGGATCAAAAAAGCCAGTTAATTTGACCGGCCTTGATTTGTGCTATTAAATTTTTAAGTGCACAAATTAAAGCCGGGTTTAATAATTAAACCTGTAATGCTAATAAATTGTTTTGTTTGAAGTTTGTACATATTGATTGCAATAATATCATATGATTTTTTTGTGTCAATGCAAATACTGAGCATTGGATATTTTTGGACGAATGTGTGTTTTTTTGATTAATTTTCAGTATGAAAATCCAAAAAATATCACTAATACGAAAATAATCAAGCTTCAGTGAGCGGCTGCAAAGTTTTATTTTGTAGGATTTATTAATAAAAAAATACCAACTATATTTTAAGTTGGTTATGTTTTATCCGTTGACGACCATTTTATATTGTTCCTCGATTGGTGTGAAATGCGTGCTTATGACTTTTTGCCACATTGCTTCATGATTTAGTGTTTGGTTATTCTGTAGTGTCATTATTATTCCCTTGAAATTTATTGTTAGCGGTGTTTTTTTTGATGTTAGGAATAAGGTGTCTTTTCCATTTTCACCAAACCCTTGTGTAATTTTCCCTATATTGCTTGGGCGTGCAAAATAAATTTTAACTTCTTGGTTGACTATTTTATAGTCAAAGTATTCGCCTGTGAGTTGCCAGTTTTTTCCTTGTCTTTTGGCTAAAAGATGCCCATGAATAAAACGAATTTTTGAAGTTATGTCGAATAGTATAAGCTTTGGTGCTTTAGGGATGATCATGTTACTCTCCTGTGAGATGGGTGCTTGTTTTAGGTGATTAATAAAAAGAGCAATTAAAAAAACCGATTAATATTACTTAATCGGTTTTAGTTTTTGTAATTTTATATTTTTAACAAACTAAAACCAGCTGTTTCCAAAGCCAGTTAAAATAAAATGAAGTTTTAGTTTGAAAATTTTTCATATCGTATATTCTGAATATATCAGTTTGATTTTTTATGTCAAATAGACCTATGATTAATATAGGGCTATCACTAAACTCGTTTTAATTTATAAATTAGGAAATTTTAAGATGAATTTTTTGAATAATTTTTGTTACTCACTATAAGGTAAGTTAAAGAAATATAAAAAATATTTAGGCGAAATTAGTAATTTATGAGAGAGGCAAGTTTGATGATAACTTCATAATACCTTATTTTTAAAGTTTGTTTATGCAAATTAATCCAAAAATTTTTAAAGCTTATGATATTCGTGGAGTGTACAATGAAGATTTTGATGTCGAAATGGCATATAAATTAGGACTTGCTTATTCTAAAATGCGTCGGCAGGAGCTTAATATTAAGGCTGGTGATAAGTTGCCACAAATAGTAGTTTGTAACGATATGCGTATTTCGTCTCCAGAACTTAAAGAAAATTTAATTAGGGGCTTGATTAACGGTGGGGTTGATGTTGTTGATGTTGGTTTAACTTCAACGCCAACTTTTTATTTTGCTGTTGTTTGTTATGGTTATGATGGTGGTGTTATGGTGTCAGCTTCACATAATCCGGCTCATTATAATGGTTTTAAATTAGTTAGAGAAAAGGCAATTCCTGTTAGTGGTGAAACTGGTATTTTTGATTTGCGTGATGTTGTCGTGAAAGGTGAATTAGCAGAAAATGATGTTAAAGGTAATGCAATTAAAAAAGAGGGTGTGCTAGATGAGCAGATTAAGCATGATTTAAAATACGGCAATATAAGTAAAATTAAGCCTTTTAAGATTGTGATAGACACTGCTAATGGAATGGGTGCGTTGTGCTGTGATGCTTTGTTTAATAAATTGCCTCAGTGCGAGGTTGTACGTATGTTCTGGGATCTGGACGGCACCTTTCCTAATCATAAAGCAGATCCTTATGAGCCAGAAAATATTAAATTTTTAGAAGAAAGAGTTAAAAAAGAGAGAGCAGATCTTGGGATTGCTATGGATGGAGATGGCGATAGGATATTTTTTGTAGATAATGCAGGAAGAGCTGTTGAGCCTGGGGTTATTCGTGCTATGCTTGCACGTATTTTTTTGCGCGACAAGCCTGGGTCTAGAATATGCTATGATATTCGTCCTGGTAAAATAACACGTGATGTAATAGTTAAAAGTGGAGGAGAGCCAGTTGTTACTCGCGTAGGACATTCTTTAATTAAAGAGCAAGCAATTCGTGAAAATGCTTATTTTTCCGGTGAATCATCTGGTCATTTTTTCTTAAATATGGGTAAGGATGGTTGCTATGAAGTGCCTGTTATAGTGATTCTAAAAATTTTAGAAGAGCTTTCAAATTCGGGCAAGGATTTTGTTAATTATATAAAACCTTTAGAAAAATATTTTCACTCTGGTGAGATTAATTCAGTTGTTGATGATCCCGATGCAAAAATACAGGAATTAAAAGAAAAATTTAAAAAAGGCAAACAAAATGATTTAGATGGGATTACAATCGAGTTTGATGATTATTGGTTTAATGTTCGTAAATCAAATACGGAGTCTTTGCTTCGGTTGAATTTAGAAGCGAAGGTAGAGGTAGTTATGAAGAAAAAAAGAGATGAGGTCTTGAGGATTATTAGAAGTTAACGAAATTTAAGTTATAATTATAAGTATTTAATTATGTTATTTTAGTTTTTTTTGGTATAATTGTTAATTATTGACAAGTAGTATTTAATGGGACTGTCGCCAAACTCATTTTAATTCATAAATTTGGAAATTTTAAGATAAATTTTTTGAATAATTTTTGAGG
>CAZMSR010000024.1:0-14019 GCA_964569045.1 uncultured Gammaproteobacteria bacterium | reverse complement strand
GTTTTTTCATCCGGCGCGCAATAAATTGCTTTTAAGTCTTCACAGAATTTTTTTTATCTCTGTGAGGTATATATTTAATAGGAGATTTTTTAATTTCCTTGACTTAATTTTTCAGCTACGCCATATATTAACCCCGTTATGGCTAATATTAAGTCAAAAATTATAAATCCAAAAGACTCTATAATATTAGCTAAAAATTAATTTCTTGATTCACGGTACATTCTGTTGCACTTTCCTCCAAGCTATGCTACATTTTATAAAAATCAATTATCATCTGATAATATATTATTTTTACTCAAGATACAACACTTAAATCTAAAAATACAAAAACTCAACTAAATGCTTCTAAAGAAAAATCTTAAAACATGGTCTGGTTTTATAAAAGCTGCACATAATTAATATTCATCCAATTAATTTTAGTTTTTTTTCAAACATAACCACCTTTAATTGGGTAGTTTTTTATTCACTCCCTCATACGTCACATGGAGAAAATACAATGATCATTGGTGAATATGACTGGAATTACGATCATCTAACATGGGCACTAAAACCAAAACAAAAATCCAAAATTCTAATAACTATACCTCATGATACTATACCGTCTTTTGAATTAGATGGATTTTTCAAAAAAAGAAAAAATGGTTGCCTTGGGAGAGATACGCATGTATGGCCAATTGCTAAAGATATTGCTCTAAAAATACCTATTAACATAATTAGAGGATTTATTCCACGTGCATATGTAGACTTTAATCGATCTATTTCAAGCACCGAATTGCCGGCAATCCTAAACAACAAGCAGAATGATGTTGCATGCAACGACGAAAACTTAATAAGTTTCTACAAATATTATCACAAAACAATCAAGGACATCATTAAGCTAATAATATCAAACTTCAATAAAAAACAATGTCTATTGCTTGATTTTCATGGATTCAAGAAACAACCTCAATATGGAGAGTATGATATTATTTTAGGCACTAGAAATCGACAAACAATATTTTCAGATATTGATAAGAAGCTCGCTAATTTTCTCATAACAAAAGGATATAGTGTATTTTTACCTCAAGAAACTCCATTGATGCCAGGCAAAATTGATCAAATGAGTGGTCAATTCACTGCTGCTCATTATTCAAACAAATACAAAATCAATACAATTCAAATAGAAATTCACAGCAAATTTCGTGTTCGAGAAGGAGAAAAAATTGGCAAGCAATTAGCCAACGATTTTTCCGAATTCCTTTGCTCTTTATAATATAACAATATCGCCAGATAAGCACCCTAAAATCCCGTCAAAAATTGACGGGATTTTTATACCTCTACGTTAATAAGTGTGGTAGCTCAATGTAGCTAACAAATAACAAAAAAAACTAATATCATTTTGTAAATATAATTAAAAATTGCAAATTTTATTTATACTATGTTATTCTTAATTAGAAATACATAAAAAATTTTAATAAACATCATTCAAATGATAATATGTGTTGATTTAATGTTTAATTACTGTAAAATGCAGCAATAAACTGTTAAATTTAAATTATTAATATGGAAACTAAGTTACTCGCTCACCATAACAAACAATCAAAAAAAACTACACATGAGAATGAGCAAGAAAAAAACCATTTTACAGGATTTGAACCTTACTTTGAATGTAAAGACAAAAAAATTAAAGTATTGCGATCTTATAGTCCTGGAAATCTTGATGAAATGATGTCTAATAATTTATTTAAACAGATTGCTAATTTAAGGCATAAAATGCTTATTCAAAGAAGGGGCTGGAGAGTTGATAACCGTGGCATCAAAGGAATTGATGTTGATAGTTATGATTTAGCAGAAGAAAAAGGTCAAGATGCTCAACATTTTGTTGCTACAGACGATCAAAATAGAGTAACAGGTTATGTAAGAATTATTGAAGGAAATGATCAAGGCAAAGAAACATACATGATAGATCAAGACGGTCCTTTTGCTAAAATGATGCCCGAAAATATTAAAGATATTATTGATAGCCGACGAGCTAATAGTTTAGAAGTTTCTCGTTTAATTGATCCCAGAATAAAATACAACAAAGAAGGAAAGCTACGAATTATTGGTGATATTAATCCCGGAACTACCAATGCTTTATATGCTTCTTACACAAGACACGCAATTGACAAAGGAATTGAAAATTTTTTTATGATTACTGACTCTATTTATTTTAAAAATCTTAAAAAAACTTTTACTAATTCTCAATTAGGGGAACTAGGAGAATATATTTTCCAAGGCGGTGCTGATTATTATTTTAATCCTTGCTCAGAAGAAGACTTAGAGGATATTTTTTTAGCAGATGAAGAGTCAGAACACATCTTATTAAAAAAAAGACTATTAGATTTATCAATGGGTTCAATGATTAATCTTAATTCTGCTTTTAGAAAAATAATTAAAGATAGAAATGAAAAATATGCAAAATTATTTTTTCAAGGAATGCCTAGAGAAAAAATTTATAAATATTTAATAAACGACTTAGAAGAAGGAAATGAACTTTTATCTCCTGAGGAAATTCTTAAATTACCATCTTCAATTCAAGATAAAGTAATTAGAGATACACAAGAAATAAAAGCAAAGTACAATAAACTATCTGAAGAAGATTTAGAATGGGTAAATAAATATGCTTGACTATAAAATCATTGTTTTACTATTTAGCACATCAGTCAATGTACTGATGGCTATTTTTGTTTTACTAAAAGACCACAAAAAAATAGTTAACATAGCCTATGCTTTTTTTAGCATTAATGTATCACTCTGGGCTTTAACTAATGCAATTTTTCAAATAACCAATAGCTACGAAATAGCATTTTTATCCTCTTTGTTAAGCTATATTAGCGCGATAATAGGCGTAGCTTCTTTGTTATATTTAATAATATTTTTAAATAATAAACCTCTTAATATTTTTAAAAAATATTATCCGGCAATTACAACCCTCTTAGGTATTATTTTTGTATTAATCCCTAATTTTGTCTTAACAGATGTTAATATTATTGAAAAAAAAAGATTTTTAGTAACTAACTGGGGACTTTATCTTTTTGCTATTTGTATTTCAGCTTTAATTTTAAACATTTGCTATAAATTAATAATAAATTACAAAAAAAATGATGGGAGTAAAAAAATACAATTCAAGTATACTATATTAGGCTTCACAAGCATGTTATTTGCAGGCATGTTTTTTAATTTAATTTTACCTATATTAGGAATATATAATTTGGTATGGCTTGGTCCTAATTTTAGTGTTATCACAGTTATTGCAATTGGCTATGCTATTGTTCGTTATAGATTTTTAGGCATTAAAGTTTTGTACAGCAGGGCATATAAATATTTTTTAATTTCTATTTTTCTATATTTTCTAATAATATTAACTTTTATATATTCAAACTCATACAGTATTTCTAATTCTCGTGCTTATGCTCTTGGTTTTGCCATTGCTATTCTTTGTGCAATTATTATTGTACCGCTTATAAATGCCATTCAAAAATCAAGTGATACAATCTTTTATAAAAGTAAAAATCCACAAAAAATAACCAAAGATTTAATAATAAATTTAAGTACTATAGTTAATACAGAAAAAATCATAAAAACAATAAAACAAGAATTTCAAAAAATACTTAAAACAAAAGATATACATATAATATTATTTACCCCTCATGCAGACTTTCAAACTAAATACTTATCTGCTATCAAACAATTAAAAATAAGAAAAAAGTCTAAGCAAATATCTCATCTTTTACTAGACAAATCAGAACGATTACTTTGCAATAAAATGGCAAAAAACAAAGAATTAATAGTTAGAGATGAAATTCAAAAAAAAGATGAACTAGCCAAAGAGCTTGATAAACATCAAATAAAAATTATTGCTCCACTTGTTTCAAGAAACAAAGTTATCGGAACTTTAATTTTAAATGAAAAAAAAACTAAAGAAGCATATGCTCAGGAAGAAATATTTTTTTTACAAGAAATATGTTCTCAAATCGCTATTGCTATTGAAAATTCTTTATTACATAAAGAGCTAAATAAAAAAGTAGCAGATCAAACAGCAAAGATAACTCATCAGAATAAAGAAATAATAATCCAAAATAGACAGCTGCACAAACTTTTAAATTCTAAGTCCGATTTTATTAAAATTGTTTCTCACCAGCTTCGCACTCCGGTTAGCGTTATTAAAAGTGTTTTAAACATGATGAAAGGTGCAGAAGACTTAAAAAATAAAGAGGAATTAATGCAAGGCGTTTATGTAAAATCAATGAAAATATCAGAAATAATTGATGAAATGATTTATGCCTTTGACTTAGAAGCGGAAACATTTAATGCTAATCAAAAAGCAATAAATATAATTGAGGTTGTAGAAGCGGCTATTTCAAACCCTAAAAGAATAGCTCAAGAATCTAATATCAAATTTAACGTTAATTTTACAAATAAAAAACTTTTACCGGTTTTCGCAAGTGCGGAACATTTAGAAAAAGCAATTTCAGTACTTGCCAATAATGCTGTTACCTATAATAAAAAAAATGGCTCAGTAGAAATTAAAATAACCCAAAATAAAAAACAAACAAAAATCACCGTAAGTGATACCGGATACGGACTTTCACCTAAATACATTAAAAATATTTTTCAACCTTTTACAAGAGACATTAACGCCAATGAATTTGATACTGACAAATCAGGTCTTGGCCTATATATTGCTAAAAAAATAATTAATGCCCACAAAGACGCAAATATTAAATTAATTAATACTAGCCAACAAGGGACAACTTTTGAAATTATTTTGCCTACTTTAACTAAAGAGTATATGATTAGGAGATAATTATAAAATTAAATTTTACTTATAATGAAGATAGGAGTTATTATTTTAATAATATTTCTCTAAAATATTTTCTTAATTTATCTTTATGGCAAGATTACGTTTTGCACCAAGCCCAACTGGGGACATACATATCGGCACACTCAGAAGTGCTTTATTTAACTATATAATAGCTAAAAAACTTAATGGAAAACTAATATTACGAATTGAAGATACTGATAAAAAAAGAGAAATAGCAGGATCTATTAAAAATCTACTTCATACAATGAAATGGGCTGGTATTGAATTTGATGAAGGACCTCATATTGGCGGAAAATTTGGTCCATACACGCAAAGTAAACGAACAAAAATTTACAATAAATACTCAACAGAACTTGTAAAGCAAGGCAAGGCATACTATTGCTTCTGTTCATTAGAAAGACTAGATATATTAAAAAAAGAACAAGCAGCAAATAAAGAAGCACCAAGATATGACAAACACTGCAAAAATCTAAGCCAAAAAGAAATAGAAAAAAAATTAGAGACAGGGGAGAGTAACGTTATTAGACAAATTATGCCGGAAAAAGGAGAAATTAGGTCACTAGACAGATTAAGAGGCGAAATAACCTTTAAAGTAAGTGATCTAGAGGATCACGTATTAGTTAAATCTGACGGCACACCAACATATCAACTTGCTAATGTCATTGATGATCACTTAATGAAAATAAATTTAGTAGTTAGGGGGGAAGAATGGATACCGAGTTTACCAAAAAATATATTACTTTATGAAGCGCTTGGATGGCAACCACCGGATTTTTTACATCTGCCGCTTATGCTAAATAAAAATGGCGGTAAACTTAGCAAAAGACAGGGCGATGTAAGCGTTGAAAATTTTCGCAAAAAAGGCTATTTAAAAGAAGCAATAATTAATTTTTGCGCCCTACAAGGCTGGCACCCAAGAGAAGAGGGGAAAGAAATATATTCACTTGATCAAATTATTAACAAATTTGAAATTGCTGATATTGGCACATCTGGAGCGGTTTTTGATGCAGAAAAATTAGATTATTTAAATGGGTACTATATAAGACAATTAGATGTAGACACACTTACTAATTATTGTTTACCACACCTTAAAAATAATATAAAATCTACGAACAATGAATCAAAAAAATCCATAGATTTTATAAAAAAAATAGTAAAATTAGAACAAGAACGATTAAAAAAAATAGTGGAAATAAAAGACTTAACAAAATTCCTCTTTGCAAACTCAATTAATTACGAACCAACTTTACTTTTATGGAAAAAAATGACAAAAAATGATGCAGAAAAAAGTTTACAAGAACTAATAACTTTACTAAATATAATACCGGAAGAATCGTGGAATAGTAATGGCATAGAAGAGGCAATAATTAGCCACATCAGGGCAAAAAATGGAAAAATAGGCTACTATCTTTGGCCACTCAGAGTTAGTCTAACAGGCAAAAAAGCTAGCCCAAGCCCATTTGAAATAGCAGAAATATTAGGCAAGAAAGAAAGTCTAAAAAGAATAGAGCAGGGAATCAACGCTCTTAAATAAAAAATACTAAAAATAGTCAAAAAAATCACTTGACTGTTTTTAAATTAGCACATTCTTGACGCACACACCTTATTTAATATTTATGATATAATACAATAATGAATAAACATAGCTACTTAATAACCCCATTAGTAATAATTGGATTAATATATTGTGCAATAAACGTAAGTGCAGAATATTACTACAATCAGCCTATTGTTAATAAGTTAAATAATCAAGTTAAGAGTATTAGTAAAGATATTTCCAAAAAAAAGGAAAAAATCAATTCTGAACGCAGCTTACAAAAAAAATACGCGTCAGAATTACGCAAAAAGCAACTTGAAAAAGCAACTCTAAAAAATGAATTAGCCCTACTTGATAATAGGATAAAAAAAACAGAACTAGATATTGAAGACCTTCGAATTGACATTGATTTAACACAACTTGAAATCCAAAAAACCGAAACTTCAATTGAAATTAAAAATAAAGACATAGAACGAGCTGAAAAAAATCTCAATGTTGTACTAAGATCACTTTACAAAGAAGGAGATAATAATATTCTTGAAATACTATTACTTAATGAAAATCTATCAAATTTTTTAACACAACTTAAATATTTAGAAGATGTTAATAATGGCATTGAAAGATCTTTAAAAGACCTAGAAAGGAATAAAGCTGATCTAGAGATAGAAAAAGATGACCTTGCAATTAAAAACAAGCAACTAGAAAATTTTAAAAAAGACTTAAGCGAAAGATTAGAAACATTAGAAGCTGAAAAAAAGAATAAAAAATTCATTTTAGAACAAACTCAAAATTCAGAAAAAAAATTTCAAAATTTAATTAAGCTTGCCAAAGATGAACAAAGAAAGGCTCAACAAGAAATTCTTAGCCTAGAATTTAATGCAAGACAAAAACTTGCTCAAATTGAAAAAAACAAAATTCAATTTAATGACCATGGTTTTATTTGGCCGGTACCAAAAAATAAAATAACAGCTTATTTTCATGACAAATCATACCCATATAGATACATTTTTGAGCATCCAGCTGTAGACATACGAGCTAAACAATCAACAACATTAAGAGCCTCAGCCTCAGGTTATGTTGCTAGAGCTCGTGATGCTGGAAGGGGATATAGTTATATTATGATCGTTCACGGAGATGGATTATCAACTGTATATGGGCATGTATCTAGGATAGACGTCAAAGAAGATGAATATGTAACTCAAGGTCAAATAATTGGCTTATCAGGAGGAATGCCGGGAACCAGAGGAGCTGGCAGATTCACTACAGGTCCTCATCTGCATTTCGAAATTAGATTAAATGGCATCCCGGTTAACCCGCTAGGGTATTTACCATAACTCAAGCAATTATAACTTGGGCAAACAAATTAATCATGTTATAATAATTAATATAAAAAAGTTGTTAAAAAATAACATGCAAAAATTAATTAAAAATAAATCAGGACAAAATGGTATTCAAATATTAATGATTATCAGTATTATTTTATGCATAGCCACATTTGCAACCACATTTATACTTAGAGTGCAAAAAAAGACTCGTGATTCAGAACGAATAACCATATTAATCAACCTTCAAAAAGCCATTGATTTGTATTACGATAATTTCAACAATTGGCCAAAAGGCGATAACGATGGCATGGGCTGGGACGAAGGATTTCATTCGACAAGCGACAGGCGATTCATACAACCTCTAGTTGATCGCAAGTATTTACCGGTTACAGCGCACGATCCAAAATTTTATGGTGGGAAATCCATAAAATATGCCGTATTTGAACCAGGATATGCTGGATGCCCAAAAGAAAAAGGAAGTTTTTATGTTCTTGGTATAACAGAACTAGAGGCTGACACAAGACCTCCAACTGACAACACCGGCAGCGGTTTTGCTTGCCCACAAAGAGATTTTAGTAAAGAATTTGATTATGTGGTTGGAAAATACTCAAAATAAACAAAAAATTAAATAACCTAAAAACTGGCCTACTTAGCCAGACCAGTTTTTTTTATTACAAAAAACTTTAAAATCTAACAACTACATAAATACTCATAAAATCACCACCATTAATTGTTATTATTTTTGTTAAAGCAAGCACCGCAAAAAATCCCACAACCAAAAACGGAAAAGACTTAATAAGCCAAATCAACACTAATGTTGACCAATCTTTTAATATATCATTCATACTACTTATATTTAAACATAAATAATAAAAAAATGCAAGAAAAAAAGTTGAATATTCAAAAATTTCATAATATTATATTTATTTAAAATTGTTCATTTCAATACAAGCACAAAAACTTCAAAAAAAGGATCAAATTAATCATGTCCAACACAGTAGAAAATACAAAACAGTTTATAGAACCAATCATAAATGATTCAAAAATCATTCAAATAATCGAAAGGGGGACAAATCATTTTGAAGCTCATAATCAAGTAATGCGTCAAACAAATGATAAAAAAAAAGCTATAGCTGCCGGCTTAGCGGTCCTACTGCTCGGATTTTTCCCTAAATTTATTAAGGTGACAGGAAAAACAAAAAAATTCATTTTAATTACCAATTAATTACCAATAATCAAAAACAATAAATATTAAATAAAATTAATAAAACACTTCCTACTTAAACCCAATAAACAAAATAAAAAAAATTAACCCACAAAAAATAAAAAATTGTGGTTTTTTTTTAGACTGTATGCTATATACTTAATGGCGAGGATGATTATAGAGTAATTTTTAAGGCTATTAATTGGGATTGGTGGTTTATTAGTGGATGGATATTTGGTATTTTTCTACAAAGACATAAGTAAATTAGGCTAATTATATTAACTAATCATTTTAAACATAAAAAATCGCCCAACAAAATCGCACAAATCGAAAACAATAAAAAAAATTAGCGTCGCTTTTTATTGATAGAGTAGTGTTGCCGAATTAAAATATTACGACATAAAATAAACCAAACCTTATTATTTAAACTATTTTCTTAGCGTCGCACAATATATCTTATGCGACGCTAAACGTAAAAAAGAGTAGGAGACGCTAGTGGTCTCCAGAAATAGTATTAAAAGAATAAAATGTAATATAAACACTTTATATAGAGTTATTCCAAATTTTTAATGTCCAAATTAATTAATTAGTTATCAGTATAGCAAATGAATTTAAAAAGTCAAGCTAAACTAGCCCTTAAATCTAAAATCTTACTGTAAGCGTCTACAACATCGTTATCATAATACCTCATGTAAACCTGACTAGAGTTAAGGTTTTTATGACCTAAAATCTTTTGAATATAACGAGCATGTATCCCAGCCTTAACTGCGCTCATGCCTAAAGCGTGCCTGAAGCTGTGTGGCGTGATTTCTTTTGGCACGGAATCCTTCACAACGCGCTGTATAGTCCTTGTGGTGAGCTTGTGTCCTTTTCGCCTATTATCAGTGGAGATAAAGAGATTATCACACTTTGACCATTGTTTTCTTTCATCTAAATATTGTTCCAATAGGTCTTTAGTTAAATCATCCCAAAATATCATTCTAGGTTCATCACTTTTTTTAGAAACTATGTTCGCATATTTTTCATCTATCTTTAAGTCCCCAATTTTAATATCACAAAGTTCAGCATTACGCATTCCAGACGAAGCGAGGAAAGCAATGATCGTCTTATTTCTTAACTCTCTAAAATTTTCAACTCTCATGCCATCAATAATTCTTCTAATGTCTTCTGGTTCAGCTACTGTAAAATGCTTGTTAAAATAATCTTTTGGTACAGTTATTAGCTGATAATCCCATTTTATAAGTCTATTCATAAATAAAAATCTGAACAACCATCTAATCGAAATCATCATATAAACAACTGAACTTTTTGCATATCTTTTTTGGAGTTTTGCTTTGTAAGAGCTAATTGTTTTAGCTGTTATATCAGCAATTTTAACTTCCTTGCCACCAACATGCTTTATAAAGCGTTTTATTAGATCGGTGTAGGTGGAGATAGTGCTATCAGCAAATTTTCGCTCATTAACAGCCCATTCAAGAAAGCTATCAAGCGACTCCCCTATTGTAATATTAGCTATTTTTGCCTCTTTCTCTCTCAATATCTTTGTTACTGGGTCTTCTGTAATATACTTGCTAAGTTCATTTATTTTCTGATATAAATCAGGTATGCTGAGTTGTGGGGGTAATTCAGGTGATAATTGTTGCGTAGTAGTATTCCCAACATTTATCCTTATCCCTCCCCCACTAGCTTCGGTTTTTTCCTTAAATTGTAAATGTGCATTATTTTCAAGCACTTCAATACTACCCAGCTCTTGTGTGGGTATTGGAGTCATTTCTGACATATGATCGCATAGGATGATATAACTAAATCAAAAACTTGATTCACTTATATTATTCCCTATTAATTTATTAGTGTGCTTTAAATGGACTGTATTCATTAAAAACACTAATGATATTCCCATAACAATATAATGATATTTTTATAACAAATTGATGATGATAATAAAATAACTTTTTAGTGATATTTTCATAACATTTTCAAAATGAAGTTTTTAATAATAATTAATTTATAAATAATTCACTTCAGACGCTAGCATAATTAACATGAGCTTTTCTTAAAATTCTGATAAATATTTTATGAGGATACTTGCAATAAACATCATCCCCACTTCATACAATATCTATTTTCTTTTACTTCATAATTTTGACTAATCCAATCAAAATCATTCTTATAGCTTTTACATTGTTTAACGTTATTTTTCAATCTTTCTCTTACTTGATCAAGTACTTCAAGAGCTTTTGAGTTACCAATAGCTAGCAACTCAAAACTCTCTGCTATATTCTGAAAATAATTTTCATCAATAATACTCTTATTGATTTTTTTGTTGTCTTGTTTTCATATGTGGATTATTTTAAGCGGTGTGTATTCAGTTTAATTAAGTGCCACTAAAAATTAATTGCCCATACAAAAAAGGCTTCCCAGTGGCGAACTCAACGCCGAAGCGATGAATCCCAATCCCGATTTCTCAGAATTGACCCAAAAGACAGGATACCAGCTAGAAAGCCGTTCTTATGTCTTTTGGGATTGAAACTTTAACACCGTGCCATTTCTGGGTTAGGTCTTATAAGTTCATATTCGATTGTTTGCATAACTTAATCTTATATCAAACATAAAATTAATGTCAACTGACTCTGCCTAAAATTGTCTTGATTTTTTAACACATTAATGTAACATTATAAATATAGTAATTATAATTAACTAATAAATATCAAATAAATTATATAAAATAAACTTCTCAACAATACCTAAACTTAATTGAAATGACAATTAGGCATGGTGAAATATAAAATTCCCCTAAACAATAGAGATGGCCTTCTACAGGCTAGCACTCTTTGTTTAGGGGTCTGTTTTCCGAAAGGAGAGCGGGGCAATTTTGAAAGAAGTTGTCGCTAGTACTGGGAAGGCCTTTTTTGTATTTAAAATTTATTTGCTATTAAAAAAATATGTCAAGAAAAAATAAAATTCAACAATTTATTTCAAGAAAGGAATATTTCACTACACTGTCTAGCGCGCTTTATTCAATTTGTCGAAGTATTAAAGATGTCATTTACAATAAGGAAGAAAATTTAAAAGCTCTTAAAAGAGACTGTAGGCACATTAGTAAATTAACCAAAGATCTATCAAGATTTGATGAAGATTACGATATTCAAAAAAAGAAAAGCAACGATTAGTTTATACTAAAAAAATATTGATTTTTCAATTGCTCGCTTATTATAAAAGAATTCGTGTGCGTAAGAACCCCCAAATATGATTGTATCGTTTGATCTAACTTGTCTTCACAAATTTTATTTTCATTAAACTGCTTTAATTTCTGCTTGGTTTTTCTAAAAATTCGTTGTTTTGTTTGCAATCTTGGCAGTTTGTAGTGTGGTGCGATAACAGAACCTAAAAAATCAATACCTTGGCTGTACTTCCTAACACACACCTTACTTGGATGTAATTTTAAATCTAGCTTAGTCTGCAAAATAAAATTTAGCACTTTAATTAAATTAACCAAATATTTTTCATCTTGAGATACTATTACAAAGTCATCAGTATATCTAGCATAGTGCTTTATTCGTAAATCACTCTTAATAAATTGATCAAATTCATTCATGTATATATTGGCAAAAAGCTGGGAAGTCAAATTGCCTATCGGTATTCCTCGCCTATCAAAAAGATTTGAATATTTAGTGATATAACTCTCAATTATTCCCTCTAAGAGCCAAAGAGTATCATTGTCTTTAATTCGCTTTGAAATAATATTTCTTAATATCCCATGATGAACAGTATCAAAGAATTTCTTAACATCACATTTTAAGGCAAAGCATTTTTGCGTATTATTTTGGCTAACCTTGTTTAACATTTGAGACAAAGCAATTATGCCTTTGTGAGTCCCCTTATCTACACGACAAGAAAATGAAGTATGAATAAATGACGGCTCAAAAATTGGATTTAGTATTCTAAATATAGCGTGATGCAAAACACGATCCCTAACGCTCGCTTTGTGAATATGTCTCCTTTTTGGATCATGGATATGGAAAGAAGTATATTTACTATGTTTATACTTTTTACTGACTAGCTCATTGTGTAATTTAAAAATATTATCCTCCAAATTCCACTCAAATTTCATTACATCCTCCTTACTCCCCTTTCCCTTTTTAAATTCATCCCACGAAATTAATAAATTTTCAGGAGATATTATTTGATTAAATATATTCTTATAAGTCTTCATATAATTATAATGGATACACTAGAAATACCAATTTGCAAAAAATCTTACGAGCTATATAAAACCCTTCATGACTTTAGAAAAGTAATACCAAAACATGAAAGATTTACAACCTTTGAGCGTTGCGAAAGGATTATTTTAGATATAATTGAAGGCATTTTACTAGCCGCTCAATTACCAAGAAACGAAAAAAGTCCAATACTAAAAAATGTTAGTTTAAAATTAAATGTCGCAAGAATATTTATTAGATTACTAAAGGAAAACAAGGCTATAGACGATAAAAAATATTTGCGAATCGAAAAAATAGTTAACGAAATTGGCAAAATGCTCGGTGGGTGGATAAAATCATTATAGCAAAAAAGCACCTTATTTAGATGCTTTTTTACCTTTGAAGAAGAGACTTCGACACGACCACCGAACCAGAAGCCGACCCGTAGTTCGAATTCGCATTGCTGACCCAGTTGGTGTTGAACTTGACCTGACCGTCGTTGAAGTTGAAGATCGGGGCGTTCGGGAAATCGCCATCGGCATTCGGTAGTTGTTTTAATCTATCTATGGCCACTGAAAGTTGAGGTTTACGTCCACCAACTGGTGGACAATATGCTCTTCTCTCTGTATTTTATCTGGCAGTAGCTCCATACAATAAACAATATTCATAAATCCGAAACATCTGCTCCAGACTAAAACAAGCAGTATCTCCTTAAACCAGCACTCTCCTCAAAAATCGTAATCTTTAAGGACTCTGGCTGTTTTCTCGTTCGTAGAGAGAGTTCGGCGACAGTAATTCGTAAACTACCATGCACTAGCCTAGCTCAATATTATTATACAAAATTTTAAGAAAAGAAAAAAGGGGTTATCCAGCCTGTGGATAACCCCAATTGTAGCGACCTACCTTCG
>CAZMSR010000023.1:0-14087 GCA_964569045.1 uncultured Gammaproteobacteria bacterium | reverse complement strand
GAAGTTACGGCCGCTGTTTTGCCTAGTTCCTTAACAAAGGTTCTCTCGTACACCTGAGGCTCCTCGCCTCATCTACCTGTGTTGGTTTGCGGTACGGATACTTATATCTTAGCCCTAGAAGTTTTTCTTGGTGATTCTTTAATTAGAATTGACTCTACCCGAGGGTTTTATCTATTGCTAATTTTTTGAAGTATTGACCCGGATTTACCAAGGTCATTTCTTAAAATTAGTAACGTGCATACCATTAAACACGCTCTAAACCAAGAATCACGTCACTCCATTGGAAAATATAAGTAGTGCTGGAATATTAACCAGCTCTTCCATCGACTACGCGCGCATTACACACGCCTCGCCTTAGGATCGACTAACCCTGGGTCGATTTCCGTTACCCAGGAACCCTTAGATTTTCGGTGGGCAGGGTTCTCACCTGCCTTTTTGCTACTCATGCCAACATTCTCTCTTCCATGCGCTCCACCGTACCTCGCGATACGACTTCAGCGCCCATGGAATGCTCCTCTACCACGATTAAATAATAAATTATCTAATCATTCACATCTTCGGTAATATACTTGAGCCCCGATAAATTTTCGGCGCGCGGCAACTTGACTAGTGAGCTATTACGCTATCTTTAAAGGATGGCTGCTTCTAAGCCAACCTCCTAGTTGTCGCAGTCGCGACACCACCTTTTACACTTAGTATATATTTAGGGACCTTAGATTGTGATCTGGGCTGTTTCCCTTTTGACTAATGGACCTTAGCGCCCATAGTCTAACTCCCGAGCTTCACGCATTGGTATTCGGAGTTTGATTAGGTTGGGTATCTTGCGACCCCAATCCCATTCAGTGCTCTACCCCCAATGTTCAGCACTCGAGGCTAGCCCTAAAGCTATTTCGAGGAGAACCAGCTATTGCCGAGTTCGATTGGAATTTCTCCGCTAACCACAACTCATCCCCTAGTGTTGCACAACTAGTGGGTTCGGTCCTTCCTTCTGTTTGTCACAGAAGTTCAACCTGGTCATGGTTAGATCACCCGGCTTCGGGTCTTGTGCAGGCGACACACGCCACAAGGGCGATACGGGCTATTAACCCTCGCTTTCACTGTGCCTCCACTCCGAGCGGAGCTTAGGCAAGCCACCTACAACAAACTCGTTGGCTCATTCTTCAATAGGCACGCCGTCATCGTGCATTGCACAAAAATTCTAAGATTAATAAGTGTTTATATAATTATTTTTTATTAAATGAGAATTTTGCTAAATTTGTAATGCAAAATTCTATAATCGTTTAAAAATAATAAATAATTTATATTAATTCTTCTTAGAGGTTTTGTGCATCGCACGACTCCGACTCTTTGTAAGTATATGGTTTCAGGTACTATTTCACCTCCCTTTCGGGATGCTTTTCACCTTTCCCTCACGGTACTGGTTCACTATCGATCATAAAGAGTATTTAGCCTTGGATCATAGTCGACCCAGATTCCTACGGGATTTCTCGGGTCCCGCAGTACTTAAGAAAGTTTGCAGCAGAGTAATATTTTTTTTCACCTACAGGGCTATCACCTTCTTTGGCTAAGCTTTCCAGCTTATTCGATTAAAAAATATTATTTTTAACTCTACTTTGTTTTATCTCGAAAACAAAAGCTAACTTCTTGCAACACTCTATAAACATGTGGCTCGAGCGCCTTCCGCAACCGTCATTTTATCCGAAGATAAAAATCTAGCTACTCAGTTAATAGAGTTTAGGCTGTTCCCTTTTCGCTCGCCGCTACTAAGGGAATATCATTGATTTCTTTTCCTCCGGCTACTAAGATGTTTCAATTCGCCGGGTAATCGTCTCACTATCCTATGTGTTCAGATAGCGGACATCTGACGTTTTGTCAGATAGGTTTCCCCATTCGGAAATCCTCGGGTCAAGGGTTGCTTGCCACCTTACCGAGGCTTATCGCAGGCTGCTACGTCCTTCATCGTCTCTTTATGTCAAGGCATTCACCATACACTCTTAACGAGATTTTCCCACGCTTTTAATTCTAAAGCTTTTTTAGTTTTAGGATTTTCAAAATAAATTGAGAAAAGCGTGAAAGTATAATTTTATAATTACAATTTTGATTTTGATGCTTTGTTGATTGTTGAATTGTTAAAGTTCAATTCAAATTTATAAAAATTCGAAATCAAGAGTTAATGAAACGGCATCTTTAACTGTTGACTTGGAGTTTTTTGAAAATAAAAAATCACTATTAGTGTTTTTATTCTTAACTTTAAATTTGAAAAATACTAAGGTAAGTATACAGTATTTGTATCTTGTGTCAAGAAGGATTTTGAGTAAAGAGTTTTTTACCAATTTTTTACCTTAAGACCTGTTATAGCTGCTTGCATTTGAGCTTCTTGTTTTGAACGTCCGGATCCTTTGGATACTAGCTCGTTTTCTAAATACAAACCAACTTCAAAAATTTTATTGTGATCCGGACCTGATTCTTTTAAGACGGAGTAATGAGGCGTTATACTTACTTTTTCTTGGGCTTTTTCTTGAAATTTTGATTTTGGGTCAAGGTAGAGCTCATTAGAAAGAATGTGTTCTAGTTTGCTGAGAATGTTGTTTTTAATAAATTTTTTACATGCTCTTATGCCTTGATCTAAGTATATAGCACCAATGATTGCCTCAACAGCATTGGCTAAAATGTATTGTCGCGCTTTTGAGTTATTGTCACTAGATTCACCTTTTGATAGGTAAATATATTTTTCTAATTTTAATTCGCTTGATACTTTGGCTAGCATTTTTGAGTTAACAAGACTTGCGCGCCAATTTGTGAGTTCTCCTTCGGCTTTTTCCGGGTATTTGTGAAAAAGATGCTCTGTTACGACTATTTCTAGAACTGCATCACCTAAAAATTCTAGTCGTTCATTATGACCAAGTTCAAAATCCGGGTGTTCATTTATATATGATCTATGAACAACTGCTTGATGTAAAAAATTTTTATTTTTAAAAATAATGCCCAGGTCCTTTTCTAGGCTATTTAAATCCTTCATTGTTAAAGGTAAACAACAAACAGTTAACAGCTTTATACTATTCACTCTTTGCTGTTTACAAACCGGTAATTATTTTTTTTCTGATTCTTTTTTTGTTGATTGTGTGTTTTTGTCTTCTTGTTGTTTGAGTATGTCTTTGTAGATTGCCCCTAGTACACCATTTACAAATTTGCCAGACGATTCTCCGCCAAAAGTTTTAGCAATTTCAATAGCCTCATTTATTGCAACCCTAGAAGGTATGTCGTCATTATAGATTAGTTCAAAAATTCCAATTCGTAAAATGTTTCTATCAACAGTTGTAATTTGATCTAATGGCCATTCAGTAGCGTATTTTATAATGTATTCGTCTATTTTATTTAGATTATTGACTACTCCTTCAATGATATTGGCAACAAAGCCGTGATCGTTAAAATTTGGTGCAAAATGCTTAAAATTATTTTTTATTATGTCTTCTAATTCTTTGTTTTTCTTACCATTAAAATCCCAGTTATAAAGGGATTGCATAGCTATTGTTCTGGCTAGGTGTCGGTTGGACATTTTGTATTGTGTTAAAAGTGATTTAGTTTTTATTTTTTTATTTGTCTCATTTTGTAAACTCCGCAAAAACTACATACCACATGAGTTGGTTTTTGTTTGCCGCATTTAGGGCATTTTGATAGTATTTTTAGCTTTAATGCTTGATGTGATCTTCCTTTTTTTGTTTTGCTTGATGTTTTTTGTTTTTTTGGTACTGACATTTATAGAGATGCAATAATTAAAATGCAATAATTTAATATTTTTTTATTGCTATTTTAATTGTGATTATTTACTGTATTAATTATTTTTATATTAGCTGGTTTGATTGAATTGGTCAATAGTTTTAGGGGTGGTAGGTGAATTTATGACAGCTGTATTGACAATTATGCGATTTTTGTTATAATTAAAAGTTGGTTATTTGGATAACCTTTTCCCGGGGATTAGCGATGAAAAGAAAAGTTAATGTTTTTTTTGCTGTTGTTTTGTATCTTATGTTGTGTTTTGAGTTAAGGGAACTTTTTGCTGTAGAGGTGCGATTGAATGTGCCTAATCTAAGCGTTGAAAGGTATAAATATAAAAAACAGGAAATTTCGATTATGCGGATTATAGAGTGTTCTTTGTTAACTGCATTTAGTGTCCGGATAGATACAAGTAAAGGGGTTGCGGTAAGGCATTATTCTGATTTTCAAAAAGTACAAAAATATCTGGTGTATCAAGAAAAAGTTAGTATTCATGGAGTAAAATATGACTTATTATATATTGGTGATATGCAGTACAAGTTACCGTTTGGAATTGTGAGGGATAGGGGTGGTGAATATTTTATTGCACTTATTGGGCCAAGTGGAAATCCGTTAATTCGTCGAAATGAACTTGAGAGTATTGAAAAAAAGTGCGGTATGCGGTTTATCTATAATAGGGTGAGTAAAAAATAAAGTTACATTAAAAATTTATTTGTAAAATTTGTCTTTGTGTGATTTTTGTTGATGTGACCTATTTTTAATAGAGGAATAGATGGTGTGAATAAAAAATATTTGAATTATTGTGATTGTTGGTTCAATTGCTTTAAATGAGTAAAATATTGGCTGCCTTAATTGTATTTGGCGGCTTTTTTGTTGGTGATAGTTTTAAAAAAAGTGTGAGTGGTGCAGGTGGTGGGAGTCGAACCCACACGGATTGCTCCACATGCTCCTAAGGCATGCGTGTATACCAGTTTCACCACACCTGCATAAATGCTCAATAAGTAAGCATTTTGTAATTATAGCGTCTTTATGACTTTTTTCAAGGCTTTGCTTGATTTTTGAAGTAATAGCTTTTCTTTGTATGAAATATTTAGCTTAATTTTTTGACTAATTCCTTTTTCTCCGATTACAGCAGGCATGCTTAGGCATACGTTTTTTAAGCCATATTCTCCATTCATTAAATGTGAAACAGAAAATACAGCATTATTGTTATGTAAAATTGTTCTAGCAAGAAGGGCTACTCCTGCACCTATTGCATAGTAAGTTGCTTGCTTGCCTTTGATAATTGTGTAAGCGGCATTACGCGCGTTGTTAAAAATTTCTTTCTTTTTATTTTCTGAAATTTTGCGTAAATCTTTAATTTTTGCATTTCCTATCTGTGCTGTACTCCAAAGCGGTAACTCTGAATCACCATGTTCTCCTACAATATAAGCGTGAATACTTTTTGGACTAATGCTTAATTCTTCTCCAATTAGTTGCCTGAATCGTGCTGTGTCTAAAATGGTGCCGGATCCGATTATTTGGTCTTTTTTATTTGGAAACATTTTTATTGATTGATAGGTTAGTACATCTACCGGGTTAGTTACCATTATTAAAATAATATTAGGATTTATTTTAAAGATTTTTGGTATAATTTCAGTGATTATTTTTGAATTTTTTTTAACTAAATCAAGTCTTGTTTTGCCAGGTTTTTGTGCGGCTCCGCAAGTTATAATGGCAATTTTTGAATCACGGCAATCGTTATAATTCCCAACTTTTACCCTAGTTGATCCATAAAAAGGGATGGAGTGTTCTAGGTCCATAACTTGTGATTCAACTAATTTTTTATTTATATCAATTAGTGCAATTTCTTCGCAAATGTCATGACTAATTAAGCTAAATGCGCTAGTAGAGCCAACATATCCGGCTCCAATTATTGTTACTTTATTTTTTGTTTGCATGAGGATGATTTTTTTATTTATTATTTTATAATAACATAATTTATAAATATTTATTTTTTTATTTGTATTTTATTGTAAAAAACATTAGTATGGTGTATTTAAAGTGAAGAATCCATTGCGTTTGTGTGTGGGTTTGCGGTTGCTCTTTACAATTGAAATTTAGAAAAAGGGAGTATGTGTTATGAGTAAATATGTATGTTTTTTTCAGCGTGTAAGCTCTATTGAAGAACGTTGTTTTTATGTTGAATCAAGCCTGTATTTGACAGGAGGGGAGCAAGAAGTACTTTCTCAGATTTTAGGGGAGAGTATTTATCGTGTTTCTGCTATTTTGGATGGCTTGAGTTATGTGGAATTACAAAGTAAAAATGTTGTTGAAATTGGACCACGGCTTAATGTTGTAACGCCTTTTTCAGCAAATGCATTATTTATTACAAAAGTTTGTGGACTTCAGTGCATTACTCGAATTGAGCAATCAGCTCGGTATGTTGTTGATGATGATCAAGATGAGATAGAATTTTTTGTTTTGCATCTTGATAAAATAACACAACAAGTGTACAAGCATCAGCTTACGAGTATTGTTGTTATAGACATTTGTTAAAAAGTTATGTATACTTATCATTGATTTAAGTTTTTGTAAATTATTTTTTTTGTGAATAAAGATATTGTGATTAAGGGGGCACGAGTCCATAACCTTAAGAATATTAGTTTAAAAATACCACGTAATAAGCTGGTTGTTATTACAGGATTGTCAGGCTCCGGAAAGTCAAGCCTGGCTTTTGATACTATTTACGCCGAAGGTCAGCGTAGATATGTTGAGTCTCTTTCAGCTTATGCTCGTCAATTTATAGGTTTGATGGATAAGCCAGATGTTGATTCAATAGAAGGTCTTTCACCGGCGATTTCAATTGATCAAAAATCAACATCTCATAACCCACGTTCTACTGTTGGTACAGTAACAGAGATTTATGATTATCTAAGACTTTTGTTTGCACGAGTAGGTGTGCCTCATTGCCCTTCTTGTGGTGACGCTATCCAAAAACACTCAATAGATGAAATAGAGGATAGTATATTAAAAACTTTTAAAAAAAAACAAGTTATAGTTCTTTCGCCTTTAGTAATAGATAGAAAAGGTCAGCATAAAAATGTAATAGAAAATATAGCCAAAGCCGGTTTTTCGTATATACGCGTAGATAAAAAAATTTACTCTACTAAAGAAGCTTTAAGTTTGAACTTAAATAAAAACTACAAGCATTCTATTGAAATAGTAATTGATAATATAAATTTAACTCTTGATAAAGAAGATTTGTCTAGGTTGTTTGAAGCTATAGAAAAGGGGTTAGATTATGCTAATGGATTATTGTTAATTGAAGAATACAGGGAGGGTGGGGGAGGTAAAGAGGTTTTATATTCAGAAGCGTTTGCTTGTGCTCGTTGTGATGTTAGTTTGCCGGAAATTGAACCACGTAGTTTTTCGTTTAATTCACCTCATGGTGCTTGCTTGGATTGTTCTGGCTTGGGAGTTAAGCGTGAAATTGATGCCGGTCTGATTTTAAATAAAAATTTAACCATAGCTCAAGGCGCTATTAAACCTTGGTCGCGTTCAGCAAGTCATTCACAGATGTGGATGATGCGAATACTTGGTACAGTGGCAGAGCGTCATGGTTTTGACTTAAACACTCCTCTTAAATATTTAAAAGATGATCAGATTAAAATTATTTTATATGGTACTGGTCACGAAAGTTATGATGTAGAATATGAAAGCCCTCGTTTTGACGGTGAGTTAACAACCGAATTTGAAGGTGTTTTGCCAAGCCTTGAAAGGCGATACAAGCAAACTGAATCAGATTATGTAAGAAAAGAAATAAATGGTTATATGCGTGAGCTATCATGCCCTACCTGTAAAGGGGCTAGGCTAAAAAAAGAAGTGCTTGCTGTTAAGGTAGGTGATTATTCTATAAACGATATAACCGGAGTCTCAATAGGGGGGGCTAAAAAAATTTTTAATAAAAAGAAAGTTTTTAAAAAAAATGAAGAAGTAATAGCAGTACCAATTTTAAGAGAAATAAATACTAGATTGCATTTTCTTAGCAATGTTGGTTTGGATTATTTAACTTTGTCTCGTGCAGCCAATACTTTGTCTGGCGGTGAAGCGCAGAGAATTCGTTTAGCAACTCAAATCGGATCAGCTTTAATGGGTGTGCTTTATATTTTGGATGAACCTTCAATCGGTCTTCATCAACGTGATAATCAAAAATTAATAAACACTTTAGAGGAATTAAGAGATCTGGGCAATACCGTTATTATTGTAGAGCATGATCGCGATACAATGTTAGCTTCAGATTGGTTAATAGATATTGGGCCCGGAGCCGGAGGGTATGGCGGCAAGGTTATAGCTGAAGGCAATGTTCAAAAGATTTGCAACCATTCGAAATCTATAACAGGGCAGTATCTTGCTAATAAGAGGGGTTTAAAAATTCCGACTAAATATAGATTAGGTAATGGCAAGAATTTGGTGATATACAAAGCAGATGAGCATAATTTAAAAAGTATTGATATTAGTTTCCCTCTTGGTAAATTTATAGCTATTACCGGAGTGTCTGGTTCAGGTAAGTCAACTTTAATGACAGACATTCTAGCTCGCGCGCTTAATCAAAGGTTTTATAACGCTAAAGGTGTTCCTGGTTCGCATTCTCATATAGAAGGCGTTGGTTTTTTAGATAAAATTATAGATATTAACCAGGCTCCAATTGGTCGAACTCCACGGTCAAATCCTGCTACGTATACAGGAGCTTTTACGCCAATTCGTGAGTTATTTGCAGCTCTTCCAGAGTCTAAAATTCGTGGTTACAGGGCTGGAAGGTTTTCTTTTAATGTTGCAGGTGGTCGATGTGAGGCTTGTTCGGGCGATGGTATGACAAAAATAGAGATGCAGTTTTTGCCAGATGTTTATGTTGATTGTGAAGTGTGTAAAGGTGCACGTTATAATAAGGAGGCACTTGAAATTTTTTACAAAGGTAAAAGTATTTCTGATGTTTTAAATATGACAGTAGAAGAAGCGCATAAATTATTTAAGAAAATTCCGGCAATTGAGCAAAAGCTTAGTACTTTGGTGGAAGTTGGCCTTGGATATATTAAATTAGGACAAAGCGCTACAACTTTATCCGGAGGTGAGGCGCAGAGGATTAAGTTAGCAGCTGAATTGTCAAGACGTTCAACCGGAAAAACACTTTATATTCTAGATGAGCCAACAACCGGCTTGCATTTTGAGGATATTAAGAGACTTTTAGACATTTTAAATACTTTGGTTGATAAAGGCAATACTGTTTTAATTATTGAGCATAATTTAGATGTTATAAAATCTGTTGACTGGATAATTGATTTAGGGCCGGAAGGTGGAGAAGGCGGTGGTGAAATAGTGGCTGAGGGTACACCGGTTGAAGTTGCCAAGGTGAAAGAAAGTTGGACAGGTAGGTTTTTAAAAAAGGAATTGTAAAATAATTGTTGAGCCTTATGAGTCAGTATTAATTTTTTTAAGTAGTAAAGAGTTGGTTACAACACTAACGCTAGAAAACGCCATGGCAGCCCCAGCAATTGCCGGATTTAGTTGCCAGCCTAAAAAAGGATAAAGAGCGCCAGCGGCAATTGGAATGCCAATTATATTATAAATAAAAGCCCAGAATAAATTTTGTTTAATTTTTGTTAAAGTTCTTTTGCTAATATTTATAGCTTTTATAACATCGCGTAAATCATTTTTTATTAGCACGATTTCACCGGTTTCCATAGCAATGTCTGTGCCAGAGCTTAGAGCTATTCCCAGGTCTGCTTGAGCAAGTGCCGGTGCATCATTAATTCCATCTCCAATCATAGCTACTTTTTTACCGAGTTTTTGTAGTTTTTTAACTTCACTAGCTTTGTTGTTCGGTAAAACTTCAGCTATTACATTATTAACTCCAAGTTCCTTGGCTATAGCACTCGCAACTTTAGAATTGTCGCCAGTTATAATAATAACTTGTTTGCCTTGTTTTTTGAGTTTTTTTATAACTTCTTTTGATTCTTTTTTTATAGTGTCTCGTAGAGCTAAAAGTCCAATGATTTTGTTTTTGTATGCTAAAATCATAGTTGTTTTGCCACCTGCCTCTAGTTTTTTTAATTGATTGTTTATGGTGTTGATTGGTATTTTGTTATCTAGTATTAATTTTTTTGTGCCTAGTAGTATTTTTCCTTTATTGATTATGCCAATTACTCCTTTGCCCGGGATAGCAGTGAATTCTGATACGTTTAAAAGTTTTATTTTTTTATTTTTTGCTTCTTTTAAAACAGCTTTTGCTAAAGGATGTTCCGAATTTTTTTCAATAGAAGCAGCGAGTTTTAAAATTTCGTCTTCACTAGCGTTGTTATTTGTTGTTTTGAGAATATGGGTTAATTTAGGTTCGCCAATTGTTAGGGTGCCTGTTTTATCAAATATAACGGTATTGATGGTTTGCGCAATTTCCAAAGCTTTAGAGGTTTTAATTAGTATCCCATTTCGTGCAGAAAGTCCGGTTCCTACCATAACTGCTGTAGGAGTAGCTAAGCCGAGAGCGCAGGGGCAGGCAATGATTAAAACAGCAACAAAAGCTTTAAGCGCTAACACTGAGCTTGCGCTAAAAATAATCCACATTATAAGAGTGATTAAGGCTATGCCCAAAACGCTAGGTACAAAATAAAAAGCTACCTTGTCGGCAAGTAATTGTATGGGCGCTTTAGTGCTTAATGCTTCTTCTACTGTTTTTATAATTTGTGCTAAGGTTGTGTCTGAGCCTACTCTGGTTGCTTTGATTTTTAAGACTCCTGTTTTATTAATAGTTGCGCCAATAATTGTACTACCTTTAAATTTTTCTACCGGGATACTTTCGCCAGTTATGGCTTTTTCATCTACGCCTGAATAGCCGTCAATAACTTTGCCATCAACTGGAATTTTTTCTCCGGGTCTAACTAATAGCACATCACCCTTTTTGACTTTTGAAATAGAAGTCTGAATTTCTTGTTCATTTACAATTAAAGTGGCGGATTTAGGTTGCAAGCCAATTAGTTTTTCTATAGCGTTTCCAGCTTTCCCTTTGCTTAATGCTTCTAGGTATTTGCCTAGTGTTATGAATATTAAAATAAAAGCCGCGCTCTCAAAATAAATGTGTGGGTAAGTGTTGATAAAGTTAAATAAATATAGTATTGAAACAATCAAGCTATAAAAATAAGCAGTTGAAGTGCCTAGGAAGATCAAGGAATCCATATTAGGGCGAAATTTTAAAAGATTGCGAGCGCCATGAATCCAAATTGAACTAGATAATAAAATTATTATAGTTGTTGCTATGGTTTGAATACTAATATTATAAGCCGCAATCCCGGTATTTATCGGCAAGCCAATCATTGGTCCCATGGTTAAATAAAAAATAGGAAGTCCAAATATTGCCGCAAATATAAAGTTTTTTTTGTATGTGATAATTTCTGCATTTTTTAGTTTTGATTGCTTGCTATAATCTTTTTGTGTGATTGCCTGAAAGCCAAGATTTTTTATTTCTTTAATAATTGATTCATTATTTATTTTTTTTGAATTAAACGTAATGTTTGCTGATTTGCGAGCAAAATTTACATTGGCTTCATTGATTCCGTTTTTTTTAGATAAGGCACGTTCAATATTAGATGAACAGGAAACGCAGTGCATGCCAGTAATGTGCAAAATTATTTTTTCCATGGGTTTTTAAAATTATTTATTTAATTAGTTAATTATAATAAATTTGCCCCAAACCATGCGCATCCAGCAAGAAAATTCAATTTCATTTACATTCTTTGGCGGCATAAATTCAATAATATTTTTGCCTTTAATTAAGTTTTTTTCTATGCCTAAACTTTCAATCATGATTGCATTAGTGCAGCCTGACATAGTAGTTACATTAATTACCCAACGAACCGGAATACCTTGTTTAATGTATAGCGTATTGGGTTCATATCCATAGTACCCAAGATTCATTTTTATTTCTTGAAAGTTGGGTTGATTTAAGTTTTTTTCGGTTTTGGTATTAGATTCTTGAACACTTTTAAAATTAATGCCTAAGCCAAAATTGATTAAACCTCTATTAAACATGATAAGTCCAAGAATAATAATAAGAACTCCGGAAAATTTTATAATTTTGTGAATTATATTTTGACTTAATTTAGATATAATTGTTCCAAAACCAAACATCATAGGAATTGTTCCCAGTGAGTAAACAGCCATTACTAATGCCCCCTGATAAGCATTGCCGGTTGATAGAGCATAAAGTTCCATTGCTTGAAGTGGGCCGCAAGGCATAAATCCATTTAATAATCCAATTATTAGAGGTGCTTTTGGTTTTTGTGAGTGTTTTTGTGAGTAAAGATATTTAGCAATAAATTGTGGTGTTTTTAATTTTATAATTTTAAAAATTGGATAATTAGTTAAAAAAGAAAGGCCCATGCTAAACATTAATATTCCGGCCATTAAAAGCATGCTTCCGCTAAAATTTGGGTTAATACCAAAAAAGCTTCCAATTCCCCCAAGTATTCCGCCGATTATTGTGTAGGATAAAAATCTACCAAAATTATATTTAAAGTGATCATTAATATTATTTTGTTTATTTTTTATATTATTGGCTGAATAGGATATAATTAAACCTCCACACATTCCCACACAATGAAAGCTTGTCATTAAGCCAATTAAGAAAATAATACTTAAGCTAGCTTCTCCATTATTTAACTTAGAAAATAACTCTAAATTGCCTGATTTTGTACTATAATAATATCCGCCAATAATCAGTGCTAGAAGGAGTGGAATAGCAATTCCGTATAAAAAGTTTAAATTATTTTTTTTGTTATTTTGTACGTTTAAAGTACTTTGTGGTATTGTATTGTTTTCAGGTTGATAGTTAAGTTTTTTAATTATTTTAAAAATGTCTTCAAGCTTAATTTTTGAATTATCAAATTCAATAGAGCATGAGCCATTTGTGTGGTTTACATTAATTTGTTTAATTCCGTTTAAAGCGTCTACTTCGGTTTCTATTAGCGTTTTGCAGCTTTTACAATGAATGCCTTTTATTGTAAATTCTTTTTTTTGCATTGTTGTTAGTTTAGGTTGTTAAGTGAGCAAGTATGTGTTTTTGTTGTGGTGCCGCAGGATGTCTCTTTTTTGTTTTTTGAATTTTTTAGAGCATGAAAAAAAGAAAATCCTAAAAAAAGTAGTAATATGGCTATTGGTGTTTTGTATTTAGTAAGCATTTTGTTTTTTATTTATTATTAAGTTTAGAAACTTGAAGGATTTCTAGGATCATTTTTTCTTTTAGTTTTTTGTTTTTGGCATTCATGGCATTTGAAAAGCATGTCCTTAAGTGATTTTCCATTAATAATTGATGTGCAGATTTAAGTAATCCAATTACTGCTAGATTATGTTGCATTATGTTAATGCAATATTCTTTGTCTTCTGTCATTTTATTTATTTTAGCTAATAGTGAATTAGCTTTTTTAAAATTGATTTGAGCTTTTTTTAAGTTATTTTGCATAAAAATTATTTTTATTACCTATACCCCTAGTAGGGGTATTTATATTTTAGCATATATATTTTTTTTGTATTGTGGATAAAAGTTTGGATAATTTATGATTATATGATCTAATATAATATCGAAAGGTCACACCAAAACTCACAACCTTAGTCGCCGTAGATTGACTTATGAATTGGTTTTTTATATATTGTATTGCATGGTTAAATTGCAATTTAATAAGTTTAAAAATCTAAACTTTAAGAAAGTATTTTTTGTTTTTTTAAGATAAAGTTTTAAGTTTTATAACATTAGACATGATTTTTTAGTTAGTATTTAGTGTTTATATATAAAATTAGGCATTTTAAATATATAAACCGGTATCCTTAAAGGAAGGCTTAATGTAAATTTGTTGATCTAATGTTTATTTGTTGTTGTAAGAAATGGTTCTTTAATAAATAATAAAAAGCAAGTAGTGATAAATGGAGGAGTAAAAGAAAGTTCGTGTGGATTACGTGAATTTAAAAGGAGCGATAAATGGAAGAGCAAAAAAGAGTTCGTGCAGGTTACGTGAACTTAAGGCGTGATTTTTTCAGTCAAAAAATAGTGCCTGAAGGAGAGTGTAATTGCTGTTCGCTGGATATTTGTATTTACAATGTTACTATGAATATTGGCGCAGGCATTGAATTGAGCGAAAGTAGTAGTAGTAATAATAAAAAAAACAGGATAAAAAAATATTTTACGCAGGGTTGTTGTGATTTTAGGCAAAATAATGAGCTTGTATGTTCAGAATATTAGACTTGTTGCGAAATAAGATTAATTAATAAAAAATTAGACACACCACCCC
>CAZMSR010000022.1:9390-14908 GCA_964569045.1 uncultured Gammaproteobacteria bacterium | reverse complement strand
TAACAAGGCATCCGTAGCGGAAGCTGTGGATGGATCACCTCCTTTCTAAGGAGTAACGGTGAATCGGTGCTCTCAAAAGTACCAATAACACTAGTCGACTCTGTGAAATTTAATTTTCCAGAGAAAGGATTTGATGCCTGCTAGATTCAAAATTTTTAAAATCTTTTCATAAAAAAAGATTTTAATGCATACGAAAAACATCTTTTAAACTTAACAGTAAACAAAATTCTATAATCATAAATTTAAGAAAAATATAGGATCATTAGAGCTTAAAAGTTTTCTGCAAAAAAACAGTAGTTATGCTGTTTTTTTTGATTTTAAGCAATATAGACAGGCTTATTTTCGATTGTTATACTAAAAAAATAAAAATGTTTTTATAATAATTCATTAAGAATATTAAGATAAAGAGCTGAGAATCAGGCTAGACCTCTCAATTCTTAACTCTTAATTAATTTTATGAACCAAGAAAAAAGTAATTTTATTGTCGGGCTTGCTGTTGGAATAGCAGTAGTATCATTTGGTGCTATGATCATGATGTCAAAAAATAATAACCAAGAAGAACCGACAAATAACGATACGCCAAGTAATAATGAACAAGAAAGTAATAATAGCTACAATAATAATAGCAATGAACCAAGTAACCCTAAGCCAAGCACTCCAACTGCTGTTGACATAGAAGTAAAAGATACTGACTGGTACAGAGGCAACAAGGATGCCAAAATAACAATAGTAGAATTTTCAGATATAGAATGTCCTTTCTGCACTAGACACCATGACACAATGAAACAAATTTTAGAAGATTATCCTCAGGATGTAAAATGGGTTTTTAAACATTTTCCACTTGACTCTATTCACCCATACGCCAGAAAAGCTTCTGAGGCTAGTGAATGTGCTGGTGAGCAAGGTAAATTTTGGGCATACTTAGACCACTTATTTGATAATCAAAGTAAATTAAGCGATAACTATTTTGCAACTGCAGCTGATGAAATCGGGATTGATAAAAATAAATTAGAAAGTTGTCTTAAAGATGGAAAATACAAAAAAAGAGTTAATGATAACTACCAAGAAGGTATTAAGCTTGGCGTTAGAGGCACACCTGGAAACTTTATTAACGGAGTGTCAAAACCGGGAGCAATTCCTTATTCACAAATTGAAGCAATGATATTAGCTGAAAAATAGACAAAAAGTCACTTAAAAAAAGTCAGGACAATAATCCCGACTTTTTTTAATTTAAGATCAAACCACAAACACAAAAATAACAATCAAACATTTCAATAAAAAACTAAATAAATTTTAAGAACTGAAATAAATTTTAAATATTTGCGTATTATAATAAATGCTTAAAAAAAAATTTAGTAAATTTTGCGACACGGATTTAGTTAAGCTGAGCCTAGAGGATCAGAATAATTTTCGGCATATAATAAATCGATATGAAAACAAGCTAAGGAATTATGTATTTCGCTTAACTAATATTTCCAATGAAGACTCAGAGGATCTATTGCAGGAAATATTTTTAAAAATTTATATAAACTTAAACGAGTTTAAACTAAACGATGAAATAAAATTTAGTTCCTGGATATACAGAATAGCCCATAATCATGTAATAAGTAATTTTAGAAAATTAAAAGCCAGACCTCAGGTTTATCATGGAGAAACTAATGACATTGCTTTAAAAAACATAATTAACAATACTAATATTATTAATGAAATTGACACTAAACTTTTACGAATAAACATTTATAAAGTTATCAATAATTTACCACTAAAATATAAAGAAGTATTAGTATTAAAATTTTTTGAAGAAAAAAGCTATGAAGAAATGTCTGATATTTTAAAAAAACCACCCGGCACGATTGCTACTTTAATAAATAGGGCAAAAAAAATTTTATAAAACAAGCCAAAATATTAAATATTCAATTTTAATATGCTAAAAAATAAACTATTAAATAAAAAATGCTCAATTGAAAATAAAGTAATGGACAGGCTAGCAAGTGAAACAGTAACACCAAAACCTCGCTATAGTTTTATTATTCGGGAATTTATTATTGTTATACTTTGTTTGTTTGGACTAATTTTGGGATCGCTTACTGCTAGCGTTATAATATTTTTAATACAAAATAATGATTGGGATGTTTATACTAATATCAATGATAACATACTGGAATTTACATTATTAACACTACCTTATTTATGGATAATATTTTTAGTATTGTTAATTAACATAATTCAGCAGGGCATTAAACATACTAACAAAGGCTATAAATTAAATCCGATAATGCTTTTATCCATCACTATAATTCTTAGCTCAATTCTAGGAACTCTGCTTTTTTATAATGGCATTGGGTATCAAATTGATAACATCCTGAATAATAATTCCCCAAGAATACATAAACTCATGAACCACCATGCTCGAACTTGGTCTCGTCCGAATAAAGGCTTTTTATCAGGAGAGATAATAGAAATATACTCAAACTCAAAATTTAATATAATAGACTTAAATAAAAAAAACTGGGTAATTATGCTTCATGAAGAATATAGCAGAAATCCACATAATCTTTTTGTTGGTCAAAGAATTAGAATACTTGGAAAGCCTAAAAATAATAAAACATTTATGGCTTGGAAGATTATGCCTTTAAATTTTCGTGGCTGCCCTCTAACAAAAATCTATAAAGAAAAAATAATACACAAGAGACTCTGCCCAATATTAAAAAGTGAAAGATAATTAACGCTCTTAACGTAATATAGTATAGAAGGAGCGCTTCATATTAAATTAATAAATGTATTATTTGAGTAATTATTTTACTCAAATAATATAAGTATATAAATATGAAAAATAATAAACCATATATTTTAGGAGCAATAATGCTTTCTATAGGAATACTGTCTGGTGCAGCGCTTAGCGTTAGTGCTGATACAAATTCAATTAATAACATTCAGGATTGTCCAATTTATAAAAAATTTGACAACAAAGCTAACGATCAAGGTGCAAAACATTTTAAAAACAACGAAATTAAAAAAGCTATTAACAATAACGATTATGCAGCATGGAGGGAAGCTATTAACAAACAAAGGCCAATCACTAAAATAATTAATTCAGAAGATAAATTTAATGAATTTGTAAAAATGCATAAATTATTCAAAGAAGGAAAGCACGAAGAAGCCAAAATAATAAAAGATTATCTTGGGATCAATCATTACAAAAAAAACAGTCTTCTTGAAAAAAATAATTAATAACTATAAATAAAAAACTGAGCTTATAATAGCTTGGTTTTTTAATTCCAAATGACACAATTGGCTATTATGTTTTAATTTGGTAAACTTGAATCATGTCATATCATAATCCCATAGCCCCAATTGGCTTAATAATTAGTGCAATAATAATACTTATACTATTTAACGCAATTAAATTATTTGACACAACACCAGATTATTTGGAACGAATTTATGTTGACAATGGAGATACTTTTTTTATTTCACTTGTTAAACCTTCAACCGAAGACTACGAATGGGATATTGAGTATAATAAAAATTATGCAAGATTAATTGAAGAAAAGTCGATTAAACCAATGAGTAGTGCAATTGGCGGCTTTAAATCAAGAAAAGTATATCAATTTCAAAGCCTTGATCACGGGATTATTTATATAATATGCAACTATGGAAATCCGGGCGCCAAGGGACTAATGAGTAGAAAAATATTTGAAATTCGAATAGAGTAAAAATTTTAAATTAATCAGATAAATTTAAATTACCATAGTGTATAGCAATATATACTTGATATTTATTATCATTTACTTTACCAATATGCACTCCTACTCCTAAACTATTCCAATCAGGATGCATCATAGTCCTATAGTGAATACCATTATAGCTTTCTTCATTTACCATCCAAACAAATGTTTCTGATAATGCCTGCTTAATATCTTGTACATCATTACCATCAACAACATTCCAGGCAACATTTTCTGTAAAATAATTTCTCTCCCAACCCCCATTTTTACTTCTTGATCCAAATTTTAATCCTTGCCTACCTATCCAAGTGTGCATACTTACTCCATCTGGGCGATCATGAGTTGCCAGGTCAATTTCTGCCATATAACTTGCCCATTTTGTGGCAGTTTTGATCCAATCATCTTGAATTATTAATTCCTGCAATCCACTTGCTTTTCTTAAACTATTTATACGATTAAGCCAATAATTATTAATTTCTTTTATTTCAGCTGCAGTTTTAAAATTAATACTGTCATTTGTTTTATCATTACCTTGAACAAATTGATTGTCTTGAGCCACTAAAGAAGAAGAGCTTGCTTCAACTTTTTTTACAACTTGATTTTTTACTAATTCAAGCGTATCATCCAAAATTAATAAAGAAGTCTCTTTAATAGAATTATTTAAAAAACCCACCTCACCTTGAGAAATTTTAAACAGATCATTATTAGTAATACCTAAACTCAATTTACGCATTAATTCATAAGCCGCATCACCATCTTTCAAATAATATACTGTCCCGTTTTTAGGATGAATATAATAAGCTTCACCATGTTCCTCAACTTGTAAAACAATTCGACCTTTTAAACGATTAATTAATTTCTCATTATTATTCAATATTTTAGCAATATCAGAATTACTTACTCCCAAGCCAAAATAACGCATTATATTATAAGCCACTTCTCCATTAGGCATATAATATCTTTTTTCATCAACCGGATTAACATACCAAGCCTCCCCTACACCTTCTACTTGCAAAAGAATATAGCCCTTTAATCTATCAATAAAAATACTTTGATTGCTATTCGCTAAAGTTAAATTTATTTTAAAGAAAATAACAAATAGCAATATTGCAATACTATTTATAACAACTTTAACCATTTAAATGAGATTAAAAAATTATATAATTTGTACTAAAACTAACCGCTTCTTTCTTCCAATACCCTATTATAAACTTCTAATACTAATTCTATCCTAATAATAGCACCATACAATTCTTCATAAGTTGAAAGATCCCACAAGCCATAGAAGCTACCTCTCCTACCCTCTTCCACCATAATTGCCGTGCCAGCATTCTCAAATCCTCTCAATTTTAAAGCTATAACTTTTTTAATTAAAGGTATGTCTCCATCTTTCATCAAACCAATAATACGAGTCAATTCTTGAATACTCATATCTTGAGCATCCTCTTCTGCTTCTTGCTCATTAAAACCAACTCTGTGTTGATCAACAATATCCCCGCTTGGATCTAAGAAATTATTGATAGCATATTCAACCATCTCTGTTTCTTGCTCAGGATATAAACGCTCCAATGCTCTTATTTGCTCGGTTAACTGAGTGAACTGCTCTTGATATAATGTATCTTCTCTGTCAAGATTACGACGAATCTGAACTAAAGAGAGACGCTCATCTAAAACTACGTTGACATTAGCTACTCTCTCTTGCATAGCTTCATCATCTATCATATCATAGGCAACTTCATAATTCGGAATATCATACCCCAGAACATATTCTTGATTTTCACCATTTGGCA
>CAZMSR010000022.1:0-9290 GCA_964569045.1 uncultured Gammaproteobacteria bacterium | reverse complement strand
ATACCCTCTGTTTCTTGTTGATTCTCTCTTTCTTGCTCATCCAACTCTTCTTGTTCTTCGACCTCTTCATCCGGTTCATCCGAAGGTTCTATTTGTTCTTCTTCGTCTGGCTCTCTTTCTCCCAAATCTCGTTCTTCTTGTTCAGCTGCTTCCTCCACTTCCCTAGCTACCTCTTCATCCGGTTCATCCGAAGGTTCTATTTGTTCTTCTTCCGGAACCTCGGGAGATACTTCCGGTCCTTGGTCTTGCTCAAGAAATGGCTGTCGATAAAGAGTTGATGGTTCTGGGAAATATGACCCCCCTCCTACAATCTTAGTAGTATATCCAAAAAAATCTTTTTGAAATTCCTTAACAGGCTCTATTAAATTAAAATCTTCTTCAACCTCTTCCTCTATTTCTTTTTGACTTGGTTTTTCTTTTGGAATTTTTTTCTTTACTTGTTTTTCTTCTTTTTTAATAACATACATACTCTTATTTTCTTGAACTTGCTCACTACTCACTAAATTATTGTTAGATGGCACTTCTTGTTGAGATAAAATTTCTTCTTTTTCTATCATTACTTGTTTGTCTGTTAATTTTTTATTAATTTCTTTAATAAGATCTTCTCTGGAAACCGGTGTCATGTTTTTTACTTTTAAAATTTTAGCTTGAAGTTCTGGTTCTTTTTGCACTAAATCTTGTGCTGCTTCATCACCAATATTTAATCCAAGAGTGGTTAAACCTGCTAATGTTGCGCTAAGTAATGAATTACGTTTTTTTTCTCTTTTTTTAAATACTTTTTCTATCATATTTTACTTTTTTAATTTTTATTAAAGCATCGCTTAAATTTTATTTATTATAACATAGAATTATTTAATAATAAATATTTAAAACAGTATCATTATTACATTATCAAAACTTTTCTTAAATTAATAAACTTTAGTAATCACACTAAATTAACGTAAAAAACATATAAATTAAATTGACAATAACGCTATCTTTACATAATATCATGTATATAAGCTCAATGCTTACTTAATTGCGCTCTTTTCACAATCAATAATCAGGACTGATCGGAGAATACAATGAAGCTATCACGGGTAGTTATAGTTTGTTTAATCTATCAATTAATTAATTTTTCTTTGTCACTGGCTCGTGCAGATTATAACGTAAAAATTGGAACCGGCAGCACATCGGGAGTTTACTATGCTAGCGGTGCTGAGATATGTTATTTAATTAATAATGACAATGATCTTCCGGCAATAAATTGCATAATAGATTCAACTGAAGGATCTGTATTTAATATAAACGCAATCTCGGGCAGAACACATAATATTGGAATTGTTCAAAGCGACGTAGCATACAGAGCCTGGAATAAACAAAATCCTTTTACTAAAGAGCACAAGAAACTCAGGGCGTTAGCAAGTTTACATCTTGAATCAATGACGCTTTTTGCTCACAAGGATTCTAAAATAAACTCATTATTTGACATTCATAATAAAAAAATATTCATTGGATCAAAAAAATCAGGCACAAGAAGAACTGTTCAAGAAATTTTATTAGCTTGCAAAATAGATATAAATAATTTTCATTTAGTGGAAACAAAGCCTCAAAGAATAAGCAATGACTTAAAAGAAGGAATAATTGATGCAGCTTTTAGTGTAGTAGGGCATCCCTCTACTCAAGTTAAATCGATTACAGACAATCCAAAAAATAAAATAATACCAATAGAAGGCAAATGTATTAATGACTTAATAAAGAGAAAAAAATTCTTTGTTAGATCGTCAATTCCAGAACTTCTTTACAGAGGTTTAAATCATGACATTACCACGATTGGAATGAATGCTATTTTGATTACAAGTACAGATCTGCCTAATAAAGTGGCACGGAAAATTCGGAGAGTGATAAAAAATAATTTTAATGAACTTAAAAAAAATACACCGGCACTTAGTGTTATTAGCATTGATTCGATTATGAATGAAACAGTGGTCCCAAATCACAACCATATAGAAGATGTCACAATCAACGATCAAAATAATCAATCGCGCAGCTCTACAAACTATGGAGAACTGTCACGAATTGCCAGAGCAGAACTTGGTCGCATTGAAGACACTTTACTATTCTGGAATAATTCAAAAAAAAGTAAAACAAATAGAAGGTCACAAATATTAGTTATGGATCAAATAAATTCATCGCGAAAATTATTGCTTGAGGCATGCCCACAAAATAAAAATTATTGCTCAGCACTATCAACAAGTCTTAATTATCTTATTAATCCTTCGCATTCAAATACTGCGCCAAATGTTAAAAATCTAGAACTAGCAATATTATTAAAAAAACTTCAAAATTCCAGCAATCCCTCACTAAGAATAACTAGAAAAAGTATTAGATTAATTTTTAATGAACTTGAAAACAATCTTAGTAAGATCCAACAAAATATTCACAAGTCCCACAAAAAAAAGATAACGCTTCTTTCAAACATTGGCATGACACTTGGCATTCTTTTAATAATAGGACTAATGTTGTATGTCTATAAACAAAAACAAACATATAAAGACTTAGAAGAAAAAAATAAAAAAATAAAAAGAGAAAATGAAGTTCGTGTTGTTTTAGGTAAACTCCTTAAGACAGCTTTTGATAATTTAACAATTGAATCTCAATTAAGAGAAGCCCTAATGCATATACTAGCCATTAACTGGAATCTTAACAAACAAAAAGGTTGCATATTTATTATTAACGAAGAAACGAAAGAGTTAGACATGATGGCTCAGATAGGACTTCCTCCAATATTGCTAAAAAAATGTAAAAGCATTAAAATTGGCGAATGTTTGTGTGGTAAATCTGCTCAAGAACATAAAATAATCTTCGCTAACCGTGTCAACGCATACCACATAAAAACTTTCAAAGAAATGGAAGAGCATGGTCATTATTGTATTCCTATAATGTCCGGACCAAATAATTTGGGTGTACTTAATCTTTATGTGAAAAAAGGACAAACGCCTTCAACTGAAGAACAAAACTTTCTAACATCGATTAGCGAAATACTAGCTGAATTAATTGAAAGAAAACGAGCTGAGCAAAAACTTAAAAAATCCGCTCTTACAGATCCTTTAACAGGGCTAGCCAATAGAGACTCTCTGTATATGACCATCAACTATGCTATCTCAGAAGCAAGGAGGTATAGAATAGCACTTATTATACTAAATTTAGACCTAAACCTTTTTAAAAATATTAATGATGAATTAGGACATGAAGCAGGTGATGCTACTCTTTGTGAATTTACCCGAAGAACAAATAATTGCTTAAGAAAGAGTGACCTACTTGCAAGAGTAGGCGGTGATGAGTTTGTATGCCTTTTAAAAAATTTAGATGGGACACCAAACGGAAGAAAAGTTGCTCAAAAAATTATTACATCCATGCAGGAACCATTTTATTTCAAAGGTAATAAAATTCAAATATCGGTAAGTATAGGAATTGCTGCTTATCCTGAAGATGGTGAAAGCTTTGATCAACTTGCAAAAAATGCTGATATTGCAATGTATAGAGCTAAGCAACAATTTCAAACACAGTATAAACAAACTAATTCAATTTCCACGGGGATTTACTTCCTATACAACAAAGAAATGAGCGAAGAGGAGCAAAGACGTAAAAGACTTAACAATGCGCTACTAAACGCCATTACTAAAAAACAATTCGTATTGTATTATCAGCCACTTCTAAATACAAATGGGAGAATAGTGGGAGCAGAGGCTCTTATTCGATGGATACGCTCAACAGGCGAAATAATGTCGCCAGCAGAATGGATACCTTTTGCAGAAAAATCGGGTCTAATTGTGCATATTGGCGAATGGGTACTCGAAGAAGCTTGTCGCTTTATAGCAGAATTAAATAATGAACAACTACCAAAAATTTTTATTGCAGCAAATGTTTCCGGAGAGCAACTCAAACAACCTAATTTTATCAATACTGTTATTACTCCTATAACAAAACATAAAATTCTTAAAGACAGATTAGAAATTGAGATAACAGAATCAATACCAATTGAAGATGATGACCTAATTAGCAAAATAAGAGAATTAAGAAGACGTGGAATAACAGTTGCGCAAGATGACTTTGGGACTGGATACGCTAATTTTACTAATTTTCTAAATAAGCTATTCAACAAACTTAAAATAGATAAAAGATATATTGATCTTTTGCCCGAAAAAGCCCATTTTATACTCGGACTAATAGGACTTGCGCATCCTTCAGGAGCAAAAATTGTTGCAGAAGGAATTGAAACAGAAGAACAACTTGCAATTCTAGTTAAACTAAAATGCGATTTATTTCAAGGATATTTTTGTTCAAAACCAATTACTGCGGAACAACTAAAAAAATTACTCCGGGAAAAACCAACTCAATCACTAGAGTGTTGGATTAATATAAAAAACATTCTAAATAAAAATAAATAATTACTACTCTCGTCTAAACACTACTACCGCTATTTAAACAGCTGTAGTATTTTTTTATAAAAAAATATATGCCATAAAAGCATATATGAGAAAAGAACAATTAATTATAAACTATGAAATTTCATCTATTAAAACATCCCTATTTTGATAAAATCTAATTGAAAGCGAAATTAATGCCATCATGATAGAAATTTTTAATGCAAAATTTGCTACACAAACTAATTTACAAGAGCCAAAATATTTATCAATTAACTCAACATAGTACAAATTAAAAAACTTCTTAAATAACTCAATGCCGTTAACACCTAATAATGCTAAAGCAATAACATGAAAACCGGTTTTCCATTGACCGAATTTATTAGACCCACCGCCTAAAAATCCACGAAGTGCAGTAGAAATCATATCAAGCAAAAATAAAGTTATAATTATCCATATTGATACTTCATCACTAAATAAAATAAAAATTATAGGATAAAATAAAATCTTGTCTGCTATTGGATCAATTACTTTACCGATTTGAGTGACTCCATTAAATTTTCTGGCAATCCATCCATCAAAAAAATCACTTAAATAAGCAAGAGTCGTAATAATAAAGGCCATCTCTCTACAATCTTTTATCCAAAGCGGTACAATAACAAATACACTAACCCCTCGTGCAATAGTTATTATATTTGGTGCCTTTTTTAGATCATTCAAAGCAGACATAAAGCTCTCCTATTTAAAAAGAACATATTCGAAAACCTTTTACAAAAATGTCTTTGACCTTTTCAAAATAATCTGTAACTCTAAAAAATTAATAACGAACAAAGCTCTATGACCATTAATTTTTTAGAGTTTCCGATATATGAATAACAAATTATTTTTGTATATTACGTTATATTTTTAATTTTGTCTAATAAATTTATTAAAAAATTGGCTAATATATTCAAATCAATTATACCAGGCAACAATGGTGAGTAGTCGGCTCCGAAAATAACATTTATAGAGGGTCTAAAAAATAAACTTGAGTATAAGAAGAGAGTGTCATAAAAAAAGCCCCCAAGTGGTACGAATCCAAATGGAGTCTTTTTCATGGTAATCTTATTATTAAGATAACATAGATAATGGAATTGTCGCCGAAGGCGCTCGAAATTTTTTTTGATAAAAAACTAACAGCAATTAACTGGATAAAGTTAATTCTTGTTGATTTTTATCAACTTTTTTTCGCTATTTGACATTTTTATTGTCTTTTAGGCACAACAATTCCTTTTGGAGCCGCTAGGCTCCAGTGCACGTGGGTAAAATCTTAATTGCTTTTTTAAGGTTGTAGCACATGCTTTCAGCAAAGCATTGAAGCAATACTTTTGCCTGTCCGCGATATTTAGCTCTTTTCCTTTGTTTTGAAAATGTACCCTGTTATTATTTTTTTGAATAATTCCGCTTGCGGAATTATTTGCTTTTAGCACTTGATATGATTTTTTTGTATCATATAATTTGTCCATGAAAATCATAGAATTGGGTGAGCATATATTTTCAAGCACTTGCCAGTCTAAAACATTAGCCGGCGTCACACAAAGACTAAAAAAATTAAAACCAACGCCAATACAAAATATTTTGAACTTGGAGCTAGTATTTACGACTTATCCCAAAAAGCAAAAGAAGTATATCTAAAAACAAAAACCACCGAAGAAAAAAGAGAACTGCTTAATCTAGTTTTTGAAAACTTTACACTAGATCAAAAAACCCTTAACTTTAACTATTCTAAGCCATTTGAGATACTGGCTCGCATAGCCAAGAAATCAAAAAGTTCGAAAGTAGTTAAAAACCAGCGAAATAATATTTCCACTAAAGAGGCTTTAGAAAAAATGATTGAAAAATGGAATCAATATGCAATTTACTTAATGAGCTGGAAACGTAAATGGGCAGAGCTTTCAACATTTTTCATCTACTCCCCAGAAATTAGAAAAATAATCTATACAACTAATGCAATTGAAGGACTAAACAGACAATTTAGAAAAGTCACCAAAACAACCACAATATTCCTTCATGATGAGTCGCTTATGAAATTGCTCTGGCTGGCTCAAAAAGATATTACAAGGAGATGGACACTTCCTATACCTAACTGGGGAATAATGCTAGCTCAATTTTCAATTATGTTTCCGAAACGAATAAAAATTTGATTAAAAAATTTAAGCTTGCGCTCAAATTTATCATCAAATTTTTCTGTAAAACCAAATCCTAAAATCGTCATTTACACAAAACTATTGACAGACTCGCAGACCAAATCCTCAAAAACATAATCTTACTTATCAAGGTTGTGTTATGACTTGTGGCGAATGCGGAGCCGCAATAACTGGCTCAAAGAAAAAGAAATATATTAAAAGCACAGGTGAGATAAAATATTACACCTTCTATCATTGCACAAAACGTAAAAAAGGAACTTGTTGCACGCAGAATAAATTTATTAGTGAAGCTGAGCTAGAAATTCAAATTGATAACGAATTATCTAAAGTTGAAATTCTCCCAGAGTTTAGAGATTGGGCGCTCGAAGCATTGCGCAAAAATAATAACCAAGAGGTTGAAGAACGCATGCAAATTCACAAAAACATTAATACAACACTTATCAAAACCCAAACCGAGCTTGATAACCTAACAAAAATGCGCATTCGAGACCTTTTAACTGACGAGGAATACTTAAACCAAAAACAAGGCTTGCAAGAGCAAATGAAAAAGCTGAGAGAAGAACTACGCTCAACCGAAGATCGAGCTGATAAATGGCTTGAGCACACCGAACAAATATTTAATTTTGCCACTTACGCGCGTGAAGCTTTTAAAAACGGGGACGCTAAATCAAAAAAAGAGATTTTATTAGCGCTTGGTCAGAACTTTATCCTAAAAGACAAAAAACTCAATATACAAGCGCATAAATGGTTCCAGCCTATTCAAAAGGGCTATCCAATACTCAAAGCTAGATATTTAGCGTTGGAACCAACGAAAACCCCCATGAATAAAGCACAAAACAAGGCTTTTGACCTTGTTCGTACGGAATGGCGGAGGTTATTGGATGAAGTTCGAACAAATATGATTACTCTAAAAAACTCCGCCTACATATACCCACTTGATATTTAGTCATATCAATGTAAGATGTGCTATAATACAAATATAATTCATTCAATGCTTACCATGTCAAAAATATTAAATATATCAAACTATTTCATATATTTGAGTCAAAAAAATAATCGCAGTGATTTAACTAACAAAAAACTGCAAAAACTACTCTACTATTCACAAGCATGGAATCTTGTCTTTAGAAACAAAAAATTATTCAAAGACAACATAGAAGCTTGGGTGCACGGACCAGCAATCCCAATAATTTATCATGAATACAAACAATATGGGTCACAACCAATAGACAAAGAAGTAAAAAAAGAAGATTTTTCAAGTCTCTCAAGCCAAGACAAAAAAATACTAGATGAGATTTGGAAAATATATGGAATTTTTGATGCAGAGTATTTAGAAGCATTAACTCACAGCGAACTCCCCTGGCAAGAAGCTAGAAAGAGATATGAACCATTTGAGGCTTCCAACAAAACCATATCTACAGATAGCATGAAAAAATTCTATGACTCAAAAAGAAAAAAAACTTAGCAAAACTGAGAAAAAGCTACAAAAAAAAGAGAGGGCAAGGGAATTTCATTTAACAAAGGAAGTAGCCAAAATAAAAAAAGGGTTAATAAATCCGCAAGTTGCAAATCTCAGCCACATACCAGATTACGATGAAGATTCCAACAGCAATCTTCTTTTTTCTTTTGTGCATTACAATAGAAATCAATGTGAATTAGGAAATATCAATAATAAAGAAGCTTGCAAATTAATTGAGAAACTTCAACAAATCAACAACACAACAATCGAAAAAATCCCCAATTATAAACTAGAGAGAGATTCTATTAATAGGAGCGGAAAATACAAAGGGCTATACACCAACCTTTCAAAAGATATCGATATTAGGGAGATAAAGTTTGCAAAAGAGGGAAGAATTTTTTATCACAGAATACGCAAATACATCTATTTAGTGGCTATCAAAATAAAACATATTTAATTATGATTTTCTTACAAAGCAATCAATAAAAAATCTTACAGTTATAAACAAAAAATAAAAAGCAACAATATTATTAAACCAAAAATCACTCTCATCTAACTCATAATAGGTTACTACAAAAGAAATAAGCATAGCCACACACGGAGTCTGTCAATAGTTTTGTGTAAATGACGATTTTGGGTTTAGTTTTTAAGGAAAATTTTAAAAAAATTTTAGTGGCAAATTTGAGCGTAAGCTCAAATTTTTTAATCGATTTTTATTCTCTTCGGAAACATGATTGAAAATTGAGCTAGCATGATTCCCCAGTTTGGTATAGGGATTGTCCATTTTCTAGTAATGTCTTTTTGAGCCAGCCAGAGTAATTTCATTAATGATTCATCATGTGGGAATATAGTGGTTGTTTTGGTAACTTTGCGGAATTGTCTATTAAGACCCTCTATTGCATTGGTGGTGTATATAATTTTTCTTATCTCAGGAGAGTATATAAAAAATGTAGAAAGCTCAGCCCATTTACGTTTCCAACTCATTAGATAAATTGCGTAGTTGTTCCATTTTTCAATCATTTTTTCTAAAGCCTCTTTGGCGGTTTTTTCATCCGGCGCGCAATAAATTGCTTTTAAGTCTTCACAGAATTTCTTTTTATATCTGTGAGGTATATATTTAATAGTATTTCTAATTTGATGAATTATACACTGTTGAATTTCTGTTTTAGGGTATGTGGCCTTTATCAGACTGTCCAAAAATTGCGAAGCAATTTAAGAAAAAAGTTGTCAAAATTTAGT
>CAZMSR010000021.1:0-15497 GCA_964569045.1 uncultured Gammaproteobacteria bacterium | reverse complement strand
AAAATTTAGCCAAAATTAACAATTTATGGGTGAAGCGAGTTTGGCGACAGTCCCAAATAGATAGAGAATTAGTCGAGCAAATCGAACAAATCGGCACCACAGATAAGGAGATTATTCAAGCTGAGTATATAGAGCGTTTTACAGAACACGATATAGCTACTGCAAGCGATTATATTAAACTTTGTTTAGCAAAAAAGTACCCTCAATTAAAATCGATTATTGAAAGTGTTCATTTTGCTGCTACTTCGGAAGATGTTATGAGCAATGTTTTTGACTTAGTTGGTAATGAGCTTGTTTATAGGTATTTTTTTAGATCACTTCTTGATTTTTTTGTATCCAGTTTAAATTATGGAATATTGATTAAAAAATAGTTATAATTTTTGTAATTAAAATATGCAAACTCCAAAAAGAAAACCACCTAAGTTCGCCAACCTAAAACCGGATCCATACATAACCGAGGAGAAATCAAATGTTATAAAAAAACAATTAGAAAAATTAATAAGCTACTCGCAACCCCATGCTAAAGACGAGGTTCATCGTTTAGCTGAAATGGGAGATTTTTCCGAAAATCATGCTTATCAAATGGCCAAAGGACGTCTCCGTGCCATTAATCAACGCATTTTAGACTTAAAAGATCATCTTGCAAAAGCTCAAATCATAAGATCAAACAAGTCTAGTAATATTATTCTCGGTAGCACTATTACGGTTAAAGTTAATGGTAAACAAAAAATCCTAAAGATTTTGGGTTCTTCCGAAGTCGACCTAACTAAAGGCATAATTTCTCATAATTCAATAGTTGGTTCAGCTCTTTTAAGTCATCGGACAGGGGATATAGTAAAGATTAATCTGCCAAGCAAAATTATTGAATACAAAATTGTTAAAGTAGAGTAATATTTTTTTAAATTAAAAAATAACTTAGGACTAGTAAGCATTTATTTATATAAATTTGATGAATTAGTTATTATTGGTTATAGTAACTATATAATTTATTTTTAATTTTAGTGACAAAAGGGCTAAAATATAAGAAAATAGAGTAACCGGTTTGGAGTTTATTCGGTGATCATGTAAACAGCCTAAAATTAAGAAACAATGAATAATTATAAATTAATTATATGTCATACCACGGTCCTCTAGAATACCTTAAATCAATAAAGTCGCAAGTTTTTCCAATAATTAAAAAATATCTCCCGGTCAATGACCCTAAAAAGCACTACCAAATAGTAGCTGATTATCCTAATCGTCAAGGAAAATACTTTCGGCCGGGCTTGCTTTTGCTTGCAGCTCAAATGTATGGCGTCAAGCAAAAAGAAGCCTTTCTTTCAGCAGCTGCCATTCAGCTTTCTGAAGATTGGCTTCTTATTCACGACGATGTTGAAGATGCTTCAGAGGAGCGTCGAGGTAAGCCAACCTTAAATGTTCTCCATGGTAACGAGCTTGCTATAAACGCTGGTGATGCTTTACATGTAATAATGTGGCGTATATTAGGAGACAACATAAAATATTTTAAAGATAATAGGGGATATCAAATTTTTAATATTTTTAATAATATTCTTCTAACCACAATCGAAGGTCAATATATGGATTTAAACTGGATACACAAAAATCAAGTTAATATTTCAAAGTCTGATTATTTTGATATGATAACCCGCAAAACTTGCAATTACACTACAATAGCCCCTCTTCAAATCGGTGCAATAGTATCGGGTCAATCTCAAAAAGAATTAAATAGTATCAAAGCTTGGGCTATTCCATTTGGCTACGCATTTCAAATTTGGGATGATTGCATGAATTTAACTAGTAAAAAACAAGGAAAAGAACTGGCTGGTGATATTCTAGAAGGCAAAAGGACTCTTATTCTTTCTCACTTATTAAATAATTGTGCAAAAGATGATAAGCAAAAAATAATTCAAATATACATAAAAAAAAGAATTCAAAAAACAGAAAAAGAAAAAAATTACATTCTAAATAAGATGCACGTTTGTGGCAGCATAACTTATGCTCAAAATATAGCTCAAGATTACTCAAAAAGCGCAATAGAAATTTTTAACAAAAATACAACTCACTTACCGGATTCAATTTATAAAAAGCATATCAAAAGCTTAATTGAATTTGTAGTTAATAGAGAAAAGTAAAGTGTCGTTCTGTGCAAATATTGCTTAAAAAAACGTAATCATAAAAAAACTCGATATTTTTTATCGAGTAGAGTTGTTTAAAATTTTTAAGAAGTATATTTGAATGTTTTTGTAATACATTCACCCGGGTTAATATTATCTTTCCCCAATAAAGCTTGTAAAATTGTTAAATGTGATACTATCACATAATGTTTTGGGATTAATCCAAGTAAGGATTCAACCATTAGCCAAATTTTGATTTGTTCAGCTCGTTTTTTAATTCCTTCCAAGCTTTCCATTTTTTTTAAGCTTTCCTGAAGATCTTTGGCTAGTCCAAGTTTATTTAGGTTGACATGCTCCCAATATCTGTTTTTTATATATTCAGTTTGATTCAATTCTTTTCTAATGCCGGTTTCGGGGTCAAGATTTTCAGGATTGGATATTGAACGATTTCCTTTTATTTTTATCCTTGCTTCAACGTTATTTATAATAGTTTTTTCGCCCACCCTTTCCGGATAGCCATGTATTAAAAATCGAAATACAACAGGGTCAAAATTCTCTATTTCATTTAAAAGTTGCAATGGTTTTATTATATCTGTTTTTTCACAACTTTTACCATCTAATATTCTACCGCAAAGAACATTTTCATCCATCAGTCTTTTAAGAATATATTTACTTCCATGTAAGGCTCTTGGTGAGGCAGAAGTATATATTCTAAATTTTTCGTTTCTTCTTGTTTCATACGCAATATTTCTTGCTGCATTGTCCATTTGCCTAAAACCAATCTCATTGAGGTCATTTGCTGTCTCAAGAGTGGCCTTTTTTTGGTCATAAAAAGCAGAACCAACCCTAACAAAACTAACGCGTATTATTTTAACTGTATCATGCATTTTGTTTACCCCCAAAAAAATATAAAGATCGATTACTATTTTTAGATAAACAGTTTAAAATATTTTTGTCAATATTTTTTATGTTTACTTACTATTTAGCATGACGGTAGTATAAACTTTAACTAATACTAGTTAAATACGTAGCACCTCTTAGTTGTTTTAAACAGTCGTGTAGAAAAATAATTTGTACGTCTAATTATTAAGAGTCACTGCAACATAACTAGATAATTACAAAATTACACATTTATTCAAAAAATATAAGGAGTCAGCTGGGAGGTATTTATTACCACGAGTTATCCAATTGGGACTGTCGCCAATTGACAAGTTAACTTATTGCATATTTAATTTAATAATTGGTTAATGCATATAAACATATTTTTGTTCATATCCTAAGTATGTTCCTTGAAAACTTGGAGAACTGCGATGTTCACGGAAAATCAAAAGATTATTACTCATGGCGAAGATGTTGATGGAATTATTGCTGCATCTCTTTATCTCCGTCTCGTACGTCCAGATTCATACAAGATTCTCCCTGCTACTTACCGTAACTATCAAAAAGTTTTGCAAGATGTTAAAGCAAATGCAAGTGACTACATTTGCGTGCTAGACTTGGATGCTAACTCTTCTGTGCTCAGAGCTCCTTGTGAAAATACAACTTTAATTAGAGCTCTTGCTTGTGGGTCGTTCACATATTGGATAGATCATCACAAAGCAACAAGAATAAATGCTCAATTTCTTGCTAAAAACGGAGTTGTCCCAATAACTTCATTAGAATCCATTGTAGAGTCAACAAGAGGGCGTTTGCTCAACATACAAAGCTATATTAATCCGACTGTGCTACGCAAAAGAATGCAAAGGGCCAGCACTTGGGCAAGTATTTACCCAGAATGCTTTGTTGATCTTTGCACTTCAGCTTTAGTAGAGATGATGTTTAATAAGACTAACTGCGAATATTCAAAGTGGCTAGCTGGCCATGCTCAAGTGCACGATTTTAGCATTTTGCATGAGAGGTGCCCAGATACTTACAGACTTACCAAACGATTGCAAAAAATAATCACTTATTACAATTTTAAAGCAGATGTATATTCTTTAGTTAGATTAATAGAAATAATTGCTAAAGGAGCCAATTGGCTCGATGTTCAAGGCAAGTTTATAGATCACCTTGATAAAGCCTTGACCGAATATGGTTTAGAAGCTAATAAATCCTGGCAAGATCTTCGGCAAAATCAATGTATGATGGAGTTTGACGAACTTAAATTTTTATTTAGTATAGCTTCAACCAGTATTTATTCAAAAGATACAATAAGATTTTTTATTAATGATTATAAAGAGCCTATTCACGCAGCTCTTTTGATTTTTAAGTCTCCTATTGGCTTTGGTCAGGATAGTGCTTTGTTTTTCAAAGGCACAATTCCTGGCTATGATTGCGTGCCATTTTGTACTTTTTTGGGTGGAGGTGGTCGAGACGGTGATGGTGGATTTACAATCCCAACTAAAGTAACCGCGTATTCTTTAAGTGATACAAAAAAATGGTTCAGGCAAAAAATGCATGAGTTTTTTTGTAATTATAATATTTAGCTATTTTAAATCCGCATTAAGTTGCGGTTTTTTATGTTTGATTATGTTTTGTAATTATTTTTTTGTTGTAATAAATACAATCTAGTTAATTAGAGGCATTTTTATTATATATTTCGGACACCTTCCAATAGTTCTATTGCTTTTCTAAGTCTGAGCTCAGTAGAGCCAACAATTCTTGTATAGTTTATTTTATGCTCATGCATTATCTTAATTATTTCATTATCAATGTTACTTTGAAAAATAGGATCAAGGCTGCGTTTACCGTCATCTGGAATAGGGAATTCACCAGTAGGTAAGTATATAACTAAGTCATACGTGTTAATTTTTGGAATTGCAATACGCCTTAAAATATTAAGTAAATTCTGATCATCTTTAAATAAATAAAAAGCATAAGCCAGTAAATCAATAAAACCTTTGTCGCCAACTGTATTTTTTGGATAATTCATTTCCATTTCCAGTTGTTTGGCAAATATCCAAAGTTCAGTCTCAAGGTTGCTTTCTTTATTCATTTTAAAGCCCATTTTTAAAGCTTGCGCAGGAGCATCTTCTAAATATTCAAATTTATTTAAATTACGATTACTTACTTTTGTTATATCTTGAAATTTATGTATATTGCTTCTATTTAAATATTCAATTATTTGTTTAGATAGGGTTGTTTTACCAACTCCATGTGATCCTGTTATAATAATTTTCATAATTTTTAGTTAATATTTAAAAAAGTAGCTATTCATTTCATTATTTATAATGCTTATATGCAGACATAAGTGGGATGCAAGAAGGATTGACAGAAGATAGTTATCTGATAAGATTTTGATATAATATAAGTATATTTTTTAAAAAAATAATATAATCGATTAAAGGAAATTTTATAAAAATACACTAAAATATACAAAAGAAATAGTGAATAGTTACAGAAAAATTTTTATTGTAATTAAATAATCTAAGTTAATTTTTAAAATTTGTCCATTAGATCAAGAGAAAAGAAGAAAGAAGTTGTTGGTTTTATCAAATTAAAAAGAGGTGAAATTATTTTTAATATTTATGAAAATTTTGGCCATAGAAACTTCCTGTGATGAAACCGCTGCCTCGGTTTTAGAAGGAAGTGGAGGGGATGTAAGAATCCTTTCTAGTGTTATTTCCTCACAAATTAATCTTCATGCCGAATATGGCGGAGTAGTTCCCGAACTTGCTGCTCGGGAGCATGTTATTAATATTATTCCAGTAATAGACAAAGCCCTAAAAAAAGCTGGCATAAACCCAGGTTTAGCTCCTAAAAAATTAAGTGCCATTGCTGTTACTATTGGTCCCGGTTTAATAACATCTCTGCAAATTGGTGTTGAAACTGCTAAATCAATTGCTTATGTTTGGAATTTACCTATAATAGCAATTAACCATATCGAGGGTCATATTTATTCTAATTTTATAACGAGCAATCCAGAGTTACCTGCTTTAATACTAACTGTTTCCGGGGGTCATACTACTCTTGTATTAATGCGCGCTCATGGTAAATACAAAATAATAGGCGACACTCTAGACGATGCTGCCGGCGAAGCCTTTGACAAGGCTGCAAAAATGCTTAAACTTGGCTATCCCGGTGGCCCAGAAGTTTTTGCTCAAGCAAATATTTACATTAAAAATCAACAATCTTCAAAATTCAAAGTTAAAAATAGCCGATTTCAAATTAATTTACCGCGTCCAATGATTTATTCTAAGAATTTTAATTTTTCTTTTTCTGGTCTTAAAACAGCACTTCTTTATCAAATTCAAAAAGACAAATTTTGGAAAAATCGTATTCCTGAGTATTGCTACGAGTTTCAATCTGCAATAATAGACACACTAATTCACAAAACAATTAAAGCAGCTCTAAAATACAAAATAAAAAATATCATGCTGGCGGGTGGAGTATCAGCCAACAAAGAACTCCGTATTCAGTTTAAAAAAGCTATAAAAACTCAAATATTAAACTCAACACTAAATATCCCTGATTTAAAATACACTACTGACAACGCCGCTATGATAGCTGTAGCCGCTTATTTTAAAGCTAAAAGAAAAGAGTTTACTCTCTGGCAAAAGCTTACCACAAATTGTAATTTATCAATATAATTTAGTATAAGTACTCGTTTATTTGATAAAATATTCTTAAGTTGATAAAATTTTTACATGAGAATTTTTAAAAAACCAACTCTTTTTTCTGGCATTCAACCAACAGGCAATCTTCATTTAGGTAACTATCTTGGCGCTATTAAACAGTGGATTAATTTACAATCTAATTATAATTGTATTTTTTGTATAGTTGATTATCATGCCATAACAATTCCTCAAGACCCTAAAAAACTATCTTCTAATATTATAAATATGGCCAAGATCTACCTAGCTTCTGGTATAGATCCTGAAAAATCCATTATTTTCCAACAATCACATATTCCAGAGCACACAGAGCTTGCTTGGATTCTTAATTCCATAGCTCGAATGGGAGATCTAGATAAAATGACTCAATTCAAAGATAAATCAGAAAAAGGTAAAGAGTCAGCCACTATCGGCCTTTACGATTACCCGGTATTAATGGCAGCTGATATCCTTCTTTATGATGCGGAAATTGTTCCTGTGGGGGATGATCAACTTCAACATGTTGAATTAGCTCGTACTCTTGCTCGCAGATTCAACATTCGTTTTGGCAATACATTTAAAATTCCTAAAGCCCAACTTCAAAAACAAGGTGCCCGTATAATGGGGTTAGATAATCCGCACAAAAAAATGAGCAAATCTGCCAAAAGCTCGAGCAGTTATATAGCTCTTTCTGATGCTCCAAAAGTAGCTGCTAAAAAAATAATTAGAGCAATAACCGATTCAGGTTCTCAAGTTAAATATGATCCTAAAAATAAACCAGCAATTTCTAATCTTTTAACAATCTACTCTCTTTTGAGTAGCTTAAGCATAGAGTCATTAGAAAAAAAATATAAAAGTTATGGATATGGTCATTTTAAAAAAGATTTATCTCAAGTTGTAGATAATTTTCTTTTTAATTTTCAGACTAAGTTAAATAAAATTACAAATAAGCAAGTTAAAGACTTGCTTAGCATGAATGCGAGAAAATTGCAGCCTCAAGCCAAAACAACTCTTTTAAATATAAAAAAAAATATAGGCCTTGTTTGATTTAAAAAACAATGCAAGGAATAAAAAACGCCGCCCATTTTAAGCGGCTTTTTCAAAGATCATTTATGTTAGGTGTTTTTTGTAGACTGAAAGGGAGCTTTTTTAAGGGTCTTCATGAAACAAATACGTCCCTTTTTTTATTTTTTTTGCTTTAATTAATGCCTTGTCTGCCTTGTCATATGCGTCTTTAGCTGAATCGCTGTCATTTGGATGTAGTGCAATGCCGATAGTTACTCCTAATTTGCATGAAATTTTGTTTATTACAAACGGAAGTTTAAAAGCATTGATTATGACTTGTGCTACCATTTTGGTGTTTTCTCTATTTTTAACATTGGGCAATGTTATAGCAAATTCATCTCCACCAAGTCTTGCTACATCATCTGTTTTTCTGGTAACACATCGGTCATCTTTTAGGCATTCACTAAAACGTCTTCCAGCAGCTTTAATCAGTTTATCTCCAAAATTATGTCCATACCTGTCATTGCACTGCTTAAAGCCATCAAGGTCAGCTGAAAAAACTGCGACCACCTCATTGTTTCTTGAGGCGCGGGCTATTGTGCTTTTTAGCATAGTAAAAAATAACCGCCTATTTGGTAAGCTTGTTAAAGGATCAAATGTCGCCTGCTCTTCTAATTGCAACATTAGATGGTGTCTTTCACTATCATCTACAATCGATCCTTCGTAAGTGATATTTCCATTCGGATCCTTAAGTTTTCTAGCTGTTATTAGGCAATGCATTATGACTTCTTGTGTATTTTTCATGTCCATTGGATGATTTTTAACAACATCTTGATTATTTATTTTTTTTAAGAATATTTCTCTTTCTTTTGGTCTAACTAGAAAGTCCATTATTCTTACAAATTGTAAGTCTTGTTGGGAAATCCCAAGAAGTTTATAGCCTGCCGGATTAAGCTCAATTATTCTCCCTTCTTGCGTTGTCTTGTAAATTGCAATAGGATGATTTTTTCGAAAACATTGCTCCACTTCAAGTTGTTTTTTAATAGCATTTTTGCCTTCTTCAATTTCTGAACTTGCTTCGAACATACTAACTCTTGTTGTAATGATATCCACCACAGACTGTAAAAATGTTTCAATATATTGGTCGTATTTATGACCTTTTGGTGTATAGAAGTTTACTACGCCAAATAGTCTTCCATTATGAATCATTGGTAAAACATAATGCCCATGTGGTCCCATTTTTTCAAATCTTATTGTGTGTTCACAGTTGTCTGCGCTTGAGACGAACTGCACTTCTCTTTTTTGTGCACTTGTTCCACACAGACATTCACCCATTTGTAATTTTTTGCACAATTCCCAAATTTTGTTGTTCAAATTTTTTCCTGCAGTTAAAGAGAGAAACTTTTTTTTCTTTTTCTTTCTTGTAAGAAAAATTGCTCCATTTAATTTTTCTGATAGCCATGGAATTTCAGGTGAAAGTGCAACCTCAAGCATTCTTTCAAGTAAAGTCTGTAAGCTATTTGCTTGAATATGCAAAATAGTTGTTATTATTTTTTTCTGAAGTTCAGTATATTTTCTGGTTGTTATGTCTTCTTCGCGGTAAAATATACAAGGCTTTTTATTAAAAATGGCTGGCGTAGCAATTCTTTCAGTAAATATTGTTTTTCCTTCAGTATCTTCTGTTAATATTTCAGCGCGGATTCTTTTTTTGTATTTTATAGCATTTTTTATTACACAAGTTCTTTTTCCATCGTATTCTTCGTCATCATTGCCGCATCTTTTTACCATTAAATTTTTTATTGATAACCCAATAACCTTGCCCTTTTTTCCATATTTTTCAGAAAAAGTATTGTTAGCTGCTATAACATAAAGCGTTTCACTGCTTATTACAGCTTCTGGTGCGTTTTTAACCTCTCTGGCTTTCCATTTTTGTTTGGGCATTATTTATATTCCTCTTAAGGTTTTTAAAGGTCAAAAAATTAGCTAAATAGCTAGCTTTATTGCTTGTTGGCAAGGTTTGACAATACATTGTCTTTTAAGAAATTACCAAGCATAAAGCAGTAAAGTCAAATATTTAGAAAGCAATATATAAAATAACGTTTTTTTTGAAAAAATGCAAGCTGTGTGTGTTGACATTTTTATTTAATATGATAAATTATGCTAAGTAGTTTTATTGTTCATTCTTCAACAATAAAGGGGTTGTTATGTTTGACTAAGTTGTCATGTATACTTAATAAGTAGCTTGTCTTTGGTAAAAAGATAAAAAACAAAACAAAACTCTTGTTTGAAAGGAAAAGTAAATGACTCCTCAAGTCGTCTCAGCATTTTTTGCCGCAGGTTCCTTTTTTTATAATACGCTTGCGCGTCCAGGCTTAAATTCAAAGCCATCATTTTGTCCTTTTTTGCACAAAAAAGAAGAAAAGGACATGACTCCTGAGGAACTTAACAGGTTAGACGAGGAGGGGCCGTATGCAACCCATCTCAAGTATTACTGCTGAAGTAAAAAAATCTTCAAAAAATAATTAATACCAAATAAAATTATGACCTTAAACAAGGTCTTTTTTTTAAATAAAAAGATTCTATGGGACTGTAGCCAAACTCGCTTTAATTCATAAATTTGGAAATTTTAAGATAAATTTTTTGAATAATTTTTGAGGCCTACCCTAAGGTAAGCCAAAAAAATTTGAAAAAAATTTAGCCAAAATTAACAATTTATGGGTGAGACGAGTTTGGCGACAGTCCCTCTATGTAATTGTGAGTACTTATTGTGTGTGGTAAGTATTGATTTTTTTAACTATTTGTCATATAATTCATTATATGAATACATTAAAAACAACATTATTATTAACTTCCTTAACTTTATTTTTTTTGTGGATCGGTAATGCACTGGGAGGAAAATCTGGCATGACTATTGCATTTATTTTTGCCCTTGGTATGAATTTCTTTAGTTATTTTTATTCAGATAAATTAGTGTTAAAAATGTACGGAGCCAAACCGGTTAATGAGTCAGATTTACCGGCTCTCTTTAATGTGGTAAAAAATCTTTCAAAAAAAGCTAATTTACCAATGCCTAAAGTTTATATTATGGAAGAATCTCAGCCAAACGCTTTTGCCACAGGTCGTAATCCGTCTCACGCAGCAGTAGCCGTAACTCGCGGCATAATGAACATTCTAGATGCAAACGAACTAGAAGGCGTGTTAGCACATGAATTATCTCATATTAAAAATAGAGATATTTTAATTAGTACTATTGCAGCTACTTTTGCCGGTGCTATCAGTTATTTAGCTCAAATGGCTCAATGGGCGGCGATTTTTGGTGGAAGCAATAATGACGAAGAAGATAGCAGTGGTAGTTTTGTATCTTCTTTGATAATGATGATAGTTGCTCCAATTGCCGCAATGCTTATTCAAATGGCAATTTCAAGATCTCGCGAGTTTATGGCAGACGCCGGCGGCGCAGAGTTATCTAGTCCTCAGTATTTAGCAAGTGCTCTTCGCAAGCTAGATCAAAGCGCAAAGCAAATTCAAATGCACCATGGTTCACCATCAACCTCGCATCTTTTTATAGTCAATCCTTTTTCTTTAGGTGGAATTACTAAACTTTTTAGTACACATCCGCCAATGAATGAACGTATTAAAAAATTAAATAATTTTAATCAAGCATAATTTTTTTTAAAAAAATTGCTAATGCTACACTTAGTAAAAAATAGAAAAATATGACGAATAATTGCTTAGCCACATAGCTGTTTTTAAAAAATAATCAAGGTTTAATGAATAATAATGATGATAAAACTTGATTTTTATATTGTTTTTAGTTAATATTTTTTTATTACTATAGTGCATTGTGTATCTGTAGTGAAAATTTGATCTTTACAAGGGAGTCGCTAATGACAATTACCCCAACTCAATCATTCCCTTTTGATTTCTTTGCTTGTGTTAATTTTGTAATAGAGCTCGATCAGCATGAAGCTAGTCGTCATAAAACAAGGAAGTTTGATAATATAACGCCATATGCTGTGCATCCTTTGTGGTGTATGACAACTATTCTTGCAGAGCCTTTATTGCCTCAGCATTTACGTTATAAAGGTGCTCAAGCTCTTTTGTTTCACGATGTTATTGAAGATACAAACGTTAGCTTACCATCTGAGCTTAATGATTATGTAGTAAGTTTAATACAAGATATGACTTTTGAGTCATCGGCAGAAGAAATGGCGAAGATTTGGGAAAAGCCAAGATTTGTTCAACTTTTAAAACTTTATGATAAAACTTCAAATTTTATGGATGGAACTTGGATGAGTTTTGAAAAAAGGGAGATTTATAAAGTCTATATTAGGTTATTAATTGACAATTTGTCAGATGAATATGAAGATTTGAATATTTTTAAAATTGCGCGTTCGATTCTGTAGTTGCAACAACCCTCGTCTTTATCCTAACTATGTTGTTAAAGGAGTTTTTCGTTATGGTTACCGCGTTTCAAGCCAAGAAAAATAGAGTCATGCGTCTTATTCTCGAGTCAGGTGGTCTTTCAATCCGAGATTTAAACAAGGGTCAAGAACCTTTTCTTTATTCTTCTGGTAATCGAGGTCCTGGGTACATAGATATTAAAGGTAGAGTTGGTTTTGATGAGGTCTTTGAGGCAATGCTTGATTTGCTTGCTGATTTGCTTATCATGAATGATGTTGATTTTGAGCTTATAGTCGGCATGATGACCGGGGGGGCAATTCCCGGTTTTAGGCTTAAGCAAATTATTTCTAGAAGAAAAGGTATTGTAATCCCATATATCTATCAAAGAGGAGCTCGTAAAAAAGGCGGTCACGGTGAACTTGATACCGGTGATCGAGAAAATTTTAATATTCCAAAAGGCTGCAAAGTACTTATTGTAGAAGAGCTTGTAAATTTTGCCGAAACCGTAACTCAAGGCGCACTATACGAGCGTAATAAAAAAGGTCGCTTAGTAACAGACGTTGCTACAATCCTTTTTTATCAAAATCCGGTTGCTATTGAGCGTCTTTTGCGGTACAAGCTTGCTTTGCATTATATTATTGGTTTAAAGGATGATCTTTTGCCGTTTGCTCAAAATCAAGGTTTTGCTTCAAAGAATGCAGTAAAGTCTTACTTTGAATTTTTAGATGATCCAAAAGCCTGGAATGAAGTTCATGGCTTTGAATTTAGTGAAGGAGTATAGCATGTTTACTACTCAGAATATGCCTAGGTTTTTTGTAGCCATAGACGTAAATACTAAGTCAGAAGCCTTAAGAGCCGCTCAGTTAATTGCGCGGGTAAGTGGGAATTTTGGCGTAAAGTTCAATCTCGATCTTATTTTAAAAGATCCTTCTGTTTTATCTGACTTTGATCGCAAATATTCCTGGCCAATATTTGCTGATATAAAGATGTGGAATGGTAGAAGAACCATAACAGAAGTTTTTAAGCAATTGGCAGACTTAGGCGTAGAAATGGTAAACGTCTGGTCAGCCGCAGATACTATGCTTGACAGATCTGTTCAGATTGCTAAAGACAATGGTCTTATTGTGCTTGGCTTAACAGTTCTTACGCACTACGATGAAAGCCACTGTCAAAAATTTCATAAAATGTCCATGTCTGAAATAGTTCGGCTTTATGCTAAAACAGCTCTTGAAAGAGGTTGTAATGGTTATATTTTGCCAGGCACAATGCTTGATGCTGTGTCTGATCTACCTGGCATCAAATTTAACCCAGCCGTCCGCCCAGGCTGGTATAGAGATCAATCAATTAATTATCAAGAGCAGATTATGACTCCGGCAAAAGCAGTTCAAAACGGAGCAGATATTGTTTCTTGCGGTTCTCCGGTTTTTAAGAATGCTGATCTAACTCCGGCAAAGGCAGTTAGCAAAATTCTTAAGGAAATTCGTAAAGTACAAAATACGTAATTCCTAAAAATATATACAATATTATGAGCTAGATTTTCTAGTTCTTTTTTTGACAATTTAATTATTATTAGCTAAAATTTAAAAATTAATATTTAATTTATTACGATGAGCGAAGAAGTAGTCTTAAGATTTGATGAGGTGTGCTTCGAATATGAGCATAAAAAGCCAATTTTGGATGAGGCTAGTTTTAGTGTACGCGAAGGTGCTAAAGTTACTTTAATGGGGCAGAATGGCGCGGGTAAAAGTACAATTTTTAAACTAATTACAGGTTCAGTAAAACCAAAAATCGGACAAGTTCACATCAAGCAAGGCACAACCATAGGAACGGCCAAGCAAGTAATAGAAAGAGTTGACTTAAACCTTACTATTCAAGAATATTTTGAAAAAGCCTATTTAGGCAAAGCTCCTCATAACGCTCCCGGCGAAATGAAAAAAGTTTTAGAAGCAGTAGACTTAAAAGCACCCCTAGAAACTAAAGTTGACGATTTATCGGGTGGGCAACAAGCAAGACTTCTGCTTGCTTTTGCACTTATAAGTCATCCTGATATATTGCTTTTAGATGAGCCAACAAACAATTTAGATCAAGCTGGAATAGATCATCTTATAGAATTTTTGATAATGTATGACAAAACAGTAATAGTTATTTCGCATGATGCAAATTTTTTAAATTGTTTTACAGAAGGCGTTGTGTATTTGGATGTATTTTCTAAAAAAACAGAGCAATATGTTGGAGATTATTTTACTGTTGTTGAAGAAATAAAAAATAGGATAGAAAGAGAAAAAAGGCAAAATGCTCAACTAGAAAAAAATATTCGTGATCGAAAAGAAAAGGTTAACTTTTTTGCCCACAAAGGCGGTAAAATGCGTAAGCTTGCTAAGAAAATGAAAGAAGAGGTTATAGAAGACGAAGCAAGCATGATTGATATAAGACGCGAAGATAAAACAATTAGAGATTTTCAAATAGAAGCTCAAGATATGAGTAGTGAGATAGTAAAAATAAATAGCCTCCCCATTGTTAAGAATTATGAATTAACCAAAGAGCCATTTGAATACACGCTTCGTAAAAGAGAGCATTTATTAGTTAAAGGTCCTAATGGAGCCGGTAAAAGCACATTTCTACGTAATTTAGTGATTGGCCAAAGTCCGCATGCGCAAATTTTAAAAGGCGTAAGAGTAGGTTATTATAGTCAGGATTTTGCTGCGCTTAATTTTGAGCAAAAAGTATTTGATTTACTTGAAGAAGCAAGATTTGGAAATCTGGAGGAAAAAGAAATGAGAAGTGTTGCTGCAGGTTTTTTAATTGGAGGCGAGTTAATGTCTAGAAAAGTAGGCGAATTATCAGAAGGTCAAAAAGGTCTTTTAAATTTTGCACAGATAGTTCTTATTAAGCCTGGATTAATTATTCTAGATGAGCCTTCAAATCACATTAACTTCAGGCATCTTCCAGTTATTGCTAAAGCTTTGAGTGATTTTAACGGTGCAATTATTCTTGTGTCTCATATGCAAGAATTTGTAGATCAAATAAAAATAGATAGCGAAATTGATTACAATAAATTTTTAAAATAAAAAAAGTCACAGTGTTTAAAGTCTTGTGACTTAAAATTTATAGTTTTTTTGTCTTAATCTCACTTAGTTATTGTCATGGGTTTATTGAGTATTTTTAAAGTAATATTTTGCTTTAATGGTTTTTTTGTTATTGATGATGTCTATCCCATTTTACTCGTCTTAAAAGAGATTCCATGTATGCAATAAGTATTCCTGTATTTATTGGTTTTGAAAGAAAAGTATCTGCGCCGCTTACTATTGCTTTTTCTTCTGCTTTTTCTCTATTAGAAGCTGTAATCATTATTAGACTTGTTGCGAAATAAGATTAATTAATAAAAAATTAGACACACCACCCC
>CAZMSR010000020.1:0-17000 GCA_964569045.1 uncultured Gammaproteobacteria bacterium | reverse complement strand
AGAACTGAACTAAGATAATAGCGCATCAAAAGTCAAAGATGGGGAGGTATTGACTAACTATACATAAATTATCATTAATTATATAATTAGTCAAATTTATATTTTTTTATTTCTTATTATTATGCTATTTAATGCAATATTATCATCTAGGTCTAAGACTGTGAAGTGTATATTTACTAAAAATTAATAAACAGGTTTGAGCTTACTTTACGGGTACTAAAATAACCCTGAAAAACACAGGGCTATAGATCATGTGGACCAGACAGGACTTGAACCCGCTACCTCCTCGGTGCAAACGAGGCGCTCTACCAGATGAGCTACTGGCCCATATTCAAAACTTTTTACAAAAAAGTTCTTAATATTTCAAAAAATTAAAGAAATCTTTTTAATGTTTATATTATTGATTTAATCTTAAAAGCGGTCCTAAGATGAATAACATAAAACCTTCAAACATTCCTGTTATTATAAGCATAGCTATAAAAAAAATCAATATACCAAGCAACTTATAGCCAAGACGAGAACCACCTTCTGTGCCTAAATGTCGTTCAAAAAAAGCTATTCTACCAAAACCGGATAACCATGATTCTGTTTTAACGATTAAATGCACTGCTAAAGCTATCATTAATATCCCAATTATAAAACTCATATTACCTAATATAGTTTAATGGATTATACTTCTTATTATTTATTATAACCTCAAAGTGAATATGAGGTCCAGTGGACCAACCGGTTGATCCCATAGCTGCTATTGTCTCACCTTTTGACACTCTTTGACCTTTTTTAACATAAAGTTTTGTAGCATGTGCATACCTGGTTTTTTTGCCACCACCATGATTAAGTAAAACTTGCTTACCATACCCTCTACCCCATCCGGAATATTCCACAATACCGGCATCAGCCGCGTATAAAGCTGTTCCTTTTTTACAGGCAACATCAAGGCCTTTATGACGCCATGAATAATATTGAGTTATTCTGTGACAAACTGCTGGCCACTGCATCTTAACACCTGGACGAGCTTGAGCATTAGCCGGCTTTACTATATCACGAATTGCTTGTAAACCAGAGTAACGTTTTGATGATTGAGCTACATAACGTTTTTTACCACCTGGAATTATAACCCTTTGTCCTATTTTTATTTTATTAGCATTTTCTATACCATTAGCTTTCATAATATCTTTTTCTTCAATGTCATAGAGCTGAGCTATTCTAGACAGAGTATCACCTCGTGCTATTTTATAACTTATTCCTGAGGCAGGTAAAATATCTAATTTATCACCTGGTCTAATTATACTATATGCATTTAAATTATTTTCCCAAAGTATTGTGCTAACTGTAATATCGAATTTTCTTGCTATTGTTGAAATTGTGTCTCCTGATTTTACTACGTATTTTATTACTTTAGTTCTTTTTTCTTTTGGTTTAAGTAATTTTTTTGGCTTTTCTTCTTTAACTATTGTCTCATTTTCTATCTCCTCTAACAATTCTTCATCATCAACATCTAAAACATTAACATCAACTAAAGGCTGTATATTTAAGGCAGTTAAATTTTCCAAATATCTCTGCTGCAATGATGAAATAACTGCTTCTTGATCAAAAAATTCTTCAATTAATTGTTCCTCTTCTATTCCGGCAAATTCTGAACTTATTAAATCAGCTAATATGGTTTTATTAACATCAATATGAGCTGTTTCTGCTTGTGTTTTACTTACAGCATTATTAAAAACAAGAACAATTGTTAAAAAAGCAACTGTGACATGAAGTGGTTTTTGACTAAACACGAACAAAATTGACTTTTTTTTAAAATGCGACCAACCTAATTTGTTAATTATACCAACATATAATTGATATCCCTTAACTATGAATTTGTAAAAAATAAAACGTAAAAAAATCATACCAATCACCTTAAAAGGTCCTAAAATAAACAAAATGCCTTTTTTTATGATTGATAGTAGTTTAAAGCCTGCAAGCAATAGATTTATTAAAATTGATTTTATGCTATTTTTAATATGTATTTTTTAAATTTTGTTGTTAATACTCAACATAATATACACTATTTTTTTAAAAAAGTCTAGGTTTTTGTCTTATTTTTTTTCCATTCTGCTATTTTTTTATGATCACCGCTAAGTAGTACGCTAGGTACTTTATATTTTTTTCCTTTTACTTCAAAAACTTCTGGACGAGTATATTGAGGGTATTCGAGTTGATTAGGCTTGTTATGAGATTCACTTTCTAGGCTTATAATATTACCCAATACTTCAGGAAGCAAACGAGCAACACTATCTACTACTATCATTGCCCCAATTTCGCCACCAGTTAAAACATAATCACCAATTGAAATTTCTTCGTCTATAAATTTAGTCACTCGCTCATCTACTCCTTCGTATCTACCGCATATGATATTTACTTCTTCTAATTTGGAGTATTTTTTTACTCTTTGCTGATCCCATTTCTTACCTTTTGCTGAAAGTAAAATTGTTTTTGTTTTCTTTTTTTTACTGACAATTTCAGAAAGCGCAGCATGAATTACATCAACTTTCATTACCATACCCGCACCGCCTCCATATGGAGTGTCGTCAACGGTGCTGTGCTTATCCTTTGCCCATTTACGTAAATCATGGGCCTTGATTTTAATTATATTTTTTTCCTGAGCACGTCCAAGAATGCTTTGATCAAAATAATGACTAAAAACTTCTGGAAAAATTGAAACTATATTGAATTTCATAGTTTTATAAAGCTATAACAAATCTAAAATCTTTAACTCTAATTTATTAAGCTTTGTGTCATAAAAAGAAAAAGTTGCTCTTTGAAAAACTCCACCAAGGGTACCGGGATTTACTTCTATCACTTTATTGTCATCATTTATCCAGGGCTTATGAGTATGCCCATAAAAAATAATATCGCAATCTCCCAGCTCTTTAACTTTTGAGATAAAAAAAGGTTCATGACATATACCAATTTTTCTACCACTAAGCTCAATACATCCAAATCTTCCTAAATAATTAATATTATTGAATTGGGCTATCTCATTGTCCTGAAACAAACCGCAATTACCTTTTACTAGGTATATATCTTTTTTAAAATTACTAGCCATAAAAGACACGGTTTCAAGATTTGTAATATCACCACAACAAATTAAGACTTCTATGCCATTTTCTTTGCACCAATCAAGACACTTGTTTAAATTAGTGAGATTATCATGAATATCTGATATTATTGCTATTTTCATAATAAAAAATGTGTTCAAAAAATCACTCAATTAATAAAACAACATTAGCTAAAACAAAACCGTTTTCTCCACTAATTGAACAATCAAGACTAAGTAAAGATGTAGGCAAGATTGAATCACTAACTTTGATTCGTGGTTTTCCTTTAGCACTAAACGAAACTTCAATATCTAACCAATTGCGATTTGTAATGTCTAATGCTTTAAAAACGCACTCTTTAAGCGCGTATATACTAGCTAAACGATTGGCATCAATTGTATGCTTTTCAAAATCATGAAAAGTTTTTTTCATAAATTCTAAATTGTCTAGATTGTTTTGAATTTTGTGAATAGGTAGAAGATCTACCCCGATTTTTATTAACATAATACACACTACACCATCCCACTATAGAATACTGCCCAAAGTTCATAAGCCAAGCCTGATAAAAACAAAATAGATAAAGCAAAAACAATTGGTAAATTTATTGTATTTTGGATTATTGATTTTTGTTCGGCTTTTTTCTTAACTTGGTAGGCAACCACAACCAGCAAAATACCTGTTAATCCTCCACTAATTGCACCGGTAAGGCTAACTACTTTTGTTAAATTTTGGATACCTATTATAAATAACACATAAGGCACACCACAAGCAAGAACCCAAGAAAAAGTTTTGTCTAGCTTTAAATCCCACCAAAAAATTTCGCGCTGAGCTTGAGCTATTGTTAAAAAAGAAGTAAAAATGGCCAACACTCCAAAAACTAAAGCAATTCGCACTAACTCATCCCCTAAAATAGCATTTAACCCTACTAAAGTATCCGGAGAAGTAGCATTACCTGTAACACCTACAACAGCTATAACAAACATTAACATAATTAATATTGGAATAAGAACTCCAAGCGCTAAGGCGTCTTTGATTTTTTTCTTGTTATTTTTAAGTAATCTGCAAACTTCTGGCACAGCTGAACCTCCGCCAACAGCAAAGAATATTGGGCCATATGGTAAGAACATAAGTGACCAGTCAGTGGTACTGTAATTTGATATATCTATATATGACCCTGATTTCCATACAATTATTCCAACCACAAATATTAAAAAGGTAGTCATATACATCTCGACCTTAGAAATCAACTTCAAGCCAAATAAAACAATAAAAGATTCTAATAAAAAGATAATGGTAGTGTACATTAATATACTCCCACCAAAAATATTTCCAAACAATTCATGCAAGAATATTCCTCCAATAATAATATAAGCAAGGATTGCTCCATAATTACCCAAAGTAGAAGAAATTAGAGCATAAATTTTAAATCCACTCCCCAAATACTTAGAAGCATAACCGGGAGTGCGATGCTTTTTTTTAGTAGAAAGAATTATCTCAGCATACAATTTTAATAAATAATATTCAATAAGCCCTAAAATAGGTAGATAAACTAAAAACAATGTAATGCCGGCCTTACTTACTACAAAAGGTACAGCAAACATTCCTACACCAATAATAGTACCGGAAAGCATAGCAACTGCTTGGAAATATTTTTTCATAAAATAATTTTTATTATAGATAAATGTTTATAATAGAGTTAAAAAAGTCACAGCCTTACTCTTCTTTTCTTATTTCGTAACTAATTTGTTCTATTTTACGTAAATTTCCTCTAGCTTGATCGTACTTTGTGCGCAAATAACCGGTCATGTCAAACTCAACAACTTCTGCCATTATATCACTAATTAAATCACGTGCTTTTTTAACCTTGGGATAGTCTTTGCTGGCTGCTTTATTAATAGCGTAACGCACTAACTCACCGGTTAAATCACAAATTCCACTAAGATAAGAATCGTAACTAATTTTTATTTTTTCAAATTTGTTTATTTTTTGATCATGCACTACTAAGAAGAACATTTTAGCTTCAACATACTCCTCTACCCCAGCCCTGAACGACCCTTCTTGATACAACCTTTTTGAATTATATTTTTCCTCTAGCTTTATTAATATCCGCTCTACTTCACGCAAAGATTCACCGGCTTTTTTATCATCACCTCTATGCAGCGAAAATATGACCCGCTTAGAGTCATGCAACACTATATTTGATTGACTAATTATAGCCTTCCGCTCAGCCTCGTAGGCATCATGATCTTGTTTTAATTTTTGAAAAAATTTTGAATTAAGCATATATATCTAAAAAAATAAAAATTCTAATCATAAAAAACTTTATACATAAATAATATCGAAAATTAACAGACAAGACAAGAAGGAGTTAGATGTGATATGATATAAGTATATGGATATATTTAATATTTTTTTTTACACAAAAAATAAAAAAATAAAACAAACGCTTTTAATAAAATTACCAAATGTATATGTTTTTTTAGCATTGGTAGTTTTTTTATTGCAAATAAGTTTTGTTCTCTTAACCTTACTTACTAATACGACAACCTTAAATGCAGCTGAAACAACACCTAAAACATATTTTTTACCAGGCTACGAAGGAGGCGGAATCGGAAACTATATAGAAGCAATATATGTATATGCAATGAGCATAATAGGAACGCTAGCAGCACTTGTGACTATGTGGGGAGGATTACTCTGGGTAACAGCCGGTGGTAATCAACAACGAATCGCTGAAGCAAAAGCCTGGATAAGCGCTTCATTGTCCGGTCTTATTTTAGCAATAGCCTCATATCTAATATTAAACACAATAAGCCCAACATTAACAGAAAAAAAAGATATGGAGAGTATTGTGTCGAGCAAAACCGGCACAAGTAATTTTGGGCTAAATTTAAATAAGTTAATGCCAAAAATAATACCAAGCACTTATAAAAGAGTAGAAACTGCAACTGAAAATAATATTCAAAAAAAAATAAAAAATGAATGCAAAACAGAAGATAAGACGTCATGCAAAGACAGAATAAAGCTTGAAGAACTAAAAAAAACAGAGAAATCAACAAAAGCAGCTAATCAAGAAATATTAAAACAAGTCGGTAATGACTGCCCTAGTTCTACAGAATCAATAGCAGATTGTGCGACCAGAATAAACAGAGAGCAACAAAATAAATTAGCTAAAGCAATTGAAAATGGTCAGAGCTACTCAGCAACAGAAGAACCATGTTCAGAAGGTTGTTCTGCCGGCTTTTCATGTGTTGACAATCGCTGCATAGCACATGATCCGATAAGGTGTTGCCAAAAAAAAACTAATTGCACTTTCTTGAACTATGGTTGTGACATTGCATGCAGTATGACAACTTACTCAAATTGTGATGATAAGTGGGGTGGGGTCAACTGCCCTAGTTCGTGCGATTAAATAAAATACATGCCACCAACACAAACACGACCTAAAAATCAAGAAGATTTTACGCAAATTATACGCGAACAAACTCGCGCTGCACGTTTGCGCGAAGTACAAAATAAAGCTAAAATAGAAAGAGAAAAAGCTCGTAAAAAAAAAGCTAAAAAAATCGCAAAAAAAGGTAATGTTACACTCATAATGCGATCACGCAAACTAAGAATTGCCTGGCTTTTATTAATACCCACAGGTGGGGCTTCAATATTCTATGTGCATATGCATATTTTTGGCAGAATACTTTTTGGTGATACTTTCTGCAAATTAGGCGAAGAATGGACAATGATGAGTAAAATGATGCAAACAGTAATAAAAATAATAGAAATTGTTATAATAATTTTTCTTGATATTTTATTATTAGTTAGTTTATTGCTGGGTGTTATAATTATTGGTTGGATAATTAATAACCCAATCACTTCCGCAAGTCTATTTGCTGGATATGGACTATTCGAAATCTTAAAAACAATTTATCTTCCTTGGCTATAAGCAATTATAAAAATGACATTTTATAAAAAAAATTTGACTTTCATATTAACTCTCTTAATTTTTTGCTTTAGTTTTCTTTTTACTGTTCATATATCCACAGTTAATGCTCAGTCGTCAGACACACCCTCTAACGCTGCTCAACAATCTGCAGAAAATAGAAATGCGGGAGGCAACACAGATATGCATTGGCTTACACGCATGGCTTTTGTTACAATAGGAAGCGCAATTAGTTTAATTGTATCTTTAATGGGTGATATTTTCACACTGCTGACAGGAGCTTTATCCAGTATATTAAGCTATGATTCGTACACAACACAGGAAGCAGTTACTAAAGGTTGGAAAATAGTACTTGATTTCTGCAACATGTTTTTTATATTAATACTTTTAGTAATTGCTTTTGCTACTATTCTTAGACGAGAAAGCTACAGCGCCAAACAACTACTTGGAAAATTATTAATTGCGGCAGTATTAATAAATTTTTCAAAAACAATATGTGGACTAATACTAGAATTTGCACAAGTGCTAATGACAACCTTTGCAAGCACTCTCTCAGATGGACAAATAGCAGATATGCTTAAAGTAAATAATTACCTGCAATTTGCTTTTAAAGACGATATGGACCCGGTTACACTTTTTAACACAGTCGTGGGTTTAATATTTTCCTTTATATTTCTATTAATTTCTTCAGTTGTAATTTTAGTATTACTAGCAATTCTAATAATGAGAGTCATGATGATCTGGATCTATGTAGTTCTATCTCCACTCGCCTTTTTGCTATCAACATTTCCAGCCGGTCAACAATATGCTCAAAAATGGTGGACAAACTTTACACAACAAGTAGTAACTGGTCCGGTACTTTCTTTTTTTATTTGGCTAGCCTTTTCAATTTCCTTTGCCGGAGATCAAAAAGCCGGATTAACTGGAGCTAACAAAGAACTTTGTGGGCAACAAGCAAAAACTCAAATCGCATGCCTTCCAAACTTTATGGAATTTTTTATAGGTGTATCATTTTTAATTGGCGGAGTAATTGTGACTCAACAAATGGGAGGAATGGCTGGAGCAGTTGCCGGCAAAGGACTTGGAATTTTAAAAGGTGGGGCTTATAAATTTAGCGGTGCACGAGCAATTCGCGAAAGATATCAAGCATTTCAAGGACATAGAGAGTCAGCTAGAAAAGAGAAAGTAGCTGCTTCTGGACAAAAACTATATGGTGCATATGAAGGCATTAAAGCTGCGCCTGGAGCTGTTACAAGAGGCTTGAAACGTGCTACTACTATGAGAGAAGGAAGTGCTGCAACCAGATCAATTTCAGAAATGTATGCAGACGTTAGAGGGGAAGAATACAAAGAAAAAATTAAAGAAAAGAGAGAGAAAAAAGAAAGAGAAAAAAAAGAAAAACAACAAAGAATTGAAAACTATGACAAACGTCAATATGAAGTTGAAAGAGATGGAAAAAAAGTAATGATAAACGAAAATGATGATGATTTTGATAAAAATGTTTTTCATGAAAAAACACTGTCACAAACAGCTGGAGCATTTCGTGACAACTGGAACGCCGGAATGACAAAATCCAGAGCGATACGCAATCAAATAAATGAACAACAAGCTCAAAAACAACAACAAGAATGGGATGCAGCAGGTTTAAAAACTAATCAAATTGCAAATGTCTTAGAAAACTCTAGTTCATCTCAAACTGAAAAAATGGCCGCAGCTTTAAGTCTAGCTGTTAAAGAAGGGTTTAAGTCTAATAAGCAAGTGGAGACTGCAAGAAATGTTATTGGTAATAATGCACCACTTCTTAATAAATTTAATGATACAATTGATGAAAATCAAGCACATTTTGGTTATAATCTTGAAAGAGATACTCAAGGAAACTACATAAACAAAACAGACGTAGATAAATTCAAAAATAGACACAACATAGGCAAAATTAAAGCATCTAGCGTAATTAAAAGTGGCGATGCTAACGCAATGCATGCTTTACAGCAAGACATGGAAGGACCAAACTTTACAGCAGCATTTAATGAAGCTAGTAAAACAGCAAGTAAATCTCAGCGAACAGTTATTGATACTGCTATGCTAAAAAATAGAGATAATGAAAATCTAAAAAAAGATAAAGCTGCTCAGGCTCATGCTAAAATAACAGGTCGTTATAATGAATCATTTGCTAAAAGAAAAGAAGACGGCAGTCTTGGTGGAGACATTGACATGGATGCCCTTGGAAGCTTTGTGAATAATGCAAATGCAGCAACACTTGCAGAAATGAATTTAGATATGTTAGACAAAACAACATTTACAAAAGACGGAAGAAGTGTTGAGGAATACGAAGAATTCATGAAAACAATAGGAAAAAATCTTCAAACAGACCAAATAAAAGCACTGGCAAGAAATGAGAAAGTAAAAACAAAAATTAAAGAATCTTTAAAAGCAGCAATGATTTTTGCAGACTCTAATAAAAAAGCAGAACTGGATGCTGACCAAGACATTGCGAGAATAAATGAAGCAAATGTTAATATAAGCAGAAGAATCCAACACAGCATGTAATTTGTTAATAAAACACAAATAAAAAAAATGACTAATAACACAACAATACTTCCACAAAAAATTCAAGACTATTTTTACGCAATGAAAGCTGCAGAATATAATTTAGCAATTTGCAGAAAACATAAAATTTCTAATAACAATATTAAGAAACATACGGAGATAATAAGAGAACTATACTACAAGGAACTTTTACTGGCTGATTTAATAAAAAAACTAATGGAAGTATTTAATTTAAACGAAGAAAAGGCTAAAATGTTAGCAACTGATATTGCTGGCTTAAAATTATTAGCTGTAGAAAAATGGTTGGGAGAAGATATAAAAACCTACATCAATAACCTTAGAGGCAATTATCATGACTATTTAAAACATATAGCCAAATTAGATGAATCGATTATAGAAAAAAAACTTAAAGAAAAAATAAAAAAAAATGAACTACTTAAAAAGGAAATAATAAAAAAAAGAGAAGCAAAATCTATGCTTCCGGTAAATCCGCCTAGTATTCAAAAAGAGAAGAAAGAAGCTGTAGAGCTTTTTAATGAAGGATTATTAGAAGTTCTTGAGCCACCAACCAAAGAATTTAATACAATAATTAGTGATTTTAATGATGACTTAATAGAATGGATTGATACTGACAATAATTTCAAAAAAGACTTAGAAGTAGCTTTATATAAAAATAGACAAAAACTAACTAACAAAGAATTCATATATGAAAATGAAAAAATCAAACCTACTGTAATGGCTTGGTTAAGAGATTTTATAAAACAATTTGGAACTAAAAATTTTTCTGATCTTGACTTAACGCGCTATGTTACCAATTCACTTAATGCAAAAAAATTAAGTAATAATGAAAGAAAGCTACTTGCAAAAGTACTTAAAATATATAGATATATAAAATTTTTTCCAATTAGCATGCCTACTGACTTAACTAAAGATTGGGAAATTATACCACTTGATAGAGACGTTAATACAAAATACAAGTCTAAAATAATATCAAAAAAAATCAAGGAAGGTCTTACAAAGATACCAAAGAAAAAGCTTAGTGTGCCTAAAGAGGAAAATCTGAAGATAAAGACTGAACAAGAAAAAGCACATAATGTAATGCAAGTTCTTGAAAAAAAAGAAGAAGGAGAAAATCAAGCACTTCAAACCAAAAAGAATAATTTAATTAATGAACAAAACAAGCCAAAAATCAAAAAAGCAATAACTAAGCCTAAGGTGCAAAATCCTAGAATTAAAGAGCTGGAAGACGCGGCAGCTATGTACTCTATTGGGTCGATTGAACATAAAGCAATTAAGGATGAAATTAAAAAATTAAGTGTAAACTAAATTTAATAAAAAAAACTCATTTATAATGAGTAGTATTGATATGAAAAATAATTAAAGTCGGTTTGTAAAAGTTTAAAAAATTAAATATTAAAAGTAACTTTAAAGTTATACTATAAGTAAAGTGTTTTGGATTTTCGCATTTAATCATTTTTTTTCATTTTTCCTCTTTTCTGCTTTCCTAATTATATGCTCTCGATACTCCTCCCAAGTTGCGCCTCTCTCCATGGCAACCCAACCACTACATAAACACGATAAATGATGTGCTAAAGCATTTTCAACACCATAAATAACTACAAGCGCTTTGGTTAATTCAGTGTCTTTTTCCCAACCTTTGGGAATTCTGTCATGTGATAGCTCGTCTTTTATCCAGGTCATATCAATCTCCTTTTTATTGTATTAAGACTATTGCCAGTCTCATATTTTTAAAAGACCTAAAAGAATAAACAATTTTTTTATGTTTATACTTTTATATAATCATTTTTTTAAAAAAATGTCAACTTATTGAACCATAAATTATGAAGAATGTCTAATTAAATTTGCATTACATTCATCAAGACTCTCTTGTAACTCTAAAATTTTCTTACCTAAAGCCTTATTTTCCTCTTTAAGTACTCCCTTTTCCACAATTTGCTCCTCTAAATACCTATGGGTATCATCAGTGTGCTCTTCTAAGAATCCAATATTTTCATCATTTTCTTTTAAGATCTCCTCAGCCTCTTTTATTGCCCATTTATTAGTTTCAATATTAGCTTGAGCTTCTCTTAACTTTTCTTTTGCCTCCATTTCTGATTTAGTACGAGAATAAACTTTTGACAAAAATCTCATACTATCATCATCATGGTCTCCTAAACTCTCTTTGAACTCTTTTTTATCTTCACACATCTGTTCATCACTTTCAGCAAATAAAGCGCCCATTACTTTACTAGATATAATACCTAAATTATCTCCTGGTTTAAGTTGATTTTTTGTTTCTTTTTTATTTGATACAGTTATTGCTTCAGCTAAATTTATTGCTCCGGCACTCATACGCAAAGGAAATTTAAAATCAGCAGGAATCTCAAAACTACTCACAATTTCTTGTCTTTTTTTTGGGTCAAGTGCAACCCAGCTAGACTCTCTCATGTTTGCAAAGCATCTTTGGACCTTATCTTCCTTAAAATCTAATATCTTAGCTGATTCTTCTACAATTTCATCACTATTTACTTCAATTTTTACAAGATCTATAAATTCATCCAATTGCTTTCTAGACACCGCCTCTTCACTAACCAAAATCACTCCATATTCATCACCACCATCCTTTGTAGGCAAAATTTGCATATTATTTTCTTTAGCCCAATTTTGAATAATATCTTTTTTAAAAATCTCAGCAGCTAAAACTAAATAATCATCACCTTTAGAATGATCACCGCCATTAAGATCGTTTACAGCTTTTAAACCATTAACATCAAAACTAACTCGTGCAATTTTGCCTAGCTCAGGCTTTTCTTTACTAACCTCTTTTAAAATTTCTTTTTTAACAAACTCTTTAGCAAATGATTTCTTTTTTAAATTAATACCTTCCATGGTATCATTATGCAAATTAGCAAGCTCGAGGACACGATTTTTAATTTCAGACAAAATTACATCATTACTAATTCCATACTCATTAAGCCTATTCAAATCTGTTCGCAACCTATCAAGTTCATCTAAACTTGCATCTTTTACAACCTCAGCTAAACCAACAACACCGGAAAACTCATTTTTAATAATTTCATTTCGCCGTCTTTCTCTATCAGAAAATGACTTTTTTATCTGTTCTAATTCTTGGTTTTGATTTTCTTGTTTTTCTTTTTCGTTTATATTATCCATATTTTTTTCATTAATAATTATTTTTTTATTAATATTAACCTTGTTTTTTCTATTGTGCAACTCTTAAAACTTCTTCAAGGGTTGTATCACCTTCGAGCGCTTTTAGGACACCGTCTTGGAGCATAGTAAGTGTACCATTTTTAATAGCAGCTTGTTCTATTGTTTGCTCTATTACATCTTTAGTTTGAATAACCTTTTGCATTTCCGGAGTCATGTCTATGGCTTCATAAAGACCTATGCGACCCTTATATCCTATACGCGAGCATTTAGAACAACCTGATCCTCTATAAAGTTTAATATCTTGAGGAATTCTAACATTAGACACAGGATTAATTGAACTTAAAATCTTAGTAATTATAATTTTTGACTTATCATCAACTTTTATTTCTTTTTTACAATTAGAGCAAATTTTTCTGGCAAGCCTTTGTCCTATAGAGGTAGTTAAAGAATTAGCAAGCATTTGTTGCTCTATTCCTAAGCCAGCAAAACGACTAACTGCACCAGCAGCTGAATTAGCATGAATTGTTGAAAGAACCAAGTGACCTGTCATGGCAGCCTCAATCGCAATTTTAGCAGTTTCAGCATCACGAATTTCACCAACCATTATAACATTTGGATTCTGTCTTAAAAGAGACTTCATTGCAGCAGCAAAGGTATAATCCCCTTCTATTTGCGTTTGCATCACCCCTTCTAAGTTATATTCTATTGGATCTTCTATTGTAATAATTTTAACATCCGGAGAATTAAGTATATTTAATAAAGAATAGAGAGTAGTTGTTTTACCAGAACCTGTTGGACCGGTTGTGATTATTATGCCTTTTGTTTTAGATGTTGCAGACTCAATAATTGCGAGAGTATTGTAACGAATGCCAAGGTCGTCCATATTTAAACCTGTTGCTTCTTGAGATAATACACGAATAACAACAGTTTCACCATAGCCACCGGAAATAATAGAAACGCGACAATCAACTTTTTTATTATCATATTTAATGTTAAAACGTCCATCCCAAGTGGCTTTTTTAATATTAGTTGGAAAGCCGGCTAAAATTTTAATACTAGAAAGCATTGGTAAGTAATACTCTTTAGATAAACTAGCAATGTCATGTAATATTCCGTCAATCCTAAAACGCACTTTAACACCCTTATCTGTTGGCTCAATATGAATATCGCCAGAATTACTCTTAATAGACAATGCCATTATTAAATTAAGCACCTCACCGGGAGGAATTTTGGCTATAGCTTCTTTTGCGCTGGAAATATCTTTATTAAGCTCTTCGGCTTTTTTGATTACAATTGAAGTAATTTCTACTCCGCGACCAATAGTTTTAGAAAGCGCAATATCATAAAGAGCATCAATATAGTCCATCTTGCCTATTACTCTAAATATCTCATCAATACTTGTTATGCTGTTCAAAACCTTTAAAATACCATCTTGAAGCATTGTTACCATTCCATCTTCTATGGCTTGTTCTAAAATTTTAAAAGCTGGCCTACCTTCAGCTACTAGTTCTTTTACAGCTTTAGTCATTGGCAAAATTTCATATATCCCAAGACGACCTTTGTAGCCAACTCCGGCACAAGCGTCACAACCTTTACCAGCCTTGTATAAAATAGGTAACTCGACCGGAATACTTGCGTTTGCCTTTGGAGAAATTACAGCAAGAATTTTTTTAATCTTTTTTTCTTCTTTTTCGTTTATATCATGTTTTATACGACACTCACGACATAACTTACGAACTAGACGCTGACCTATAACAGCGTTTATTGATGGAGTTAAAAAGAATGGTTTTACGCCCATATCTACCATTCTAGGCAAAACTCCGGAAGCATCATTGGTATGTAAAGTAGATAATACTAAATGACCGGTTAAACTAGCTTGCACGGCTATTTCAGCGGTTTCAAGATCACGAACCTCGCCAACCATAACAATATCAGGGTCTTGTCTTAAAATCGACCGCAAACCTTTAGCAAAAGTGTAGCCTTTTTTTTCGTTTACTTGTGATTGATTAATGCCTTTTAGTTCATATTCTATTGGATCTTCAAGTGTAATTATTTTAGTACCGGGTTGATTTAGTTTATTTAAAATTGCATAAAGAGTAGTAGTTTTACCTGACCCGGTCGGACCGGTAGTTAAAATTAGACCATTTGGTTTTGCAATCTCACGACCCAAAATTTCATAACCGCGAATACTAACACCAAGATCTTCAAAAGAAAGACCGACTGAGGAAGAACGCAAAATTCTCATTACCACACTCTCACCATAGGCAGTTGGTAAGAATGACGATCTTATTGCCATTTTGTCATCTGGGAAATATATAGTAAAGCGACCATCTTGTGGCTTATCTGCAATATTGAGCTTAACACCGGCAAGAAGCTTCATGCGAGATATGACTCTTGACCATCTTTTTTTATCTATTTTAGCGGCTTCTTGCAAAACACCGTCTATACGTAAACGGATAATAACACTATCTTCTTCTGCTTCTATGTGAACATCCGAAGAGCCGGTTTTCATTGCTGTTGCTATTATTAAAGTAACAACCTCACTCATATTAATCTTATTAATAATTACACCTAAGACTTTGTAATCACTTACTTGAGAGCTATATTTTTCTAAATCGGCAGGTGTTATTTCAACACCTTTTGTAATCTTACGCACTTTTGGTAAACGAGAATAAAGATCTAGAGCATATTTTAAAGAGTGTTCCGAAATAAAATAAATATCTATATCTGCGTGGTATTGCTCTTCTAGCTCGGCTTTAAGCTCTAAAAATAATTCATTTTGAGGATCAGTGGCACCTAATCTAATTCTTTTACCATCATAAAAAAAACAAACTGAATTTGATTTTTCAGAATCTTTTTTACTCATTAAGGATATTGCCTCTGGACTAATTGGAAAACCAAATAAATTAATATAAGGCAAATTTCTAGTTGATGCAACTCCTTCCGCCTCTTTTTCTATTGCTTCTATTTTTAACTTTTTTTGTTTTTGTAAAAATTTTGCATGGGTTGATTCATCCTTAATGTCCGGTGTGTCAGATTGACCAGATGATCTTATAAGATCTTCTATTGATTCCATATAATAAATTAATATTTATTTTTTAATACCTTCTATGACACGAAGCACTTTTGACTTTTGTTCTTTTTTACTAATTAGTTTAATAAAAAGTCCAGTCCATGAACCAATTTGAAAACAAGTTAAAACAGCGCCGATTATAGTAATAAAAATAAAAATTGCAAGCACTCCCGGCACAACAATCAACCAAAATCCAACTACGCCGGTTAATTTTAATAATAAAAAACTTAAAAAGTAAAGTGGTATAACCAATATCAAAATAAACAACATTAAAGCTAAACCAACAACAAAATTTAAAGAAAATAGAATAAAAGCTAATTCAAGAGAAATTATCCAATTATTTATAAATATATTAAAACCTAATTTTATAGATTTTATAATTGATAAATCGCGAGTTACATTAGCAACAATAGCGTATTTGGCAACAAAAGAAATGGCCAGAGTTAGTCCAAGAAATAAAACAAAAATTACAATAAACAAAAGCTCAAATAAATAACCGGTTTCCTTTCCAACCATAACAAATAAAGGAGCGCTAACCAAGACAAAAAACAATGATAAAATAATTTTTAATGTCAAATTAATACTAAAAACTTGCCAAAAATGACTCATACCAGACTTAATTAAACGAGCTAAATTATCACTAGACTTGACTTTTGTTTTATTGCTTTTAGTTAAAACTGCTGTTTCTTTTACTACAGCTACTTGAGAAACAACTGAAATCCATAAAACAAATAGTGATAAAACAATAACTATTAATCCAATAAAAATCGTGGAAGCAAAGGCACTTATATCTGCAGAAGCAAACATTAGCTTAAATTCAGCAAAGCCGGTTCTAGAAAAAAGACCTGATTCTATAAATCCTTGAATCCCGGGTGCGTATGCGCTTTCCTCTCCTTTTAAAGCGTTGATCATCATTTCATATCCTCCAGAAGTTGATAAAAAAGAAGCAAAAACACCAAAAATCCAAAGATACTTATTACGCCAACTAATTTTTAAAGCGTTTAGTAGTATGTTGCGATATAAAGACATGGTAATTGTACCATAATGCAAAATAAAAAAATGCAAAATGATTTTTTAAATATAAACTTTTATACAATAATTATAGCAAAAAAAAATACACAATAAAAGCTGTGTATTATGGGACTGTCGCCAAACTCGCTTTAATTCATAAATTTGGAAATTTTAAGAT
>CAZMSR010000019.1:0-17363 GCA_964569045.1 uncultured Gammaproteobacteria bacterium | reverse complement strand
AATTTAGCCAAAATTAACAATTTATGGGTGAAGCGAGTTTGGCGACAGTCCCTTAATGTTAAGTTTTAAAAAATTGAATTGATGAATTTTTTTGCAACTTTAATTATAATATTATTTTTAGTAGTAATAATAGTTTTGATAGTATTGCTTATTAGAAAGAAACCGGCTCAAGATACGGCACAATCTGAAAAAATAGCAGCAATAATGGAACGCCTTGTAAATATGAGTGAGCAGAATAAAGAATTAAGACAAGAATTAGACTTGAAATTAAGAGAAGCTCACAGAGCAACAGAGTCTCAGTATAAGCAATCTCAAGATCAAATTGGCCATACTTTAAAAACAGCTCAGGCTATTTCAAGTCAATCAGCTAAATTAATAGGCGATGTTAGTGCTAAGCTTGCTAAGTTAGACGAGACTAATAAGCAGGTTGTAGATTTTTCGTCTCAACTGCAAAATTTGCAAGATATTTTAAAGAATCCAAAGCAGCGTGGAGTTTTAGGTGAATACTTTTTAGAAGAAACTTTAAAAAATGTGCTTCCGCCAAATTCTTATGAAATGCAATATAAGTTTAAAAGTGGTGACATAGTAGATGCTGCGATTTTTGTTAAGGATAAAGTAATACCAGTTGATTCTAAATTTAGCTTAGAAAATTATGAAAAGATATTAAATTGTAAAGACAAGGAGGATCGTAAAAAATTAGAAAAAATTTTTAAGCAAGACCTAAAAAATAGAATTGACGAAACTGCTAAGTATGTATTACCAGAGGAGGGAACACTCGAATTTGCTTTTATGTTTATTCCTTCAGAAGCGATTTACTATGATTTGTTAGTTAATAAGGTTGGTGCGGTTCAGGTTAATACACGCGATTTAGTAGAATATGCATTCCGCGATAAACATGTAGTGATAGTATCTCCTACAAGTTTTTTGGCTTATTTGCAGACCGTGCTTCAAGGTCTTCGCGCAATGCAAATTGAAGAAAATGCTCAAAAGATAAAAATTAATGTTGAAAAACTTGCTAAGCATTTACTTTCTCATGAAGAATACATGCAAAAATTAGGTAAAAGCATGGCTACTACGGTGGGGCATTATAATAATGCTTACAAAGAGTTTAATAAGGTTGATAAAGATATTGTTAAAATTACAGAGAGTAAATCTCAAGTTGAAGTGTTAAAACTGGACAAACCTGAGGTTTAGTTGGCAGACTTGTTGTTTTTTTTAGCGTGGAAAATATTTAGATGTTAAAAATTTTGGGATAATCAATATTTTTAAGCATTTGATTATCTTGTTTATATTTAATATACTATAATTAATAAGTTTTATAATAATTAATTTTTAATTTGTTAAAAAAATATGGCTAATAAATTATTTAAAATGGAAAACCCTATAAAGAATCGTTTTGCAACCTCGCATTTTAGTGGAACTAAAGACGAAGCAACGTTTTTGAGAAGAAAAGAAATTAGAGAAAAGCGAGAAAAAGGAGTACGGGGAAATGCAGAAGTGGCTCAAAATGATGAAAAAATAGGAAAGAAAGGAGCTATAAAGATGCCTGAATCATATACTGCTGCGCGTTCGGCAAAAAATTTAGATGATGCTTTAATAATATTCAGAAAAGCTTCGCAGCGTAATGAAAAATTTGTGGATGCGGAAGGGAATAGCTTGACCGAAGAAGACTCTAGGAATGCCCGCGTTGTTGCAAGAAAAATAGAGCAAGGCGAGAAAATAACACATGCAGAATTGGATGAGCTTTATAAGATGCCTGTATTGTTGGATTTAATTAGAAAAGAGTATGGTGATGGCACAAACGAAAAATTAACTCCAGTGAAAAAAGAGGCATAAGTTATTGTGACAATTATTAGTTGCTAGCTTAGGGTGTTAGTGGGTAGTTATCTTTATTTGCAACTACCCTGCTGATTTTTTATATTTTTTGAATAAAGGTGTGAGTCTGTCAATAGTTTTTTCTTGACATATATCAATTTTTTTGTTAATATCTAGACAGTTTTTGTTCATGTGCTGGAAACTCTAAAAAATTAATGACTGGAAAGCTTTGTTATTAATATTTTAGGGTTACAGGTTATTTTGGAAAGGTCGAGAACTTTTTTGTAAAAGGTTTTCGAATATGTTCATTATTTTTCAGGAGAGCTCTCATGATCAGATTTGGATTTATTGTCTTCGTGTTTGTGGTTATTTCTGGTTGTTCTTTTTTGTTGCCGGCTCGAATTGAAGTAAATGAAAAACAGCTGTTTCCACTAAATGCTACTTCTAAAGCTTTGGATTATCAAAATAATCGTTTACAAGAAGAGCTAAAGCTTTTTGTTGCCGCTAATCAGGGTATGCGCGACATGGTGCTTTATTATACAACTAGGCGAAATTTTTCTCTTAACACTAAGCATCGCGGTACCGGCGGGACTCCACTTCATTTTGCAGTAAGGCATGGTCATATTAATGTAATGGAATATTTGCTTAGTGCCGGAGCTAACACGAATATTCAGAATTTTTACAAGGAAACTCCGCTTTATATTGCTTCGGCAATGAATAGTCAAAAGGCTGTTTTATTACTTTTGCAATATAATGCCAATCCTAATATTGCAACTAAGCAAGGAAGTACAGCGCTTCATGTGGCTGTTTTTAAAAGATATTATGATATTGCGAACGCTTTAATGTTAGTGCCGGGAATTAAATTAGATGTTAGAGATGGGCCAAACGGTATGACTCCATTACATATTGCAATTGTTAATAAAGATAAGCAAATGGTAAAGTCTCTTCTTAGTCATGGTGCAAGTCCGGAGGTGATGGACAAACAAGGTGATACGGCAATTATGCTTGGATCTTTGTATTATGATAGGAGTATTTTGTCTATGTTTCGTAATGGTGTAAGTAGACAGCCGCCAATGATTTATCCTAAGAGAAGATAATAATGATTTTTTTATAACTTTGCGTGTTTAAGAACGCAAAGTTTTTTTTGACTAATAAGCATAAATATGTAATATTGCATATATTATGCAATTTAAACTTTTTTCAAAATATTCTCCATCAGGGGACCAGCCAAAAGCAATTAAATTACTTGTTCAAGGCATAAAAAATAGACAAAAGGAGCAAACTCTGCTCGGTGTAACCGGTTCTGGTAAAACGTTTACTATGGCGAATGTTATTGCTCAGGTTAACAAGCCGATTTTAGTAATATCTCATAATAAAACTTTGGCAGCGCAGCTTTATGCTGAATTTAAGCAATTTTTTCCAAATAATGCTGTTAATTATTTTGTTTCATATTATGATTATTATCAGCCTGAAGCCTATATTCCTCAATCAGACACTTATGTTGAAAAAGAAGCAACAATAAATAAGGAAATTGACAGACTTCGTCATGCAGCAACTCAATCACTTCTTAATCGTCGTGATGTTATTATAGTTGCGAGTGTGTCTTGTATATATGGTATTGGTTCCAGAGAAGATTATGAGACAATGAGTTTATATTTTCACAAAGGTCAAAGTATTAAACGTAATGAATTAATAAGGCAACTTATTTGTATTCAGTATATTCGTAATGATGTTGTTTTTGAGCGAGGCCAAATAAGAGCTAGAGGTAATACAATAGATATTAATCTTACAACAGGTGAGGGGATAATAAGAGTTTTGATGTTTGGTGATGTAATAGATAGTATATACTTTATAACTGAAAATGAAATTAAGTGCGGTGCTTTAGGCGAAGAGCGTGCCGGTATAAGAATAATTCCGGCTAAGCATTTTATGACACCAGTAGAAAAAATAAATCATGCAATAAGTGCTATTCAATTGGAGTTAAGAACACGCATAAAGGAGCTTAAAAAACAAGAAAGAATATCAGAAGCTGAAAGACTTATTAGGAAAACTAATTATGATATAGAAATGATGCAGGAGGCCGGGTATTGCAATGGTATTGAAAATTATTCTCGTCATTTAACCGGAAGAAAGTCCGGAGAGGCACCTGAAACTTTAATTGATTTTTTTGATAAGGATGATTATTTAATTTTTATAGATGAGTCACATGTAACTATTCCTCAAATTAAGGCAATGTATGCCGGAGACCAAGCTCGTAAGCAAACTTTGATTGATTTTGGTTTTAGACTGCCGTCAGCTCGCGATAATAGACCTTTGAATTTTAAAGAATTTAATTCTAAAATTAATCAAATTATTTATGTAAGTGCAACTCCCGGTGAATATGAAGTTCAAAATTCTTCTTCTGTTGCAGAGCAAATAGTACGTCCAACCGGTCTTTTAGATCCAGAAGTTGAAATTCGTCAAACAAAAGGTCAAGTTAAAGATCTTATTGGCGAGATAGAGGTTACTGCTCGAAATGGCGAGAGAACGTTAGTAACCACTTTAACTAAAAAAATGTCAGAAGAGCTTACTAGTTATTTAAAAGATGAAGGGCTTCGTGTGGTTTATCTTCATTCAGAAATTAAAACTTTGGAGCGCGTGGATATTTTAAATAGCCTAAAGGAAGGGCGATTTGATTGCCTGGTTGGGGTAAATTTATTGCGTGAAGGCTTGGATTTGCCAGAGGTTGCGCTTGTTGTAATAATGGACGCTGATATGCAAGGGTTTTTGCGTAATGTTACTTCATTAATTCAGACAATGGGTCGCGCTGCTCGTAATGTTAATGGGCGTGTTTTAATGTATGCTGACAAGCAAAGTGCGGCAATGAAATATGCTATAGCAGAAACAAAAAGGCGTCGAAGATTGCAAAAAACTTATAATATTAAGCATGGTATAATTCCTAAAAGCACAAAATAAAAAAGGTCGTGAAAATGACCTTATTTTAAAAAAGAACATAATCGAAAGTATTTTTTTGAAAAGATTTTCGTTTTTTTCAAAACAATCGGTAATTCTAAATATTTATAGCAAGCAAAGCCTTGCTAGCACAAATTTTTTAGAGTTTTTTTGAGTAAAGAGTTGCATTGTTTTGCATGATAGATGTGCTTAAATTGTTTGGAATTTGCCATATTTGCTGATCATTAAATTCAAGATCGTTAATAATTTCGTGCACTCCGTATCTTAGTTCATTTTTTCTGGAAAGTAATTCATTAATTTTTATCCAACCAATTGTCTCGACTTCTTCTGTGCATGTTGGGCGTGAACTGCTTAAGGCTAAAATTTCCCAAGGCGGCAATACTGCTGCTACGCTAAGTGCTATTAGGTCGCGTTTTTCATATATCCTTCCTGTTTTGTTGGAGATTTGTCTTAGGTCAAGTAAACGTCCAATTTCTCTCTTTTGTAATCTATGAAGACTTTTAAATAAGTTATTGTTACTCAAAACAAGGCCCATTGGCACACTTATATCTCCAGCCATTTTAGCAACTTTTGGGTTTGTTATTTTTTCACGAATAGTCCAAACACTTTGTCTGTCAAAGCTGTATATAATTAGGCAGACTCCATATATAGGTTGTACGCTCATTATTGGCTCCTTTGATAGTTTGGTTAAAAAAAGAACATATTTATTTGAAAATTTTTTGATTTTTTAAGTAAAACATAGCTATAGACAAGACTGAAATTTGATTTTTTATTGTTTTTAAAATATAATATTATTTATATTATTTGTTATTTCTCTAAATGTTGGAGGTGTGTTATGTCTAATAGAAAACATGTTGTTCTTTTTGATTTTAAAAATAATCCAGACGATCATAGTGATCACGAATTTGTTGTTCTTTATAAGGGGTGTGGTTATTTAAAAGTGCTTGGATATGTTAATACGTTTTCAGGACTTAATAAAGGTCATGCGGAATATATAATGACGCTTGAAATGGCAAAGGAGAAATTTGAATTTGTGACAGCAGGAGGTTGTCATCAGCAATTTTAAGTTCTTTGTTATTGATTTTTGCTCAATTTGATTGAGCTTTTTTTATTTCAAGTGGTAATGGGAATGTTATATTTTCTTTATTTTTTTTAATTTCGTTAATTTGAGTATTTGGAAATGCTTTTTTTATTTTTGTGATTAACTCTTTTACTAAATATTCAGGGGCTGATGCTCCTGATGCTATCCCAATTTTTTCATATTGCGTGAGTATGGTTTTTGACACTTCTTTTTCGCTGTCAATTAAAATTGTAGTTGTTATTTTTTTAGCAATTTCTTTTAATTTATTAGAATTACTACTGTTTTTTGAGCCAATTACTATAACGATATCAACTAGTTTAGCTAATTTTTTTACTGCATTTTGCCTGTTTTGAGTGGCATAGCAAATATTTTTTTTAGGAGGGAGGGTTAAATTATTGAATTTTTGTTTTAAAGCTGTAATTATTTTTATTGTTTCATCTTGGCTTAAAGTTGTTTGCGTTAAGCAGGCAATTTTTTTATTAGTTTTAAAATTTAATTTTTTTATTTCGTTTAAGTTTTCAATCAAATTAATTGGCGCTTCGCCCATAATTCCTTCTACTTCTTCATGATTTTTTTTGCCTATTAGTATTATTTTGTAACCTAATTTATTAAAGTTTTTAGCTTCAATGTGAGTTTTGTTTACAAGCGGGCAGGTAGCGTCAATTATATTTAATTTTTTTTCTCGCGCAATTTTTTTAATTTTTGGACTAACGCCGTGAGCACTAAATACAATAGTGCTACTATTGGGAATATTATCTATTTTTTTTATAAAAAGTATCCCTTTATTTTTAAAATTTTTAACTACATGCTTATTGTGTACGATTTCATTAAAAGCATAAATTGGTTGTTTAAAAAGTTTTTGAGTTAATTCAAGAGTTTTAATGGCTCGTGACACACCAGCACAAAACCCTCTTGGTTTAATTAAAAAAATTGTTTTCATTTATTTGTTATAAATTTACGCTTATTATCTATCCATTTTTCTTTATTTTTAATTAATTGAATTAATTCATTTATTGCATCTTTTTCTATGATGTTAGCCTTTATTAAGTTTTTTTTGTAATATAGGTTTATATATCCCGGTTTTCCTCCAACGTACCCAAAATCAGCTTCGGCTAGTTCGCCAAGTCCGTTAACAATACATCCCATAATAGCAATACTTACTCCTTTAAGGTGGTTAATCTGTTTTTTTACTTTATTGGTTACTTTTTCAATATCAAATTGCGTTCTGCCGCAAGACGGACAAGAAATAAATTCTGTTTTTGTAATCCTTCTTTTTGTAGCTTGCAATATAGAGTAACACACAGGAATTTCTTTTTCAGGAGATTCTGTTAACGAAACTCTGATTGTGTCACCAATTCCTTCAAGTAAAAGTGTTCCAATGCCAATAATTGATTTAGCTCTTCCGTCATCAGCATTTCCAGCTTCTGTAACTCCTAAGTGGATAGGGTAGTCCATTTTTTCTTTATTGAGCGCATGGACTAATAGTCTATTGGCTTCAATCATGATTATTGGGTCAGAAGCTTTGAGCGCAACTATTATTTCATTAAAGTTGTGTTTTTTAAAGATTCTTAAATATTCCATGGCTGATTCAACCATTCCAAGCGGTGTGTTTCCATATTTAGCAATAATTCTATCACTTAATGATCCATGATTAGATCCAATTCGTAATGGAATTTTTGCTTTTTTTGCTTTTTCAATAAAAGGTTTTAAACCGTCTTCTACTCTGTTTAGTTCTTGCTTGTATTTTTTTTCGCTAAGCTCTTTAAATTGAAATAGTTTTTTGTCTAAAAAGTTACCCGGGTTTAATCTTACTTTATCAGCATATTTTAATGCACTTAACGCAGCCTTAGGTAAAAAGTGTACATCAGCAATTATTGGCATTAAGAAATTTTTTTCTTTTAATTTTGCCTTAATTTCTTGTATTGCTAGTGCATGTTCAGTATTAGGAGTGGCTACACGTACTAGTTCTGTTCCTGCTTTAGCGCATTCAATAATTTGTTTAACTGTTGCATTAATATTTAAGGTGTCTGTATTGGTCATGGTTTGTACGCGAACAGGGTTGCTTCCGCCAATTCCAATATTGCCAACCATAATTACGCGTGTTTTTTTTCTTTTTTTAAGTGCTTTGATATTTTTTTCTTTCATGTTATTAAATAATATAATTTTAAGTATGAAATAAAAATAAAATTATACTAAATTTTTTATTATTGCATAAATAATTTACTCCTTCTTTTTTTATGAAATTCAATGGCAAATCTATGAGCTTCATCGCGGATTCTTTTTAGTATATGAAGAGCCGGGGAATTAAGGTTTAGTATTAGCGGTTCTTTTTCTTTTGGAAAATAAAGCCTGTCAGGCGCTATGGCGCTTCGTAATCCTTTGCCCTTGGAAATGGACATAGCTAGGCAATTTATTTTTGATTTTTGTAAAGCGCTTATTGTTGCGTTTAGTTGTGCTTTTCCTCCATCTACCAATATTAAATCCGGTTTTTTCCAGTCGTTATTAAATCTGCGCATTATTATTTCTTTTAACATTTTTGTGTCATTAATTTCTTCTCTGTTATTTTTTATTTTAAACTTTCTATATTCATTTTTGTTTGCTTCTCCATTTTCAAAAACTACCATACTTCCGACAATTTCTTTGCCAAAGGTATGTGCTATATCATATCCTTCAATTCTTTTGGGAATTTTTTTAAGATTTAGTATTTTAGCTAATTCAATAACGTCAGAAGTAAATTTATCCATTTTACTGATAATTTGTGTTTGATTTAGTATTTTTTCAGTATTAATTAGTTCATATTTAAGTTTATTAGCTTTTTCTTGGTTGTTTTCTTTTTTAAGTAATTCAATTTTTGTTTTTATTTTTTTTATTTCGTTATTTAGATTTCCTGAAAGGAATTTTAAAATTTTGTTTATTGTTTTTTTATATTCATCTTCACTAATATAGCCTGCACACATTCCAGGGCATTTGTTGATATGGTAGTAAAGGCAAGGTTTTTTTGGCATGATTCGGCAAGATCTATGTGGCCATATATCCCGTAATGTTTTTAAGATTGTTTTTATGGCTATACCGCTAGTAAAAGGGCCAAAAAATGTACCGGCATTGTCAATTTTTCTGGTTTGGTGTATTTTTGGCCATTTTTCTTCTGTTGAGACTTTAATGTATGCGTATCGTTTGTCATCTCGCATTAAAATATTGTAGTGCGGTCTATGTTTTTTTATTAAATTTGCTTCAAGTAAAAGCGCTTCCATTTCACTAGTGCATTCAATGATTTTTATTTTATCTATTTCTTTTACCATTTTTTGTTTTATAATAGAGAGCTCTGTACCCGGTCGCCAATACGACAAAACGCGGCTTTTTAGTTTAGCCGCTTTTCCAATATATAGTATTTCTTTTTTAATGTTAAAAAATTGATAGCAACCGGGTGCTAGAGGTATGTTAAGTTTTTTAACTTGTTTTATGTTCATTCAATCGATATGGCTTCAACCGGACAACTATCTTTAGCATTTTGCGCGCAATCGGTTACATTTTGTGAAATAGTCTTAGCTTTTCCGTTATCTTGTATTTCAAAAATATCCGGGCACATCATAGCACAAGTTTGACAACCAATACATGTTTCTTGATTTATTTTTATGGACATATTTTATTTATAATATATCTAAGTTTACTTCTTTTTTAGTTATGGCTGTAGTATAATATATTATTATGGAAAAATAAAGATTGTTGTTTGCAATCGCTTAAAGAGAGTAATAACTATAATACTTTTTTATTTATTAATGGTTTTTAGCATTATAATAGAATGGTGAGTGAGTGTGTAGATATTGTTATGAAAAAAAATAATTTATACTAAAAAAAATAAATTAAGGAGTGGGAGGGAGGTAATAAATTAAATTTTAAAATTTATGAAAACTCTTGGAATAATTGGTTTTGGGGCTTTTTCTAAATTAATGGTTCAATATTTAAAGCCTTATTTTAAAATTAAAGTAGCTTCACATAGGGATATTAAAAAAAGAGCAGAAGAATTTGGAATCACTCAAGCGCCTTTGTTTGAGGTGGCAGCAAGTGATGTTGTTATTGTTGGGGTAGTATTTAAATATTTTGAGGGGATTCTAAGACAAATTAAAGTTCATATTAAGCCCGGAGCTTTAGTTTTAGATGTAGCTTCGGTTAAAATAAAGCCAGTGAGATTGATGGAGAAATATTTGCCAGATAATGTGGAAATTTTGGCAACTCATCCTTTGTTTGGTCCTCAAAGCGCGAGAGGAGGTATAGATGGGTCAAAAATTGTTTTATGCCCTGTACGAACTAAGCAGCTAATTAGTGTAAAAAAGTTTTTGGAGCGTGATCTAAAGCTTAAAGTGTTAATTAGGACGCCTAAAGAACATGATCAAGCAACGGCTTATGTTTTGGGACTGCCTCATTTTGTTGGTCGCGCTATTAGCGAGTTGGGCATTTCTTGCACTCATTTAAACACTAAAACATATGTTCATTTATTAAAAATAAAGGAGCTTGTTGGCAAGGATTCGTTGGAATTATTTAAAAGTATTCAAGCAGATAATCCATATGCGCAAGCAATTAGAAATGATTTTTTGAAGAAGCTAAGCGATCTAGAAAAATTGATAAAATAATTCAAGATTAAAAGAGTTATGTGAATATGTTGCTCTTTTGTTTGTTGTAAGTTAAATTATAGTTTATGGAAGTTAATAATAAAATTGAATTATTAGCCCCTGCCGGTACGCTTGATAAAATGAATTTAGCTTTTGCGTATGGGGCAGATGCTGTATATGTTGGTTTGCCAGCCTATTCTTTGCGTACTAGAATTAATGAATTTAGCATAGAAAATATTCGTATTGCTACAGAGCAAGCTCATAATTTAGGTAAAAAAATTTACGCAACAATAAATATTTTTGCGCACAATTTTCATTTTAAGCGTTTGCCTAAATATATTTGTGAATTACGCGATATTGGTGTAGATGCTTTAATTATAGCTGACGTAGGAGTAATAACTTTAGTTAAAGAAATTTGGCCGGATGCTGTTATTCATCTTTCAACACAGGCAAATTGTACTAATTATTATGCTGCTAAGTTTTGGTATGATTTAGATGTTAAAAGGATTATACTTGGTCGTGAAATAGAATTAAATGCAATAAAAGAAATTCATGAAAAGCTACCGGATCTAGAGTTGGAAATTTTTGCTCATGGTGCCATGTGTATGGCTTATTCCGGCAGATGTTTTATATCAAAAACAGAAAATTTTCGTAGTGCTAATTTGGGGGTTTGCAATAATTCTTGTAGATTTAATTATAAGGTTAAAGAAATACAGTCAGATGATAACGAATTAATGGAGTTAATAGAAGATCAGCATGGTTCGCATATTTTAAATTCAAAGGACTTATGTTTAATTGAAAGAATTCCGGAATTATTAGATTGTGGCATAGTGTCTTTAAAAATAGAGGGTCGAACAAAGAGTGCTTACTATTTGGGTAATGTTATTGGAATGTATCGTGAGGCAATTAATTTGTCTATTTTAAAAGTTTTAAAAAATAATCAGTTAAAAGAAAAACTTGTATTTTATTATACAGAGCTTAGTAAAAAGCTTGTAAATAGGGGATATACCGAAGGTTTTTATTTTGAAAAAGGTAAGCTAGCGCAAAATTTAGAAAAATCACACAATTCTATTGATTGGGAGTTTGCCGGAGAGGTTGTGGAGGGCGGTAAAAATAATGTAAAAATTAAAGTTCATAATTCTTTAAAAATTGGAGACTTGATAGAAGTTGTGAGACCTTTCTATGATATACTAAAAATGAGAGTGGAGAGCATGGTCGATGAGAAAAATGATAGTCTCTTAAGAGAAGCTCATGGTGGTCAAGAAAAAATAATAATACTAGACGTGAACAGTTATGTGCCAAAATATAGCGTTATTAGGCGAAAATTATGATTTCATACTTAAATGGTGAAGTAATAAATAAAAAAGAGAATTTTTTAATTTTGTTAGTGGGCGATATAGGTTATAAGGTCTTTGTTTCTAAAAAGGTTAGTGATAATGTGAAGATTGGTAATAGGCAAGCGTTATATATTTATCAACAAGTAGGAGAGCAAGTTTTGGCGTTATATGGTGTTTTTTCTTTTAATGAGTTATCTTTTTTTGATTTATTAATTTCGGTTTCAGGTATAGGTCCAAAAACTGCTCTTGGTGTTTTAGATATAGCAAGTATACCAGAAATGCAAGCCTCAATATTAGAAGGTAGTGCAGATTTACTTTCGCAAGCATCAGGTATTGGTAAAAAAACTGCTGAAAGAGTTGTATTAGAGCTTAGAACTAAATTAAGTAAATTGAAGTTAGAATTTGGAGGTAGTGAAGTTGTTAGCACCTTGGCAAGCGAAGAAATAGATGCTTTAATGGCATTGGGGTATTCAATGCTGGAATCAAGGGATTCTTTAAGAAAAATAAGTGCTAGTTCAAGCAATAGTCAAGACCGTATAAAAGAAGCTTTAAAGATACTTTCAGTAAAGCAATAAAAAAAGCCACGTTTATACGTAGCATTTGTAAAAGTTACGCTTTTTACTTTTTAGTGAATGGCTGAATGATTTTTTGCATTTTGTGCCTCTTCTTGGCATAATCTGTGAAGGTGTTTTAAATTTTGACTTAATTCACCAATTTTTTGTTTAGTGAGTTCAATTTTTGTTCCGTAGCATGGGCAGTAGTCACAGAGCTCATCTCTGCCTGCCGAGGGGCAGCCAAAGCATTGACTTTTTATCGATGTTAGCATTTCTGCTTTTAAAGCTTCATTTTCTTTTTGGACGGGGGTAAGAGTGGTGTGTTGTTTTCTTTTTGATAAAATTTTTTGTTGTTTTGATAGAGATCATTTTAGTCTCTTACTTAGAAGGTGGAAGGTATAGTAAAAAATATGCTTTTTTAACGAAAGAGCACATTTAAAAATTTTTTATATAATAATATATTATAGTGTAAATAAAAAAATGTCAATTGATAATAACAATAATATAAAATTTATTAAGTTTGAATCAAAAGAAACTTATAATAAAGCTTTGTATAAAATGAATAGCTTTACTTTTCTTCAAACTTATTCTTGGGGAAAGTTTCAGGAAAGCGTAGATTGCGCGGTTTATAGATATGGATTGGAATTTAACGACTCTATTCAAATTATAGGTACGTTTATTTTGAAAAAATTGCCTTTTCAAAAATTATATATATATTCTCCGAATGGACCGTTAATAAGTACACAATTAGGTAAGTACAAAAATCAAATAATCGATATTTTTTTTAAAAAAGTAATAGAAAAGCATAAAAATGTAATTTTTTTAAGAATTGAACCTAAAGAAAAGGTTAATTTAAATTGGTATAAAGTTAACAAAACAATCAATATTCAACCGGCTAAAACTTTAGTACTAGATTTGTTACAAAACGAAGAAGAATTGCTTCAAAAAATGCATCAAAAAACGCGCTATAATATTCGTTTAGCAATCAAAAAAGGCGTTCAGGTTCAAGTAGGAAGAAACGAAGACTTTGATGTTTTTTGGGATTTAATTAGCGCGACAGGAGAGCGTGATTTATTTAGATTGCACTCGCCAGAATATTATAAAAAGTTATTAAATAATTTAAATAGTGACAGTGATTTAAAGGTTAAAATGCTTATTGCTTTTTATAAGAGTAAGCCGGTATCTGCAGGTTTATTTGCTTTTAGTAACAACATCGCAACATATTTACATGGCGCTTCATCAGATGAATTTAGAAACGTTATGTCTCCGTACTTACTTTTATGGAGCGCAATTAAAATTGCTCGTAATAATAAGTACAAATATTTTGATTTTTACGGAATAGATGAAAATAAATGGCCCGGTGTAACTCGTTTTAAGCTTGGATTTGGTGGCAATCAAGTTGAATGCATTGGTACTTACGATGTTGTAATTTCTCAGTTTTGGTATAATTTATATAAATTTATTCGCTTAATTAAGAGGTTTTAAAAATGCGATTACAAAGAATTTTATCAATAATAAAAAAAATAATACCTAAACCAATTTTTGATTTTTTTGCACCTTTTTATTATTTTGTAATGAGTTTTTTGGCAGCGCTTTTTTATGGTTTTCCTTCGCGAAAGTTAATTGTTATCGGCGTAACCGGGACAACAGGTAAAACTACTAGTATTTATTTAATGAAAGAAATGTTTAAGTCTTGTGGTTTTCGTGTTGGTTTTACTACAACCGCAATGTTTTCAGATGGTCGAAAAGAGTGGTTGAATGATAAAAAAATGACAATGCTTGGTAGGTTCTTTACTCAGAAAATGCTTTCAAGAATGGTAAAAAATGGTTGTCAGTACGCAATAATAGAAACAACTTCAGAAGGAATTGTTCAATTTAGGCATCGTTTTATTAATTATGATGTTTTGGTTTTTACCGGTTTGTACCCTGAACATATTGAATCTCATGGTGGTTTTGAAAATTATAAAAAAGCAAAAGGTTTATTATTCGCTCATTTAGAAAAATGTAAGCAAAAATATATTAATAATAAAAAAGAAGTATTATTAGGTTTAAATGAGTTAGAAAAAATTGATGCAAAAAGAGTTGAAAAAATCATAATAGCTAATGGGGATGATGAGTATTCTGAATATTTTTTGCGTTTTTGGGCAGAAAAAAAATATAAAATAAAATCCAAAAATTTTGAAGTCAAAAATGGAGAAGATAAGTTAATAGAACATAAAATAGAAGATATAGTAATAAAAAATATTAAAAAAGCTAGAGAGAGTGGTTATGATTTTGATTTAGATCCTATTTATGACTTTGAATTAAATATGCTTGGTGATTTTAATATAATGAACGCGTCTTTTGGTTCTGTGGTAGCTTATTCTCAAAATTTAAAATTAGCAAAAGTAAAAAGTTCTTTAGCTAAAATAAAGGGAGTGCCCGGTAGGTTAGAGCAGCTTAGATTAGGACAAGATTTTAAAATAATTGTAGACTATGCTTTTGAACCAAAGGCACTAGAAAAATTATTTAAATTAGTGCAAAAAGATCTTAAATGCAATAAGGTAATTCATGTTGTGGGTTCAACCGGTGGAGGTAGGGATGTGTCACGAAGACCGGTGCTTGGTAAGCTTTCAGCTGAAAATTCAGATGTTACTATAATTACTAATGAAGACCCTTATGACGAAAATCCTCAGAAAATTATTAATGAAGTAGCTTTTGGTGCAAAAAAGGTTGGTAAAAAAGAGAAAAAAGATTTATTTTTAATTAATGATAGAAGAAAAGCAATTGCAAAGGCTTTGTTATTGGCAAAGTATGGTGATATTGTTTTGATTACCGGTAAGGGCTCAGAGCAGGCAATGTGTGTTCAAGGTGGTAAGATGATTCAATGGGATGATAGAGTGGTTGTACGTGAAGAGTTGGAAAAAGTGCAAAAAAATCCGCTTTATGGGCGGAGTGTTTAAAAGGTCAATTTGGATGAAGTTGTGCTTGTTCGTTTTGGAGAAAGTTTGGAATTAAATGAAGTGGCATTGGTTTGGCATGAAAATAGCCTTGAACCTCGTTGCATTCAGTTTGTTCTATAATGGACATTTGTGCTTGTGTTTCAGCGCCTTCAACAATAATGGATCTTCTTAGTTTAGAGATCATTTCAATAATACTTGTTAAAATATTGGCAGCTTCTTTTGAAGTGTCAGCATCTCTAACAAAAGTGCCGTCAATTTTTATTCTTAATGCCGGTAATTGTTTTAGTTGTGATAAGCTAGAGTACTGGGCTCCAAAGTCATCTATGGCTGTTCTTATGCGCATTTCATGTAATTGATTAAGCACTTCTTTAGCTCGATCGCTATTTTTTATAAAGACAGTTTCAGTTACTTCTAGTTCTAGAAGACCTGGAGATATTTTTGTTTTTCTAATTACATCTTCCACAAAAGGAATAAAATTTTTGTGATTTATTTGGTGGCCCGAAATATTTACCACAATGACTACAGGGTACCCATTGTCATGAAATTTTTTGCCTTCAATTGCGGCTGTTAAAAGCACCCATGATCCAATTTCTACAATTAACCCTGCTTCTTCGGCAATTGGGATAAATTCAGCTGGGTTAATTTTGCCAAGTTCAGGGTGACTCCAGCGTAAAAGAATTTCTACTCCGTTTGTTTGACCAACTTTTAAGTCGAGCTGTGCTTGCGCATACAATTTAAAGCCTTGAAAATTATTATTAATTGCTTCTCTAAGGCCAGTTTCGATTTTTATGCGTCGTATGGCTGCTTTCTGCATCTCCTCCTTAAATAGTCTCCAAGTATTGCCATGATTTTTTGCTGTAATACTAGCAAGTTCAGCATGTCTAATTAAATCTTCTGAGTTGTTTCCATCATTTGGATAAATGGCTATTCCTATGATTGGATTCAAATAAAAAGTTTTTTTTTGAGTTGTTATTTTTTTTGAAAGATCATTAGCAATACGTTGAGCGGCTATCACAGCATAACGTTCGTAGTTGATATCACTTAAAAGAATTAAGAATGATTTATCATTGATTCTACCAAAGTTATCTCGATTTCTTCCTTTTTGATGAAGTCTATTTGCTGTTTCTCGCATTATGATATTTGTATCTTTTTGACTAATAAGACCGTCTTGTCGGTGTGTTATGCTAATGAATAAAATTGCTTGTTTTTTGGGATATTTTTGTTTTGAATTTTTTCTTAAATGTAGATTTGTTTCTTTTGAAAACGCATCTAGGGTTTTAAGATTTGTTATTGGGTCAATATTTTGCGCTATGCACTGTGCTACTCTTATGCCATCGGTGATGTCAGTAATAATGCCGGAAAAATTAGTAATATTTCCGTATGATTTATCTCGAATTGCATCAATTTTGATGTTTAAAACTATATCGGTTTTATTTGGTTTTTTGATAAGTAATTCTCCGTAATAATAACCATTTCCTAATAATGCTTGCCATATTAGCGGTCTGTCAGTATAAGTTTCTGTTAATATGCCAAGTGGCTTATTGATTACGTCTTTTTTTGAGATTTGTAATATTTTGAAAAATTTATTATTAGCATAGGTTACTATTAATTTTTTGTCAGTTAAAAAAAATCCTATTGGGCAAATTGATTTTAATATTTGAGATCTATTTGGGTGCGTGGATAGAGTATTAAAGAATTTATCCATTGAGCATCTCCGATTTTGTAAAGGACAGTTATCGGTTGTTTTTATTATAACTTATATTTTTATGTTTGATAATAAATAAACTTACCAAATTTTGTTAAAGGAGACTGTCGCCAAACTCGCTTTAATTCATAAATTTGGAAATTTTAAGATAAATTTTTTGAATAATTTTTGAGGCCTACCCTAAGGTAAGCCAAAAAAATTTGAAAAAAATTTAGCCAAAATTAACAATTTATGGGTGAGGCGAGTTTGGCGACAGTCCCTAAAGGTAAGTTTATTTAAGTATTTTAGTTTTTTAAAGTGTTTTTGGACTATTACTGTTTGATTAGTCCTGGATAAACTGAACCGGTAAGTTAACGACAGTTAACGAGTT
>CAZMSR010000018.1:0-17635 GCA_964569045.1 uncultured Gammaproteobacteria bacterium | reverse complement strand
ATCTGTCGTTATTTTAACCTAAAAACGGTTCATTATTTCCAGGACTTGACAATTATCGAAAAAAACAAGCAAATAGATTAAATTAATAATACATGATAAAATATTTATACTAACCATTAATATCAAGAAGGTATATGAATTTCAATAAACCCACTTTCGAGAAGAAAGGTCTAAAATTTGATAAAGATCGAATGCTAACTTATTCCCAACTGAGCTGCCCACTTGATTGCAGGTATTGTTTTGTGGATGACATGAATTTTAATCATAAAAAGGGAGTTTCTTACCTTACTGAAGAACAATTCGAATTAATTGAAAAATTACCTGAAGAGATAAAATTAATCATGCTTGGTTGTGATACTGAATTTTTCCAAAACAGAAGACAATCAATTGAAATACTGGAAAGATTGGCAGAATCTAAAAGAGACATTTCTGTTATTACAAAATTACCGTTATCTCCTGAATTCATTGAAAGACTTAAAGAGATTAATTCAAAATTAGCTCAAAACGGTAATCTTATGGCTTTTTCAATATCCCTTACAGGTTTAAAATCAGCAAAATTTTGGGAACCAAGAGTGCCTAGCCCTGAAAAACGAATAGAAACGCTTAGAAGTGCCCACAACGCTGGAATAAAAAGCATGGTGGCCTTAAGACCATTGCTTCCTGCAGTACCAGTAAGCGAACTAGAAGATATTATCAAACAAACAAAAGATTATTGTGTTGGTTATTATTCTGGCCCACTTTATTTAAAGGACTTGGACGACGAACTCCTTGGAGATAGATCGCAACTCAAAATAGAAGAATTACAACCTCACTGGATGCCAGAAGGCAATAAGTTTCATAAAATAGAAAAACCAGGTCAAATGGAAGAATTAATTACACTTATAGAAAATCACGGCAAACCACTATTCGAAGGCGCTGCTGATGGTATTAATTACATAAAATCAAATGAAGAACCTAGAACTTAAAATATCAATAAACAATAAAAAAAATATTATTAATGCTCTTCAAAAAATAAGTGCAAAAGATAAAGGCGTCTTAAATCAAATTGACACTTATTTTAATGCTAAAAAAGGCCGCTTAAAGACAAGAGAAATTAACAATAAAAACTTTGAGTTAATATATTATCAAAGACCTGACACTAGTGCATCAAAAATCTCAGACTACCACGTTATCCCATTATCAAGCCAAGATTGCAAAACATTAAAAAATACTCTAAAAGACACAAATGGTTTAAAGGTTGTTGTAAAAAAAGAAAGAAATCTTTGGATGCATAAAAATACACGAATACATATTGATAAAGTCTCAAAATTAGGCCAATTCCTTGAACTAGAAACTATCATTAGCAAATCAAACTCAAAAACAGCCACTCAAGAACACAATCAACTAATAGAACTTCTAAATATTGAAAAACACAAAAAAATCAAAAAATCTTATAGTGATTTGCTAGTAAAACAACAAAATAAAACTACAACAAAAAATTCGCCATAAACAGCGAATTTTTTGCTTTAGATTAATCAAACAAAAATCAAACTATCTTAACCTATATCACTCCGAGCAAACTCAATGCCCAAATAATGCCCATAAATTGTTGATAGTTGGTTAAATTTGATTAAACCTGACTAAGCCTGAAAAATCATAATTGATTTAATTTTAGTCTTAATTTTTGATTCTTCACTAGCTTTTGCAACTTCCGAGAAGTCGCCCGAAGAGGGTTCGAATCCCTCCCTCTCCGCACTACTTTTAAAGAAGGGCTTCTTTGGAAGATTAAAAAATGAATGCCAAGATGATTTCAATGAAGCTAAAAATTTTAAAAAATTAGAAAAGATTATTAAAAAACGCGTAAAGTATTACAACAAAAAAAGACTTCACAGAAGTCTTAATTGTAAATCACCATGACGATTTACAAAACAATTTATTTAAATTATTTTCGTTATTTTCAATTCACAGGCAATTCAATTATTCTAGGACTAGACATCAGCCATACAAAGCGAATACCTATTATAGCAGCAGAAACATTGCCATTACCTCACAAATGGTTAGGAAAAGGAAAATTTTATCAATATAGGCGTCATACTAAGAAGAACAGGGAACGTATTGCCGGACCTCTTGATAAATTATAATAAAACAATCCGTTACTTTAAATTTTTCAAAGTAACGGTTTTTTTTTATTCAATTTCACTTTCTAATTTCTTGCTCTTAACACCTGAGCTCTTAACCAATTCAATGCTAACAATCTTAACATCTTCTTTAGGCCTATCATTTTCACCTATTTCCACTCCTTCTATTTCTTTTACCACGTCAATTCCTTCTATAACTTGCCCAAAATTAACGTGCTTACCATCTAGCCATGGAGTTGATGAAGATGTAACAATGAAAAATTGCGAACCATTTGTATTAGGACCGGCATTAGCCATGGCTAAACTACCCTCAACTAACTTATGATCATTAAATTCATCTTGAAAGTAATAACCAGGACCACCTTGACCATCATTAGTTGGATCATCATCTTTTGAATTTGGATCACCACCTTGAATCATAAAATCCTTAATTACACGATGAAAAGTAGTTTCATTATAAAAATCCTTTTTCGCTAAATTAAGAAAATTGTTTACAGTAAAAGGAGACTCTTTGTAAAAAGACACTTTAATATCACCTTTATTTGTCTTTAAAACCGCCTCACTATAAACACTAACCAAATCCTTATACTTATAAGGATTAAATTCTAAATCCGGCATTTGTGCAGCTTGCTCGGTTGTATTTGTGATTCCATCTACCTTATCATTATTTGCAGAATTTCCCTGAGCATCAGATTCGTCTTTTACTTGGTCACCATCAGCACCTTTCTTAGCTTCACTACTACCTAAATCAAGTCCTGATTCGCTCTCCTTTGTGTCACTAACACAGCCAGCAGTAATTAATAATAAAAATATTAAAAAAATACTTAATTTTTTCATACAATTTTCTTTAAAATTAATAAATCATTTTTAATAATTATCTTTCTTTTATCTATTATAAATTATTAATTTTAATTTATCAATAACATACAATTCAATTAAAGCACTCACTCTTTTTTGGGAAACTCTCCGTTTTGAGCTTTTCTTATAATACTTTTAGTTTCATCAGAAAAATCCGCATTTAAAATCCAACTAAGAAAACCTGGCTCAAATTTAGTAATATGAGCAAGAGACTGATCCTTATGCTTTGAAAAAGCAAAATAAGCCTCTCCATTACGCCAATAAAATCTTCTATCACTATCAACAAACCTTGAATCACTTTGAGTATGTATTTTTTTTACTGCCTCCCAATCTTGCATATCATCATATTTACTTAATTGTCCGGCTAACACCTCTAAAGTTACTTCAACATCAGCTAGGGCTCTGTGAGCATCAGCATGCTCCTTATTGCAATAAAATTTATAAGCAGCACTTAACGTTCGTGGTTCTTTGTTGCTAAAAATTACACTAGCATCAATGATTTGATCATTTGAAAAATCAAAAGAAACCCCATGCCTTAAAAATTCTCTTTTTAACATTGGCAAATCAAAGCGCACAACATTAAATCCAGAATAAACACAATTATCAAAAACTTTAAACAAGTCCGTAGCTAAATCTTGAAACGTAGGGGCACTTGCTACATCTTCTTCTTTTATACCATGCACATCACTTGATTCTTTTGGAATACTAACTTGAGGATTAATTAATAAATCATCTTTAACCATTTGACCATCTGGCCACATCTTAATATAAGCCAATTCTAGTATTCTATCACTATTAATTGCCAAGCCCGTTGTCTCAAGATCAAAAATAATAATAGGTTTAGTGATTTTTAAATAAGAAAAAATTTTATTGTTCATTTATTTTATATAAAATAATTGAAGAAGCACTCACAACATTCAATGACTCAACATTATTAAATAATTTAATCCCAATTTTAAAATCAGCAATTTCCATAATATCATCGCTAACTCCATTAGCTTCATTACCAAATACTACACAAATAGGCTTATTTTTTGCCACCTCTCTAAAATCTGTTTTTCCGTTTGACGTGCTTACTATAACGCTCATTTTATTTTTTATTAATTTAATTTTATCAAAACCATTATCTCTTTCAATATTTAATTTAAATATTGTATCTTTTATAGCAGTTAGAGTTTTAAAATTATACAAACTAGCGCAATGCTCGTCTAATACAATATTTTCAAATCCTAAAGCTAAAGCACTACGTAATATTGACCCTAAATTACCGGGATCATTAATACCATTTAAATATATTATTGATTGGTTCTTTTTATGTTTTCTTTCTTTTATATCATATATTGCACAAATTCCAGATGGAGTTTTTAAATTAGAAAATACCTTATTTAAACTATCTTTTAAAACATATTTTTTAGCGCCATGGACGCGAGAAACAATACCAGACACTAATTTTTTATTATTTGCTAAAAAAGCATGTGTTACATAGAACTCTTTAAAAACAAATCCGTCATTTAATGCATCAATTATTGTTTTTAAATTTTCTACAAAAAAACTATTAAACTCCTTTTGATACTTTTTAGAACTTAACTTTTTTAATAACTTAATTTGATTATTTTCCTGACTCGTTATTTCAAAAAAATCCATACTACATTACTTAGACTTTTTAAACTTCACAGTAAATAAAGGTTCATAAGCATCGTTATTTTGATCTTGAACCTCCACTTTCTCACCTTTTACAAGTTTAGTCAAAGCAATATCGCTAATAAGCATCATATCATTTTGCAGATCTAACTTTAATGTATCTAAACGAGAAAACTCTGAGCTAAAATCTTCTTTTACAGACTCTTCTATTTGCTTTTTTCTTTCTCTATTTTGTTTTAAATTCTCAACAACCTGTTTGTAATCTGCCGAATTATCAAGTGCATCGCGATACATTTTTTTTATTTTTTTTTGCTCAGATTTGGACTGATTAATCCGATTAAATACTTCTTGTAATTTTGACATAATTAATATATTAAAAATCATTATGGGACTGTCGCCAAACTCGCTTTAATTCATAAATTTGGAAATTTTAAGATAAATTTTTTGAATAATTTTTGAGGCCTATCCTAAGGTAAGCCAAAAAAATTTGAAAAAAATTTAGCCAAAATTAACAATTTATGGGTGAGGCGAGTTTGGCGACAGTCCCATAATGCCTAAGCATATTGATTTTCTCTTTGAAATAAATTCTTTTCTTAATCTATTATATCACAAAAATAATAATTTTACTTATTCAATTCAACTCATATAATATTTTCTTTGATTATTATCTAGCTTTTCAATAGAGTATCTAAGCATTGTTCTTGGCATTTTCTTAAAATACTTATTTAAAAACCCAAGCAATACTAATTCATCCTTTTTTCCAATCTCTCTTAACATCCACCCAACAGCCTTATGAATCAAATCATGCTTATCACCAATTAATTTTTCTGACAATACTAATGTGTCGATATAATCATTCTTTTTAATAAAAGTTAATGTAGATAACACTGCAATTCTGCGTTCCCACAAATTATTACTTTTAATTAATTTATACAAAATACCTCTTGGTTTATTTAATAGATATTGACCTACTATTTTAGGCGCACTCAAATCAACTAAATCCCAATTATTCACACGTTTAGCATTATTTAAATATATGTTATAAATACGTTTTTGCTTTTTATTATCCCCTTTTTCAAATTGATAAATTATAATAAAAAGGGCTGTTAAACGTTCTTCATGCACCTTAGAATGCAATAATTTAACCACTTTATCTAACTCTAAATTTCTAAATTTTTTTGCTATCTTGCGTTGCTCAGGAACCATAACTCCTAAAAAAATATCTCCTTCACCATATTCGCCTGGTCCAGTTTTAAAAAAACGCTGTAATATAGCTATTTTATCTTTTTTAGCTTCTTTTTTTAAGACTAAAACAACGTCACTTTCTTTAAAATTATTTTTATTACTCATGCATACATGATACCGTTCAAAATACAAAAACTCAACATAACATATTATTCAAAACAAACAAAAAATCAGGAAATTTTCCTGATTTTTAAAAAATATTAATTGACTAATTAATCTAAAAACTCTTGACGCAGTTTTTGCTTCACCTTTTGACGTTCCTCATATTTTCTTTTTTTTAAAACCATAAAACTAGCACTTCGAGAATATAAAGAATCTACCAACTTTTTGGGAATTTTATATTTTAAAGTAACTCTTGGTTTAATCGTTAAAATTGTTTTTTTCATACAATGTTCTTAAAAATACAGCTAGACTAAGGCAAAATATTTTTATTATTATTTCTTCTGTATCCGGCCGGAAAACAGAAGAATTGACCGACTCCCCGGTGATCCAGAGAAAAGCATGGGGTTTCAATTCAATTGACGCAAAATCATTGAATTTTACAATGCTACCACAAGCCGATTATAAATAATTTAATGCTCTGTTAGCACTGAATAAATTAAATGATTGACAAATAATTTAAATATACTTACATTATACATTAACCGAATTATTTTGTCAAGACATATTGACTTTTTTATGTCAATTAATTTTAAAAAAGACTAATATTAGCAAATATCCTAATTAATAATTATACAAAATCTTTTAACTATCTATACTCAATTACTAAACTAATTCCAATAATTTCCTTAAATTTCGGCTATGGCTTTGAGAAAAAATTTGACCCATATTACAGCATAAGTAATTTTTTTCTCTTCGCATCGCTCGAAATTAAAAAAAATTATTTTCGTAATCAGCTTAGCAATTGAGCATAAAGCTTAAAACAAAACACCTCTCATAAAAAAAGAGGTGATCTGTCTACTAACTAATACAAATCTCATAGCTAGTATTCAAGCAACCTGAATCACTGCTTATAAACTATTCTGCCTCAAAAGCTAAAGAATAATTTGTGCATTCTACCCAGATCTCTAGCCTCGTACATTAGCACAAAACTAGGAGAGCTAGGTAGATAATTAATTGCTTAAACGTGTAGATTAATCAAAGTCTTGATTTTTTAAATATTTATAAAAGACCGATTATATATAATTTAATGTCTTTAAATATTTATTTAATCTAAACTTGATTATATTACAAGTATATACTATAATCAATATATTGTCAATACTTATTGACGTTTTTTTGTCAAATACATATTAAAACATGTAATACTAGCAAAACATTTTTTAAAAATATATATAATTTCTTTTAACTTTCTATAATAAAATCTCTTTTAAAAAAAATAGGACTCTAAGCTAATTCTTTAACTTGCCTGAGTCCTTTTTTAATTATATTTTCTTTATTATAAAAAAACATTTTCATGTCCTATAATCACATATTCATGACACGTCTCCTTTTTTACTAAAGGAAAGATCAAACTATAAAAAGAGTATAGCATATAGCCTTCTATTTGTCAATACCTACCCCCCGTATCCACTCACCATTTTTAATAGAATATCGCACGAGGATCAATGTTTATCGGTGTGCCCAGTCTAAATCCCGGATCTTCGCTTCGCTACGTCCGGGATGACACATGTTATTTAATATTAGCGTATAAAAGGTAGTAAACTGTTTAGTATGGTGAGTGGTTACCTGCCCCCAACCATGCTAATTCAAATACATCTTTCATGAAAGAGGCTATTCCTTTATCTTCAACTAAAACACTTACTGGACTTGCGCCATAAAGCGAAGTAAGGGCGATTTTATTTTTATAAATTGATACATCACCATTTAATTTAAAAATCTGATTATCTATGTATCGCGATTCTTTTAGCTCTTTCTTATTATTCATTCGTCTAATCGGACCTTTTGAATATGTATAAATTATACGACTTTTTATTTTGCGTTTCACTCTTTCAGGATTAACAAACTTACTTTCTAATTCAGGAAATAGTGTAAATATAGCATCTAAAGAATAAAAACTCATTACTTCTTTTGGTCGATCTTTTAAAATCAACTCCCGTACACTCTTTACTCCCTCAAAGCCTTCAAAAAACCTAACAACAGGTCTATCCCCCATTGCCATGAAAATTTTTTCTAAATTAGGCATTACTTCGCGAATAATTTGCTCTTTTTGATTAATTTGAGCCTTTTGCTTTTCAATTAAACGCTTTAAATTACTAGGATTTTCAGCCACATAATACACTTTACCTTTTTTATCAAGCAAACTAACTAAACCCATTTTATTTAAATTTTCTAGCACAACATAAGTTATAGGTCTTTGTGTTCCGGCTTGTTGAGCAATTTTTGGCGCTTGTGCTTCACCGACTTCAAGACTAGCCAAGTATACAGCCGCCTCTTTTTCAGATAAACCAATTTTTTCCAATTCTTTGTTAATCATATAAAAAAACTCTACTAATTATTAAACTTCTAACTTCTCATATTTTTTATTATTAGATATTTATAAACTTATTATATCACTTTTTATATAAATAACTAAAACTCAAACTGTTCAACAATTCTAAAATCAACAACAACAACTTCAGTAGCATTAATATCATAAATAAACAAGGCCTTATAAGACCTTAATCTATCTTCATAAGTTACAAACACCTTATCTTCGTGTAAAAAAAAATCTAACTGAGAGATTGTAAATTTTGAGCCTAACTCTTCTTTTTTTGGAGACAAGACTTTAATATTTTTTTTTAAAAATTCATGTATTATCTCTCTCTTATTATGAAACTCAGTTAAGTCAACTTGTTTAATTTGATATTCCTCATAAGGCTCTAGCCAAATTAAAACAGGCAAAATCGCAGCCATAAACACTAATGTTAACGCAAGCAAATATGATAAAATTTTGTTTGTTTTTAAATCAGCTTGGAGTTGCATATTTGTATTATAACAAAAAAAAGAGCAACCACTTAGTTACCCTTTAGTATTCATCCACTGTGTAGAATGGTTAGTGGATACATCATTTATGTTTTTAAAAAAACCTGAACCTTTAGATAAATTAATGAATTTTAGCAAATAGAACAACATAATTTTTATTATATGCTTTTGCACATTTAGGACAAGTAGTGTACCAAAAATACATTTTTTTTATTTTTTGATTTTTTGATTTAACATATTCTTGCATTTTCTTTTCCCAATGCGGTGTCTGCTTATAAGGTCCTTCAAATACATGAGTTAAAAATTTACCCGTAATTCGTTCCATTTTAGCACCGGACACTTCTTTAACAACGTCAATGTAAATATCCGAACCCCAGGCAGATTTTTCATCCGAAAGCATTAAATTTGTTTTTGCTTTTGCTCCTGCTTTTTCTATTAACTGACAATTCTTTTTAATCTTTGACCCCATATTTAATGGTATATGAAAAAAACTAGTAACATGATCACGTAAAAATAACTTTTTTCTCCAATTAATCTCTTTTCTATCCCATTTTCTTGGATTAAAAGGCTTGCAGCAGCCTGTGTTTTGTTTTTTTTGTTCTGGCATATTTATATGTTTAAAAATTAGTTATTTTTTAATAAAACGACTTATTTGTATTTCATAAAATTCCACTTCTGCCGGCTCTTCATCCTCCCACAACTTCCTATAATACAAATATACTTTAGTTTTGCCTCTATTAATAGTTTTAAATCTAAATGTAACATCACTACCATGCAAATCTCCTTGATCTAATGCATGTATCCTGTCAACTAACTCTAAATAATTTGGGTCATAATCCACTTCCCAGCTATGCCCAACCTTCGAATCTGCACTCACATGTATATAAAAAAAATTTAGATTCTTTGAATAAATAATTTCCGGCTCTACTTTTATGGCATATTTTTTAAAATCACTAGCAACTTGACACATGCAATTACATTGCCCCAAACTACCACAATGAGTAGATCTATCAACAACACAACTTCCCATATTTTTCATTCCAGACTCTAACTCAGAAATCCAAGCGCATTTACTTTCTTTATAACCATTAGCCTTACAAACTGATTCACAACTAGCTAATGAATAAATTTTCTTTGCATTATATTCGCTCCAAAAATAATCAATAATAAAATAAAATATACTTACTACAAAAACATACAACAATATTTTCTTAACTATTTTACTTATTTTTTTCATTTAACAAAAATATTATCTTTCAATCTGAGTTTTGTGATTATGTGATAAAATTTGCTTAGCCTCTAATAACAAAGGCTCCAATTGTTTATTATTCAACAAAGTTTTTTTACATAAATTCACTAGATTAGCACCAAGCAAATCTTTTAAAAGCAAAATATTACTTTTACTTAAAGCCTTTAAATGATATTGCCGAATACTTTGTAAAATTGTTACTGGATATAAATTTTTTACATCTATATAGGCAGGTAACGGCTTTACAGTAGGCTCATCCCATGAAATCATTTTCATGTTTTTACATTTTCCATACATCAAAGCATCTTTAGAAAATCTTGAATTTGTCACAATCCAAGCTTCATCAAGCTTAAAACACCTTCCAGTTCTTGAGCCACCCTGCAAATCAATAAACCTTGCCCAATTTGCCAAAGAATCTTTTATATTAATGTAGATCGCGCTATCTTTTCTTAACTTACATTCCATCATTATTCTCTTACTATTTTTTTCAGCAATTACGTCAACTTCATGTGAAACACATTCACCATTAAGGATGTTTGGTAGATAAGTATTATATCCATGCTCTTTAAAAAGAAGCATAATATACTTTTCAAAATCATAACCAGCCGGACCCAATCTATAAACTGCCTCACGAAGTGTATATTTTGCGCCCAAAACCGGATGAGAACTTATTAAATATCTTTTAGCTAGCTCATAAATATTTTGAGTAGAATACCCTCTTCTTACTTTACTTAAAACCTTTTTTGCCACCCTATCTGCTAACTCTGAATCTGAACCGGCACGAATTAATGCTTTTTTAAGCTTTTGAATGCTAAAACTCTCTTTTTTACCAGACCTTTTTAATATTTTAAATTTACGAGACATAATTATGTTTTAAAAAAATCATAAACCATTTTATCTGTCATAAACTCAACAGGAGCCCAATCATCTGTAAATATTTTTCTATTAGTATCAAAATACACTCTCTTTATATTTTTTAAAAAATCGCTAGTTAACCCTTGTAAATCATCATCTAATGCAGCATTACGAAGATCACTAAAATCAATTTCATTATTAGAAGCAATAATCATATAGTTCCACCTACTTTCATCCGTTCTTATCATGTACACATACTCAAAAACACTAGCAATAGTATTAGACATTAATTTTAACAATTTAGACTCATCATTACTTGAGTTAATATTAAAAGCAATAGTTCCATCTTGAGTTAATCTCTCACTAGTTAAATGCCAAAATTCTCTTGAAGATAAAGACCAAGGTATATACATTGCCTTTTGATAAGCATCCACTATTATTATATCATATTTTTGTTTATTATTTCTTAAATAAATTCTTCCATCCTGATTAATAATATTCACCTTTAAAGAATCTAAATTAAAATAATTTTGAGCAACCCAAATAACATCTTCATCAATTTCAACGCCGTCAATCAACAACGTTTCTGGAAAAAAATAATTAAACTGAGACGCTATAGTACCACCAGCCAAACCTATAACCAATACATTCTTAATCCTATTGTAATCTCGCACATAAGGAAGAAGGTTATAAAAATCATAATATTCATCAGTTAAAATATTATTTTTATCAATAAGAGACTGAAAAGCACTACCTTCGTTAAAAATTAAATATCTTTTACTACCTCGATCTTCAACTTGAATATATTGATAAGCTGTTTCGTCCTCATACACAACATCATCATTAGCCTTTACACTAGAATTTACTGAAAAAAATAAAACTAACGGCAATAAAATTAACGCACTATTATTTAATTTTTCATTTTTCAAACCAATTAAAGCCAATACTATTAACAAACATGCAAACACATGTATGGTTGCCCTTGTTCCAATCCAGGGAACTAACAAAAGAGTTGGCAAAAATGTTCCGGCAATACTACCAAAAGTTGATACTGCAAATACAAGCCCTACAGCTTTTCCTATTTCATTATTATTAACTTGCGCAGAATATAATTTAATAATAAAAGGACTTACAGATCCAAGCATTGCGATAGGAATAGAAAAAATCAACGCTGTTGACAATAATGATGAAAAAAATATTAAAATTGATGAATTATGAGTTATTAATAATTCAATATTCAAATTAGCTATTGGCTTAATTACCCAAGGCACAAAAACAAAAAATACACCAGATAATAAAATAATTACTAATAATACGTCCAAATCAGCTTTCACGTCAGCAATTCTACCACCAAGATAATACCCAATAGCCAATGCAACCATTACAACACCTATAATATTAGTCCAAACAAAAATTGAATTTCCAAAATATGGAGCAAGTAACCTAGATGCAGTAATTTCCATTGCCATAATTGAAAAACCAGAAAAAAAGGCAATTACTAATAAAAAAAATTTTGACATATACTAGAAATCTTTTAATATTCACTCATAAAATACTTAATACTATATATTACAAAAAAGCGGCCATATAAACAATGGTCACTTTTTACTTTTTATTTTTAAACAAATTATTATTCAACAATTAAACACCCCAAAGACCATGTAAATTACAATAAGCTCGTGCATTAACTACTTTTGCATCTCCTAAAATCAACATTTCTGACTTATCACCCGAACCTAAATCCAATCTTATTATTTGATTATCGCTAGTAGTCACTTCAATCCATTCAATATAATGGTCCTTATACATCGGGTGAGCTACAGAACCGACTTTTATTAATGTTCCGTTTTTTACTTGATTAATTACTGGTATATGTTTTTCTTTTGATGCTTCAATTACATTTTCTTTCATGCACTGCATTAACTTGTTACAACACACTAGCTCCCCAGCAGCTTTATGTAAAACATTAACAATATTTCCACAAATATTACACTTATATATTTGATTTTTCTTAGTCATAATTATTTTATTAAGAATAAATATAATTTGAGCGGACTACAAAACAATAAATCCACTCAAAAAACTATAAAACAAAAACAAAAAAGCTAAATTTTGCGCAATAATAAGAGGCATGCCAATATAAAAATGCCATTTTTTTGTTTTATGCCTAAACAATATCATCCCTAAATACACACCGATACCACCAAAAAAAGAAGCTAAAAAAAACAATGTCGCTTCACTAATTCTGAGTCGACTAAATCGAGACCTGTGCTTATCCACCAACATAACAATCAAAGAAAACAAATTTACTAAAACGAAAAAAATTATTATACCTGCTAATAAATAATTCATTTCTTTTATTATAACACCAAAAATAAAAACTACTTAAAACCTTTAAGAAATTAATGTCTTTTTTTATACCTTAACTTCCCTTTTATATTATTTAACGAAAAATAAACAATCATAGTTACTACAGAACCTAATCCATTAGCAAACATATCTTTTTGAGGATCCCATATATCACCTTGCGAACCTAAAAATAATCCACCAGCTTCTGTTGGTGCAAAATAAGCAGTTATCCATTCAAATATTTCGTACACACTAGCGATAGTAAATATAGCAAACACAGGGAACAAAAATAAAATAATGTGTGATTTTACTAATCGCCTAATAGTCAAAAGCTCGGCTATAGGATAAGCAAAAAATCCAACCGTAAAATGAGCCATGCGATCAAAATGATTACGCTCAAACTCAAATAAATCAGTTACAAAATCAAATGGCACTAAGCCGAAAGTATAATGACCACCAATTGTATGCAAATATATCCAAACACTCATCAATAAATAAGAAACATTAGAAAACTGAAATTTTTTATACGTAAAAAACAAAGGCAAAACAACTGCTAACACAGTTAAATTTTCTATCCACCACACTGCTCTATCATGCACATTTATAGCACAAACTATAAATAAAACTAAATATATAATTAATAAATAATGAGGTAATTTTAATTTCATTGCCACCTTTATATTTCATCAATATTATGCTATAATTATATAATAAAATTAATTAAATTACCAAAAAAATCACACAATAAAGTAATGCTTAGATAATTTGATTATAAACTATCACCTATACTCCTCTTAAATTCATTGCTTTACCAATTCGTTCAATCGCAATTATATAAGCTGCTGTTCTCATATTCACATTATACTTATTTCTCGTTTTCCAAATATTCTCAAAGGCTTTTAAAATCTTTTCTTTAAGTTTAATATTTATTTCATTAAAATCCCAATAAAAATTTTGCTGGTTTTGAAGCCATTCAAAATACGATACAATTACTCCGCCAGCATTTGCCAAAACTCCCGGCACAACATACACATTTTTATCAAATAACTCCAAAGAAGCCTGGTAATCGACTGGCCCATTAGCCAATTCTAAAATAATTTTTGCCTTAATTTTTTTAACATTATCCTGAGTAATTACTCCACCTAAAGCTGACGGCACCAATATATCGGTCTTCAACTCAAGAATTTGATCCTGCTTTAATACTTCACTTTTATTATAACCAATAACTGATCCGGTACTAATTTTGTAATTAATTAGCTCTTTAATATTTAATCCGTCTTGGTTATAAATTCCACCTCTTGAATCAGAAACACCAATAATTCTAAAACCAGCTATACTAGCAATTTTAGCAAAATTTAAACCAGCATTACCAAAACCTTGAATTACTAAGGTCAAATTACTTTTTTTAATTTTCAATTTTTCTATTAAAGCCTCTAAAACATAAAACCCTCCTTGTGCAGTAGCCGTTTCACGACCAAAGGAACCGCCAACTTCAATTGGCTTACCTGTAACTATCCCAGGGATATTTTTTCCGTTCAATCGATTAAATTCATCCATAAACCAAGCCATAATTTGTGAATTAGTATAAACATCCGGAGCAGGAATATCAATTTCCGAACCTACAAAACCATATAGGCTCCTTACGTAAGCTCGAGTTAATTTCTCTAACTCTTGCTTACTTAGCTTCTTTGAATCAACAGCGATACCACCTTTAGCGCCACCAAAAGGCACATCCACCACTGCACATTTAATGCTCATCCAAAAAGCTAAAGCACTTACCTCATTAATATCTACTTCTGGATGGAAACGAGTACCTCCTTTATATGGACCTCGAACATTATTATGTTGAACTCGATAACCCTTAAAAACCTGAATCTTACCATTATCCATCCTAATTGGAATAGCAGCTTCTAAACTTCTTTGCGGGGTATGCAATAATTCTATTTCATCATAATTCAAACAAGCTATATCACTAGCTATTTTAACTTCATGCATTATTTGATCACCAGAGGTTTTGTAGTCAATTATTTGAGAATTTTTATTTTTCATATACTATTTCTTTTTATCTAAAACAAATTTTTCCCGGCATTTAATTGCTTTATTAATACATTCTTCCGGGCTATAGCCTAATTCATTACAGAATTTTATAGTTAAAAGAATCAAATTACCAAGCTATTTTGTAAATCTTCATCAGTATAGCTAAGTTTATCTTTGTTCTCGTTACGCTCCCATTGACATATGTCTCCAAACACCTTTCCAAGCCTTACTATTATTTGAGCCAGTGGTAATTTTTCATTACCACAAATTTCTTTTGAAATTTATGCTAATTATTTAATTTCCATATTTTTAAAAACTTTATATTAATTATATTTTGGTTGAATCCAAAATTTGTGAATTTTATTCTGACTTTCTACTAACTCCTCTAATGCATCCCAATTTTGCTCTTCATTGCCTTTATCAGTCATCTCATCAATATCTTCGCCAGTCAATCCTTCAAGCATACCTGCTATTAAATAGCGAATTCCTTGATTATCACCTGGGTTTAACTTTAATAACAATCTAAATAATTTTTCTGCTTCTTGTATCTTATTCTCTTCCCATAAATGACAGGCCTTTAAATGTATAGCTCGCATATATTGTCGATTTTCGGTTGCATACCAACTCATTTCTTTTGGCCACTTAGGAAACATTTTTTTAGTTTGCTCAAAGGCTTTATTAGCATATTCTCTAACTTTTTTGGCGTTACCTTTACATTCATAAACATGTGCTATTCCAAACAAAACCTCTACGTAATGTTCATCGATTTCAAGAGCTTTACGAAGCAACCTTATTGCTTTATTATAATCACCGAAGTTTAAATAATCCATCGCATCATAATAGTAATCATTTTTACTTTTTACTATTGGTATGCCACCAAACATATCATCTACTGGTAAAATCATCCTACTCCCGGGATCTATAGACAAATTAGCTAGAGGATCTTTTTCAACCATTTCTTTTCTTGCGAAACGTTGATCCAAGGGATATGTTTTTAAGCTATCTATCAATTTTGATACTTTTTGACCCAAGGTGCTTTTACTTACATTACACATGCTGGCCAATTCTTTTTGTTGCCATTTCTTGCCTTCAGACTCCCACAAAAAATTTATCCGTGCATATACCCAAAGAACAGCAGCTCCAAAATTATATACATTTCCGTATACAATTGTTCGTTTGCGACTCAAAGCTTGAATAATTTTATTAATCTTTTCTTCGTCTTCCTGAATGTGTGGTAAGTCCTTGAGCCAATCTTTTATTATTTTTTCTAATTTTTAAAAATATTCTTGTTTGACGTTCATTTTAATTAATAAAATTAATTGTAAATTAAAACATTTGATACTACTCCTGATTCTGTTAAGCCACAATTTGCAAGTGTCAGATAGTGTTTAAATACTCTAATTGCGTACTCAACATCTTTGCATTTACTTTTTTCAATTAATAATTTTCTTATCTCATCTTCATTTTCAGAAAAATTATCAAACCAACGATCCAGCGTTTTGGGGTAAGATAGGTGTGGCAAATCTTTTCATTCATATAGTATATCACTTCATTTGTATAAAATCATTTGTATTGTCTCATTTATATTGTTTTTTGTCTTTGGCATAAGATTATTATAGTTAAAATTAACAATTTTTTATCTTATACTAGACACACTTTATTATACAGTCCCAAGCTTGGGTGAGTAAACATGAGGATAAGATTGAACTTTTTTTTCCTACCTCCATACGCTCCACAGTACAATCCTGATGAGCTCCTAAACAATGCTTTAAAACAGAATATTCACAGAAAAATACTTTCAGACTCTCAAGCAGATCTCAAGGCACGTGTTCTGTCACACATGCACTCAATCCAAAAAAGACCCCAATTTGTGAAGTCATTTTTTAATGCTGACTCAGTTCAATATGCAAGGTAATGTATTTGAGGGGTTGGTTAATAATATTTATCCGCAAAACAATAATTCATATGCGTAACCAAAACGCTAAATGGACTAATTCTGAAACTTCATATAATCTCGTTGTTAGCCAAATCAAAAAGAAATGGGGCAAAGACGAAGTAACACTTCACAATCCTAAAAGGTCATGCTTCACTTTTTCTAAGTGGTTAAAACACGGATACATGGTTAAGAAAGGTCAAAAGGCAATTCGTACATATTCCGTCATGGATATTACAAATGAAGACGAGCAAGTAATTGCGACTCTTCAAATTCCTGTTAATCTTTTTTACCGTAAACAAGTTACAAAGCTGAAAAGTCAGAAATAGCTCCGTAGAGTAGGAGGAGGATGTTAATCCTCCGTCCCCTCATCGAACCGTACGTGCG
>CAZMSR010000017.1:0-17662 GCA_964569045.1 uncultured Gammaproteobacteria bacterium | reverse complement strand
ACTAGATTTTGACAACTTTTTTCTTAAATTGCTTCGCAATTTTTGGACAGTCTGAAACCACCCATGGAGAAAGAAGTTTTTAATCAAAAAGCGATCAATAATTCAACAACCGGTTTCCGCAAGCGGAAACTCTAACAAACCCCAAGTAGGACATTTCTAAATTGCCCAAACTAGGACATTTCTACTTTGCGTTGACAGGGATTAACATTTTTATAGAATTAAGCACAATACAATAAGAAGAAAAATATGTTGAGCCTTTAAAAACAACTAACTATAAGAGGGCAAATAAAATAAGTAACAAAATTCGGGAATCAATCGGGCACTAGTAGCAATAAATTTATAAAATTGATATTTATTATATAACATAGCTTAGCAATCATTAGAAAATATTCAAAAAAATAAAAAACCCAATGGCTTTGCACTAACCTTGAGTCTTTTTTAGTAATATTTGCTTGATATGATTAACTATCCCATAAATAGGCAATCATATTAATTAATTAATTATCCCATAAATAATTAATTTTTAATTATTAATTTAATATTAGTTTTTTTAAAAATTAATTTTTTGTACCCCCCGCTATTATCTAATTAATAGCTAATAACAATTGGTATTTTTCAAGTAAACTAACACTAAATAATACTTTTTAATTTATTTTAATTCTTCTACCACTTCTATTTTTAATACTCTTCTCCCAAATTCTTTTGCATCTTTTTTGTAAATCATCCAGATATCAACACTATTAGGATATCTACGATTCATTCTATCACGAACTGTAAATACTCGGTCTCCATAAACCTGAGGAATTCTTATTTTTGTGCCGAATTTTAGGAAATTTGCTGCTACTGTGTCTTCTATGCCGTGCTTACAAACGTCAAATCCATTAGCAGCTATACATGGAGTATCATCGGTTTGCCAGGGATCAGAATTATAACCAGTAAATGTTCTGTAATCTGACCATAACACTCTATAATTTTTATTATCTTTTGGTATTGGTTTTGCGTAAATTGTTACTCCGCGGGGAAGTTTTATAATTCTTGATTTTTGATCATTTTGATTCTGAACTATTCTAGCGGCTTGTTTTTGTTTTTTTTGTTCTCGCTCTTGACGTTCTTTTTCTTCTAAGTTTGCTTGATCGCGCTTAAACTGTTCAGTTTCTGCTTTTAGGCGGGCTTTATTTTGAGCTATTTGCTTCTCCAGCTTTAGTTCTTTTTGTTTTAATTGATATAAAGCTTTGTTAATTTCCTTTGGAGATGTTTCCATTTTCAGTATTTTATCTTTAATAGAAAATTGGTTTATTTTTGTATCTATAAGATCTAAATTTGAAGCTTTAACAGGAAGAGGGTAGATTGAAAAATCACAAACTAAAGCAAATTCTATTAGAAGAATTAAGGCTTTTTGTGTAATCGATATTCTTCTTTTTTGGACGTTGTGTAATTTTTTTAATTTTTTGTGTTTGCTCATTTTTGAAAAAAGCTCCAATAAAAAAATCCCAAAATTTTTCAAAGATTGGGATTTGGATTTCTTTGGATCTTTATAATATAATGATATCAAAGTGTGAGTATTTTGTCAATTGTGGATAATGTATTCATTCACCATTTAGCACTATGGTAGTATATATTTTAACTAACTCTAGTTATTTTAAATAGTTGTGTAGAAAAATAATTTGTATGCTTGCTTCTTATAAAGAACTGCTACATCATAACTAGATAATTAATGAAAATTTACACTATCTTAGCATTAAATGGTGAGTGAGTGCTGTGTAATTAATTATTAACAGTGGAGACCTTTTTAATATCATTAACTTGTATATTTAAAAATTTGGAGCAAATTTGAGCAAAATTTTGGGGCTTATCACTAACAAAAAAATCTTTATGATCAGACTTTTCTAGGTTATTATCCAGCTTTTTATTATTTTTTAAAAACTCATTTAAAGTAAAAGCAATCTCTTTACCCGGATCTATAAGCTTAATATTTGGAAAAATTTTTTGAATAGCTTTCGTAAAATAAGGGTAATGAGTGCAACCAAGTACAAGAGTATCTATTCCTTCTTTTTTTATTGGCGAGATATATTCAAAAAGAATTTGATTAGTGATTAGCCCGGAAAGACCGCCAGATTCTGCCAAAGAAACCAAGAGTGGGCAAGCTTTAGTGAAAACTTTAACTTTTGGATTAAAATTTTTTAAATAGTTACTATGAGCATTGGAATTAATTGTGGCTTGGGTGCCTATAATGCCTATTTTTTTATTACTCGACAAGGCATAGGCAGCTCTTACAGCAGGGTTAATTATATCTATTATAGGAATATCATATTTTAATTTTAAATGACTATACGCAAGCGCTGAGGCGGAATTACAGCCAATCAAAATAAGGCCTGCACCCTTAGAAATCAAAAAATCCACAGCTTGTTCGGCGTATTTCCTTATAATCGCATTTGAACGAGTACCATAAGGAACCCGAGCTGTATCACCAAAGTAAATAAGCGAATATTTAGGTAAATACTCAATAACTCGCTTAACAACTGAGAGGCCGCCTATACCGGAATCAAAGATAGCTAATTTTTTAGACATTGTTTATATATCAAGATTATATACCTACACTTTGTATTTATTAAATATCTGCGAGCAACTAAACGATAAAATTTTATATAAAATTATCGCCAATTTTAATACTGTATTGCTTTGCAGTGTTTTTTCCTTGAGTTAAAAATTCTAAAAACACACTCTCCCCTACTCCTGAACTACCCTCTACTATAGCAGTCATACTTGAAGGGATTTTACTTAAATGAGAAAAGAAAGGAAATTGACCGAATTTTGTTTGAATTTTACCATCCTTACTGATTATAATATCTTTTTTAAATAAAGTTGTTTTGCAATTGCCAAAATTATCAATCCACCAAATAGCATTAGGGCAATCAGGGATTTTGGTTATTGATAATTTTTTAGAAATTGGATTTATCTTTTTAAGCAATAGCTCAACGACGCGAGGAATAAAATCAAAACTACGGAATTGAGAATTTGAGATATAATTTTTTTGATAAGAGGTTATTAAGTTGTTTTTATGCATTATGCTAAGAGTTTTTCTTATATCTATTACATTAATATTGCTAGTGATATTAATTTTTTTTACAAGAGCAAGAGTTAAACCATCTATAGTTGAAATTATTAATTTATTTTTAACCCAAAAATAACAAAAAGAAGTGCCGTTTTCATAAATATTAAACTGACCTTTAGAATTTTTTAACCACCAAGAATGATTTGTCCTAGGGGCTATATTGGCAATTATTATAGTTGGATTTTGATCTGAAGCATCTAATTGATCAATTATATTACCGGCGGCCTCTATATCTGTACTAACTTTTACGACCCCGGCTTGCATATTCATAAGACTGGAAATTCGAGCTATTTGCCTTTGCGCTGCATTGTCGCAATTACAATCGGTTATGATAGAAACATACATAAAGTGTTATAACATTATAATTTAAAAAACCGCTTTTATGAGCGGCTTTTTGTTGATTAGAAAAATAAAAAACGCTCACAACTTAAAATAAAGTGGCATGCGCATTGTTTGTAATTTACATAACATATAAATTTAGTATATTACATTAACAAAATAATGCAAATGCATGTAATAACAAAAAAGAGGCCCAGACGGCCCCTTTGAAAATAAATAAATTGAGCCTATTCTGAGCCTCGAGCTCCAAAGGTCCACCCTCAGATCGTATTATGAATATACAACATAAGGAATCCCTGCCTCTAGAGCTAAGGTTTTGGGGGCTCTCTATCCAACTTTTGCAAGACTGTTGTTAAACACCAAATTTTAGTATCTAACAACAGTCTTATTTTGAAAGCCAAGCTTTTGCCGATTTATGGTTTACCCCAATTCACTTTTTAGGATTTTTTATCCCAGATTAGAGTATACCTTTTTTTTGTTTTTGTTTTTGAACTAAGTTGGATTTAGTTTAATTGAATCTTTTTGATTCTAAAATAAATCCGCAGAAGCTATTTCCATATTTTATTGTAAGGCGATGATTTTGAATTTTCGCTTTTTGCAAAATTGATTTTCTTAATCATCTATATTTAGTATATCAAAGGCAGGAATAAAAGTCAAGAACAAAAAAGTCAAAATACTTAAAATAGACAAAATCGCTAATCTTTGGGATTCAAGGTATGAATTTATCAAAAATATAGACTTAAGTCCACAATATTGTGGACTTAAGTCTTAAAGTTACACACATAAAACACATCTTATCCACAGTTTAAGTCCACAGTACTGTGGACTTTACTCAAACAGTAATTTGACAAAACCTAAAACTTAAGTCCACAATACTGTGGACTTAAGTCAGATAAAAAATTAAAGTGCAAAAAATTCATTTTTTAAAAAGATAAGTCCACAATTTTGTGGACTTATCTTAAAATTCAAACATATAAAAATGAATTCAATTTTTCAAGACTTAAGTCTACAAAACTGTGGACTTAAGTCTTAAAAATGTTAAAAATTTTAATTAGAAAAAAAACAAAAGATAAGTCTAGAGTTTTGTAGACTTAAGTCTTAATATTTAAACACAAAAAACACATGTTATCCACAATTTAAGTCCACAATATTGTGGACTTAAGTCTTAATTTCAAAAATTTTTATTCGTATTAAAAAGATAAGTCCACAAAAACGTGGACTTAAGTTCTAAAATTTAAACTCTTTAATCTTAAAAAAAGATAAGTCTACAAAACTCTAGACTTATCTCTATTCAATCTAAACTTTCTTAAACTAAAAACAAGACTTAAGTCTAGAATTCTTTTTTTAAAAATTTTTCAAAAGATTTAGCCCTAGAATCTCTAAAAGTAAATCTACAGTTTTATAGATTTACTTTTTTCCAAATTAAATACTTGGACTGCAGTCGGATTTATTTAATTTTAAATAAGAAGTGTAATTTTCAATATTTGCTCACTACTTCTTAAATCTGAAACCTAACATAAAAGCTCTCAGATGGATTCTAAGAGCTTTTATGCTAATTTATGACAACTAGTACTTTTTATTTTGAAATGTTGTCTACGACTTCTGTGAGAGCTTCCTTGCTTTGAACGCCCATAAGTTCATTTTTCTTTTCTCCCGATTTAAAAATAATCATTGTCGGAATACTAACAACATTGTACTTTTGGGCCGTTTCCGGATTTTCATCAATATTCATTTTTACAATCTTTATATTAACATCTTTTTCGTAATACTTAGCTAATTCTTTAATAATTGGTCCTAACAATTTACATGGACCACACCATTCAGCAAAAAAATCTACCAAAACCGTGCCATTAAATTTTACGACTTCGTCTTCAAAATTTTTGTCTGTAATCTGCATATAAAATTAGCTTTCAACAAACTTGCTATGAGCCATATACCTTTTAAATAGCATATTATACTATAACAACTTTGCAAAATGCCGATTATTACTACATTTTTGTTTTTTATAAAACCAAAAATGCCTTTAAACACTAGTGGACCGTACCGGATTTGAACCGGTGACCCCTTGCATGCCATGCAAGTGCTCTAACCAACTGAGCTAACGGCCCAAAATATTTTTTCAACTTAAGTCTAGAATACTGTGGACTTATCTTTTTGAAATTAGCTAATATTAAATATTTTAAAAATTGTTAATTTTTAATTTAAGATAAGTCTAGAATACTGTGGACTTATCTTTATTTGTTCTACATAAAATATGCTATTTTTTTAAATTTCTATTATTTTTTTATTCTATTTTTAAGAGCCATAGTTGCCACAAGACTGACTGCAGTCCACAATTAATAACAACTCTAAAACTGTGCCCCTGAAAGGAATTGAACCTATATCTAAGACTTAGGAGGTCTTTGTTCTATCCAATTGAACTACAGGGACAATTATTTTTATTTTATTTCTTTCTTCTTATTGGGATATTACCTTAAAATTCTAATTTTGACAATTAGATTTAATTTAAATATTATTAAATAAATAAAGTAAAATTTAATTATGTTTAATAAACAAGAGGAAAAAGAAAATTTAAAGGATGTTGAAGCTGTTATTGGGCCAAATGTAAAAGTTAAAGGCAAATTTCACTCAAAAGGTAATATTGTTATTGAGGGAGAACTTAATGGATCTGTAAAATCCGGAGGCTATCTATTAATTGGTGATCAAGCTAAGATAAAAGCTAGTATTGAAGCCAATGAAGCAAGAATCGGAGGGGAAATTAATGGAAATATAAAAATAAAGGGAATATTACAAGTAATGGGTAATGCTCAAATAATCGGAGATATTGAATGTGAATTAATTAGCATTGAGGAGGGAGCTATTTTTAATGGAAAGTGTGTTATGATAAATGGCTTAAAAGAAAATAAATCTACTAAAAAGGTTGCACAAAAAAGTAAAAAAACAAATAAAGAAGAGTAGTAAAAAATTTATAATATAAAAAAATTAATTATTTTGTATTATGCATTTATATTTATATGATGCTTTTTTGTATGCTAATAATTATTCAAAGGTAATTGATAAAATTGAAAATCGATTAACCGACTTAGGGATTAAAGGACCATCGATAATTCTAGACACCCAAAAAAAGACACCATTATTAATTGACAATGAATTAAAAAAAGGAATAAATACAATTGCAGTAATAGGGGATGACCAGAGTTTAAATAGCGCAATTCAGATTTTTAATAAATTAAATCCTAATATACTAACACTTAATAATACGGTTTTTGGAATAATACCAATTAATAATTGTGCAATTGCTAAATCTTTAGGGATACCTCAAAACGAAAATGCTTGCGAGGTGCTAGTGCAAAGAAGAGTAGTGAATCTTGATATTGGCTGTGTTAATGAAGAAGTTAATTTTTTAGCAAACATTAGTTTTCATTGTCAAAATAACATCAAAATATTACTAGATCACAATCTAGAATTTAATATTAATAATAGTAAAATTAGTGTTGTTAATTTACCCACAAATAACATTGTTGACACTATAAAAAACAAAAAAGTTAATACCATGCCCAATGATGGTAGAGCGGAAATAATTTTTGAAATTCCTAAAAAAGGATTTAGCTTATTTAAGAAAAAAGTTAACACAACCATAGTTAGAGCTCGAAATATTAAAATTAATGGCGAGATTAAGGATTTAAAAATTGGAGAAAAAAAATATAAATTAATACCAAAAACTATTAAAATCAAAAAACAACAAATCAAGTTTGTTGTTGGAAAAGATAGAAAGTTTTAATTTTATTTAACTATTTCACCTTCTATTGTTTTAGTCTCAACTAATGTATTTTTTTTATCAAAAATTAAATTTTGCTGAAACACTGTTAAAAGTGTAGTAGTTAGCCAGTATAAAGATAAACCACCGGGAAGTGTCATTCCTATTACAATAGTTAAAATAGGCATAAAATAGAGCATCTGCTTATTCATAGCTGATTGGATATCGTTTTTGTTATGAGATTTTTTTACTTGCTTACCGATTGTCATTTGAGCTTGCCAAAATTGAGCAGCGCCGGCACCTACAGCAAGCAATAAACTTTTTTGCGATAAATCAATAACACCAAAAGCAAGACTGTTAATTGACTCTGGTTTACTTATAAATAAATATACAAGATCTAAGGCTCCATTTTCAAATCCGTCACGAAAAACGTGAAATACTGCTATAAAAAATGGAAGTTGGATTAAAAGTGGTAAGCATGATGAAAAAGGATTGACTTTTTTAGTCTTATAGAGATTCATCATAGCCCTACCAAGCTCCTCTTTATTGTTAGCATGCTCTTTTTTAATACGTTCCATTTCTGGTTGAAGTTCTGTTAGGTTTTTTTGAGATTCTAATGCTTTACGGGATAACGGCCAGAGAACCAATTTAATTACTATAGTTAAAAAAATTATTGCAATAGCAAGATTATTACCCGGGGTAATATTGTAGAAAAAAATTAATATATTTAGTATTGGTTGGTAGAATAAAGTTTCAAACATTTTTTTATTTTAACCTAAGCATGGTCTACGCCACCCTTATTAAATGGATTACATCTAAATATTCTATACAAAGATTTTATTATCCCTTTTAGTATACCGTATTTTTTAATTGCATTAATTGCATAATTAGAGCAAGTTGGGTAAAAACGACAAAACCCGAATGGACGTAATTTCTTAAATATTCCATGGTCCATAGAAATAGTTTTTTGATAAAATTTTATTATGAATATAATAAAATACTTAATCATTTTTTTATTAACTTAAGACAAGTAAATATATGCGCCAATTCTGACTCTATGTTTTTAAAAGATTCTTTTACTACAATAGGGTAAGTGATTATCACGATATCATAACCTTGTTTAATTTTAGTTTTGTGCTTTTGCAAAACATATTTAATTCGACGTTTTATTTTATTTCGAACTACTGCTTTGTTACTAATTTTATTACTCACTATTACGCCGTACTTATTAAACAATGAATTATTTTTAAGAATAATTATTTTAAATAGTTTTGAGTGCTTAGATTTTCCTTTTTTAAATAAGGTTTCAAATTCTTTATTTTTTGTTAATCTGTTTAATTTTTTAAGCATTTTACAGAACACAATTATTTACAAGATAACAAATAAAACAACGAGTATTTTTTTATTTTGTTAACTTTACTCGTCCTTTTTGTCTTCTAGTTTTTAGAATATTTTGTCCACTCTTAGTTTGCATACGAGCACGAAAACCATGCTTTTTTTTAGCTCTACGGACATTAGGCTGATACGTACGTTTTGGCATAAATTCAGATTAATTTTTTAATTGATTTGATTGTAGCGAAAAAAGAGTAAGAAGTCAATACAAAAACAAAGAAACTACAAGAAACTACATACTAAACATCAATCACTTTCTTATTAAGAAAATAAGTCTAACTAAATTTAATAATCTATTACACAACACAAGCCTTATAATAGAACTTTATAGTAAAATACATTAAAACAAAGATGTAAAAAGCGTAGTTTTTATTAGGCTTAAATTAGTAGTTATCCACTATTCCCACAAGTTATCAACAAGCTATAAACATTGATTTTTATTGCATTGATTAATACTACTTCATTGCCTCCGGTGGATAACTTTGATAATATTAGAAAAATGAGAAAAATCTTTAGCTTTATTGGTTTTTAAGTTTATACAATAAAAAATATAATTATTTAATATTTATCAATATGGATAATGATCAACTTTGGCAAGCTACTTTAGGCGAAATTGAGCTTAATTTATCAAAGGCTAATTTTGCTACTTGGTTTAAAAATACTTTTATTTCTTCACAAAAAGATAGCACCGTTATTGTTTGCGTTCCTAGTGGGTTTGTAAAAAGTTGGCTTGAGACAAAATTTCATAAAGAGTTAATAAGTACAATGGAGCGAATTTTAGAAAAAAAACTAAAAGAAGTTATTTATAAAATTGAAACTAAAAAAAATCAAACTCCGATAAACTTTTTAAAGAATAGTGTTAATATTAGTGATTTTAATCAAAATACAGTTACTACACCCGCCTTTACTAAAAGTAGATTTGGATTAAATGCTAAATATACTTTTGATAGCTATATAAAAGGGAAGGGAAATGAATTAGCTTATGCGGCTTGTCAGGCTGTTGCTAATAATCCCGGCACTGCTTACAATCCATTATTTATTTATGGTGGAGTAGGTTTAGGTAAAACTCATTTAATGCAAGCAGTTGGTCATGAAATTTCTAAAAAAGGAAAAAATGTTCATTATGGGACTTGCGAACAATTCACAAATGATTATATAAATATGGTAAAAAGTGGTGCTGCCAAAGAGTTTAAAAGTAGGTATAGAAATGTAGATGTTTTACTTGTTGATGATGTACAATTTATGGCAGGTAAAGATGGTACTCAACAGGAATTTTTTCATACTTTTAATGAATTGCATCAAGCAGATAAGCAAGTTGTTATCACCTCTGATAGACCACCAAAATCTATTCCGGGTCTTGAAAAAAGATTGCTTTCTAGGTTTGAGTGGGGAATGATAGCAGATGTTGTCTCGCCGGACATTGAAACTAAAATGGCTATTCTTGAAGCAAAATGTGTTGAGAGAAATTATTTACTTGATGGTGAAATTTTAAATTTTATTGCCGCCAATATTCAAAGTAACATAAGAGAACTTGAAGGGGCTTTAAATAGATTAATCGCGTATCATGAATTTAATAACACAAAACCAACAACCGATAGTACAAAAGAAATTCTAAGCACTGTTATTGCTAACTTACAGACAAAATCTAAAACACCTAAAACTATAATTGACATTGTTTCTAATTATTTTGATGTAACCGATAAAGATATAATCGGTAAGTGTAGAAAAAAAGATTTAGTAATTCCAAGGCAAATTATTATGTATTTAATAAGAGAAGAGTGTGGAGCTTCATACCCAACAATCGGAGATGAGTTAGGCGGGAGAGATCATACCACTGCCATGCATGCATGCAACAAGATTAATCGTGAATTAAAAGAAAATGTAAAACTAAAGCAAGACATTGAATCTATTAAGCAAATGATAAACAATGGATGCGTTAATTAAGCTTCTTTAGATAAATCTGTTAACAAACTGTTAACTTATTGTTGGATAGTTGTTAAATACATGTTAGTATATGTATTAGTTGTAAACATAGAAAGCGATAAAATAATTAAAAATATAGATGTGTGTTTATAACTTAAGTTTATTAAGAATATAATCACATAAATATCCACTACAATTAGAGTGAGCTTTTAACTTAACCTTAGGTGACAACCAAGAGTTATCCCTTATATCCACAGTACTTATTATTATTACTATTTATATATATAATATAACGGTACGATATGTGAGTAAAAGATTATATAAAATTTTAAAATTAATTAACCGGGAGGATAGAAACTAAATAAATGAAAATTTCTATATTACAGGAAAATATAAAACGAGGAATTTCCGTAGTTAGTCACGCAACAGGAAAAAATCCAAATTTACCTATTTTATCAAATATACTAATCAATGTTAAAGAAGGTGAGATAAAATTGATTGCAACTAATTTAGAGATTGGCATAGTTGATAAGGTTAGGGGAAAAATTGAGCAAAATGGATCAATTACGGTGGATGCTAAAATGATTTCTGATTACATTTCTTTACTACCTAATCAAAAAGTTAATATTAAAGCTGATGGTAGTAAATTATTAATTGAATCTGAAAATTATAAAACTAAAATAATTGGCCATGAAGTGGAAGATTTTCCTGTAATTCCCAAGATTGAGAGGATTAAAGAATATAGTGCGAATATTAAAGAGTTTAAAAATGCACTTTATAATGTTATATTTTCCACTGCTACTAGCGAGATTAGACTTGAGTTAACCGGGGTGTTGTTTTGCTTTGAAGATGAAAGCTTAATTATGGCAGGAACTGATAGCTTTAGATTGAGTGAAAAAAAAATAAAAATTAAAAAACATTTTAAAGAAGGGTTTGATCAAAAAGAGAAAACAAAGTTCATAATTCCATCAAAAACTCTAGAGGAGTTAAATAGAATACTACCTATTGTTTCTGAAACCGAGCTTGATAATGAAGAGGATGGAAGGATTTATTTTTACTTAACCGATAACCAAATTTTGTTTACTTATTTAAATACAGAGCTTGTTTCAAGAATGATTGAAGGACAGTATCCTGATTATACACAAATTATTCCAAAGGAAAGTAAAACGCAAATTTTAATAAATAAAGTAGATTTTGTGAGAGCAATTAAATCTTCGGCTATATTTACTAAAACAGGAGTGAATGATGTTAATTTGGATTTTCCTCAAGGTAAGAATAAGTTGGTTGTGTCTGCTTCGAGTGGTGCTCAGGGCGAAAATATTGTAGAGGTTGAATGTGAAAGTAAAGGGGATGATAATGGTGTTGTTGTTAATTATAAGTATTTACTTGATGGGCTTAATGTTATTGAGGGGGAGAGGGTGAGATTAGAGGTTATTGATGGAAATACACCGTGTGTTATTAAGCCAGAAGAAGAAAATGGGTATATTTATGTGGTTATGCCTATAAAACAGTGATATCTAAAGTTTGAATTATACTATAAGGTGTTGAAAAAAATAATATTTTTATTTAAAATAACTAAAGAGTTAAAAATGGCTCTTTTTTGAACTTTAAAGGGACTGTCGCCAAACTCGCTTCACCCATAAATTGTTAATTTTGGCTAAATTTTTTTCAAATTTTTTTGGCTTACCTTAGGGTAGGCCTCAAAAATTATTCAAAAAATTTATCTTAAAATTTCCAAATTTATGAATTAAAGCGAGCTTGGCGACAGTCCCTTAAAAAGTGGAGATTAATAGTGAGCAAGGAGAATGTTTTTGACTTGGTTGTTAGTTTTTTTCTTTTTTGAATACTTGTTATTTGTGTGTTTTGTTTCTTGGAATATTACTTGGTAGTTTTATCGGTGTTATTGATATTAGAAGAAGTGGTTAATAAAAGGGAGTATGCAATTAAAGAGAATTAGTGGTAAAAAAAAGTAAAGTTTGTTAATAAAAAAATAAAATATATTACACTGCTTGCATTGAGGATTTTTAATAAAAATTTGCAGATTGGGTTAATAAAAAAAATAGTATATTTTAGAAATTAAAAAAATATTCAAAATAAATAAATAGCGGTAGATTTTTTTATGTGACGTGTGGTGTGTCTAAGTCGGTTTAGTGTTGTTAATGACTTAAATGGAGATTGAGATGAAAAAACAGGTGAATGTTGAGGTGTATGTTGTTGCGGGGTGTTGGTATTGCGAAGAGGCTTTGGAGACTTTGAGCAATAAAGGCATAAAGTATGTGATATATGAAATTGTTAATGGTGATAGATCTGAGATGATTAGAAGGACAGGAGGGCCTGATAGGGTTCCGCAGATTTTTATAAATAATCAGAGAGTTAAAGGTGGGTGTGGGGGGTTGGATAGATTGGATGAATGTGGTGTGCTTAATGATATGTTATACGTAGAAGGGTAGTGATGTTGCTCTTTTAAGTTGACTTGCGTTTTAGTAAGTCATTTTTTTATTTGCAAAAATAAGAAGTTATGATACTATTTATTTAGTAATATCTTCGGGCCAACTCGAGGATATTATTTTAAATAAATAATAATTATAAGCATAGATGATCGTTAAACAAATAGTGCTTTGGTTTAAAACCTTAGTTTTATAGTTTGATGATTATCTTTTATAAAGAATGAAAAAAGAATATAAAATAAAATGGATTGGTCGCGATTTAATAATTAAAAGCGGTGATTTGGCAAAGCAGGCAAGCGCTAGCTTAACATTGCAATATGGGGAAACTGTGATTATGGCAACTGTTGTTGAGGCAGAAAATGAAAGAGAGGGAGTAAGCTTTTTTCCTTTAATGGTTGAATTTGAGGAAAAATTATATGCTGCCGGAATTATTAAGGGGTCAAGATGGGTGAAGCGAGAAGGTAGGCCAACCGATGAAGCTGTTTTAGCTGGAAGAATGGTTGATAGAAGTATTAGACCACTTTTTAATCAGGAAGGAAAAAAAGATATTCAAGTAATTTTAAGTGTGTTAGCAGCTGATAAAGAAAATGATCATGATGTTTTAGGGCTTATTGCTGCGAGTGCTGTTTTGAGTATGAGTAGGATTAGTTGGAATGGACCAATTGCTGGGATTAGGGTTGGGAGAATTAATGGAGAGTTTGTATTTAACCCGACTTATATTGAAAGAGAAAGGAGTGATTTAGATTTAATTATTGCTAGTACTAAAAAAAAGGTGATTATGATAGAGGCTGGGGCAGAAGAAGTTAAAAGTAAAGACATGAAAGCAGCTATTGAAGCTGGTTTTAAAGAAAGTGCAAAGGTTATTGAATTAATTGAGGGAATTAAAAATGAGTTTAAAGGCATTAACAAGGAAGTGTTAGTTGTTGATGATGAGAGTGGTGACAAGAGGGGGTATGATAAAAATAATAATGATGGAAAAGAGAAAATTAAAAATGAGGCTTTAAAATGGATAGATAAAAATATTCAAGAAATACTTTTTAATAAAAAGTATTATACGAAGTTTAAAAGAAAGTTGGCCATTAAAGAGATTAAAAAACAGTTATCTTTATTTTTAATAAACAAGGATTATGAAAAAGAATTAATAAATTGGGTGGTTAATGAGTTAGTTGAAGCACGAGCTGAACTTGAGGTAACAAATGGAATTATAAAAAATAAAAAAAGAGTTGATGGTAGAGCATTGGACGAGATTAGGGAGCTAAAGTCAGAGGTTAAATTAATACCTCGAGTGCATGGGTCTGGATTATTTTCACGTGGGGAAACGCAAGTTATGAGTATTGTAACTTTAGGAGCGCCCGGGCTATATCAAATGCTTGAAGGGGTGGAGGGAGAGGAGAAAAAGCGATTTATGCATCATTATAATTTTCCACCTTTTTCGGTTGGGGAAGCACGACCAATGCGTTCAGCCGGAAGACGCGAGATTGGTCATGGGGCATTAGCTGAAAAAGCCCTAAAGCCAATTTTACCAAGTAAAGAAGAATTTCCTTATACTATTAGAGTTGTAAGTGAAACTTTGGGGTCAAATGGTAGTAGTAGTATGGCTAGTACGTGTGCATCTTGTTTAGCTTTAATGGATGCCGGCGTGCCAATTAAGAAAAAAGTAGCTGGAGTGGCTATGGGGTTGGCTAGTAATGATGATATGAGTGAATGGGAGGTTATTACCGATATACAGGATTTGGAAGATGGTAAAGGAGGAATGGATTTTAAGATTACCGGCACTGAGGATGGTATAACAGCTATACAGCTTGATACTAAAACAGATGGGCTTTCTATGGAAATTATAAGTAAAGCTTTACTTGGAGGCTGTGAAGGGGTAAAAAAGGTACTTAGGAGTTTAGGTACAGCATTGGAAAAGCCAAGAGAGGTTATTAGTGAATATGCGCCAAAGATTTTGAGTTGTGATATTAATCCGGAGAAAATTGGAGATATTATTGGAAGTGGTGGTAAAACAGTTAATAAAATTATTGAGATGTTTGAGGTTGAAGTTGATATAGAGGATGACGGACAGGTTATGGTGACCGGTCTTGATATTGAAAGAGTTAAGCAGGCTATTGAATATATTAAGGAATTAGCACGTGAGTATTTACCAGGTGATAAGGTGGGTGGTAAAGTTGTGCGAGTAGAAAGTTTTGGAGCGTTTGTGGCTATTACTGCTATGCATGAGGGACTTGTACATGTTAGTGAGTTAGCGCCTTATAGGGTTGAGCGAGTGAGTGATATGTTAAAAATTGGAGATGAGGTTTGGGCTATTGTTAAAGATGTTAATGATAAGGGTCAGATTAGTTTAAGTATGCGCGGAGTTAAAGAAAATGAAGAATTATTTAAAAGTGGGAAAGGAAAGTTAAGTGGTAATAATTTTAGTGGTAGAAGGGGTGGGGGTTTTAGAGGTAGGCGAGACGGTGGTATAAGAAGATAGGGTTGGTTTTAAGATTTTAAAAAACACTCTCTAGTTGGGGTGTTTTTTTTAATATAATTATTGTGTAGAAGATTTTTTGTAATATTTAAATATATGAAAAGTTTATAAGAGTAATCTTTGTATAAAAAGATTAAGTTTAACATAGGTGTGTTACTAGAGGTGTCGAATTTGGTTTGATTTGATGGTTAATTGCTGAATTAGAGTTTTTTAGTTTATTGTTTAAGTGTATTGAGTTTTGAATTGAATTTAAGAATAAAGAGGTTGAGAATATTATAAAAAAAGCAATAAAAATAGAGCTCATTATTTCTGAAATTCGAAGAGTGTTGTTTATTGTTTTTGTTGAATTATTATATTTCCAACTAGAGTGAAGTTGGAAAATTTGATTGTCTTGATAAGTCATCTTGTTGATTGTAGTTTTTGTGATTATTTGTTTTTAAAATAAAAATCCCTACTCCGAAGTAGGGATTTTTAGAAGTTCGATTCTTTATAATTTAAGTATATCAAATCATAATTGTTTTGTCAATGTGGATAATTGTATTTATTTTTGTTTGATTATATTATCTTGGCGGCGACCTACTTTTCCAGGGTTAAAACCCAAGTATCATCGGCGCTAGCGAGCTTAACTTCTGAGTTCGGGATGGGATCAGGTGTGTCTTCGCTGCAAGAACCACCAAGATAATATAATCAAAAATATATAACCAACAAAGCTAAATTAAAAGTGTGGGAAAATCAAATGGTTGTTTAGTACTCCTTGGCTTAATGTATTACTACACTTACACCTAGAGCCTATTAAGGCGATATTCTCTCGCCAACCTATGAAACTTAATCTTGAAGACGGCTTCACGCTTAGATGCTTTCAGCGTTTATCCTAACCGAAGATGGCTACCCGGCAATGCTCTTGGTAGAACAACCGGTGCACCAGTGCTTCGTCCTTTTCGGTCCTCTCGTACTAGAAAAGGGACTTCTCAAGTTTCCACGACCATAGTGGATAGGAGACCGACCTGTCTTACGACGGTCTGAACCCAGCTCGCGTGCCGCTTTAATGGGCGAACAGCCCAACCCTTGGGACCTTCTCCAGCCCCAGGATGCGACGAGCCGACATCGTGTATATGTCTGTTATTACTAACAGTACGGACTATATCTTCACTCCGATTTGTATCGGAGGTTGGCGTGTTATGATATTATAAATTTTTGCTAAATTCTGCAAAGAAATACCATAAGTTTATTGTTGTGGATTTATGTAACCACTTAAAACAAGTCTCTACGGGGTCATATCAATAAGTTGATAGACTTCCCACGGTATTGACCATAAAATTAGTGTGTGGCTAGTACTTTTATGGCGTTCACCGTTATAAGCCAAATTTGTTTTATTCATAATTAATGAATGTTAGCACCCCGATTGCGCAAAATGCGCTAAGGTGCCGAACCTGGTCGTCGATGTGAACTCTTGGACCAGACTAGCCTGTTATCCCCGGAGTAGCTTTTATCCGATGAGCTTCCGCCATCCTATATTGGACGGTCGGATCACTTGATTCTGCTTTCGCAACTGCTCGACTTGTGGGTCTTGCAGTAAAGCTGGCTTGTGCTCATACACTATCTCCCGGGTTTCCATTCCGGGATAGCCAACCTTTGTAAGCGCCTCAGTTACTCTTTGTGAGGCATCCGCCCCAGACAAACTACCTGCCAGACACTGTCCGCGCTCCTGATTCAAGGCTGCGCGTTAGAATTAAAAATACACAAGGGTGGTATCTCATTGTTGCCCGAAGGCTCCCACCTATGCTGAACAAATATAGCTTTAATTCAATATCAAGTTGTAGTAAAGCTTCACGGGGTCTTTTCGTCCGACTATGGTTAACGAGCATCTTTACTCGTATTGCAATTTCGCCGAGTCCTTTGTTGAGACAGTGTTCAAGTTGTTGTGCCATTCGTGCAGGTCGGAACTTACCCGACAAGGAATTTCGCTACCTTAGGACGATTATAGTTATCGCCGGCGTTCATCCGCGCTTGGATTTGGGGCTTGCACCCCTCCTCTTAACGTTCGGACACTGGCCAGGCATCACCCCCTATACATCCTCTTTCGAGTTAGCAGGGAGCTATGTTTTTGATAAACAGTCACTTGAACTCTTTCGCTGCGGCCCCACGAAAGTGGGGCAGGCCTTATCCCGAAGTTACGGCCGCTGTTTTGCCTAGTTCCTTAACAAAGGTTCTCTCGTACACCT
>CAZMSR010000016.1:0-18359 GCA_964569045.1 uncultured Gammaproteobacteria bacterium | reverse complement strand
AATTTTGACAACTTTTTTCTTAAATTGCTTCGCAATTTTTGGACAGTCTGAATCTAAAGGAAGCCCGAGGCAAAATCCTGAGCCAAGGAATACGAACCACATATAAGGCTTAGAGTATGGGTAAGCTTGCTATACAAAGTAAAGCCCAAAACTATTCGAAAATACTCGTAGTAAATGTGGTGGCTGCATGGGATGAAGATTATTGTTCTTACCTGGGGGGATTGTTACTCGAAATTTTGCATAAAAATATTATAGAAAGTCAAGTCGTGAAATACCTTGACCATATAGATGCGTTATGCGAAGCGCAGCATGAAATATATGCCGGCAATACAACTTTTGTTACGCAAGTGCTAGATGCTAGTTTGGGTAAAATTGAGTTACCACATAATTACTATACGGGTTGTTTCAATGATATCCTTTGCTTTCAAGGTTAATGTCGGAGGATTCTTCATTTTTAAAATATCGCAAGCCATTTAATGAAAATGCTGCCATAAAAGTCGGAAAACCTCATTCACTAAATTCCTTATCTAAAGTCATGCACAATCTTACGTATGATTGATGGATTGGAACATTTTTAACCAATTTAACACAAAATGAGCTCACAAATTTATATATAAAAAAAGAGTGAAATTTTGTCCTGCATGTTCGGTTTCTTGATTGGTATATCAAAAAATAGCGCTAATTTTAGCGTTATTTTTGTATGCTCCGGGGCAGGGATTCGAACCCCGATACTTAGGACCAGAACCTAATGTCCTACCATTAGACGACCCCGGAATATTTTTTGGCTAGCCAACTATTTTACCACCAAAAGTAGTTAATATATCATTTATCATCTCTGAATTATTATTTTTATTGTTATTTTGAGCCGTAGTATTAGTGGGTGGTGTTTCATTTTGTGCCAGCGTCTCGCTACTTGGTTGTGCTGGATGCTTTTCTGAAGATGGTGGAGTTTGTATTGTTGTTAATGTTGGATTACTATTTATGATATTAACTATAGTGAATTTTGTATTAAAAATAGTTTCTAATGTTTTTGTAATAATAGCTATGTTTTCTGGTTTGTCTGCTTGATCTTTGTGAAATTTGTATTTAAAAGAAAGTTCTAGCTGATTCTGTAAAAGCGCAGTTGGAGTGCAGGCTCTTAGCACAAAGGAAACCGAAGGATTAGAGTTTTGTAGTGACATTAATACTTCATTCCATCTTGCTTGAAATGAAGCTAAGTTAATTGAGTTTGAATTGCTTATATTTGGTTTAGTGTTTTTAGCCGGTTGTTTTAATGCAGATTTTTGTGTTTGATTATTAGTTGTTTCTTTTGCTGACTTTTGTTCCGCGGGCTTTGATGCTTGATAATTAAGTCGGTTTATAGTGTTTTGAGCTTGAATAGTTGTAATAGGTTGATTAGATTGTGGTTGCGCATGGTATTGTTTTGTTGCATTGGATGTAGCTGATGTAGATGCTAAAGTATTATTAGGTGAATTAGTGAGCTTAATTATTGCAAGCTCAATTGACATTTGAGGTATAGAATAATTATTTAAATCCAAGTAAGCAATTTTAAATTCTTCTATTGAGTTTAGTAAAAAATTTAAATCCAAAGCTTTTGTAATGATATTAACTTGTTTTTCTAACGTTTCTCCTAGTTCTAGACCTAATTTTTCAGCTAAAAGTGGGCTTGTTTTAGCTAGTGCTATTTTTCGAAGCGATTCAATTATTTCATTAATGAAAATTTTTAAATCAATGCCGTTGTTAACATTTTCGTTAATTAGTTGAATGCTTTCTATTGTATTTTTAGTTGACAGATAACTAAGTAAAGTTATTACTTCGTTAATATTGCCGCGTGGAATTACTAGATCAGCCTCTTCTTCTGTTATTTCTTTTCCACCGACCGCGATCACTTGCGATAATAGGCTTTCAGCATCGCGCATATGACCTCCGGATTGTCTTGCGATTGATTCCAGTATGCTTGTTTTTACAGTTATATTTTCTTTTTTTGTTATATGCTCAAGTTTATTAGTTATATCTAAAACACTTATTTTTTTAAAATCAAATCTTTGGCAACGTGAAATAATTGTTTGAGGGACTTTATGAGTTTCAGTTGTGCATAAAATAAAAACAATATAGCTAGGCGGCTCTTCCATTATTTTTAGCAAAGCATTAAAGGCGGAAATTGAAAGCATATGAACCTCATCAATTATAAATACTTTGAATTTATTTTTGGATGGATTAATTTGAGCCATATTAATAATATTCTCCCTAACATTGTCAACACCTGTATGGCTAGCAGCATCTATTTCTATTATATCTAAACTAGAATTACTAGAAATATCTTTACAAATTGAGCAGCTATTGCATGGTTCTGATGAGTCACTTGCTCGATTAATACAATTAATTGACTTAGAAAGAACTCTGGCAATAGTAGTTTTTCCAACAGCTCTGGGACCACAAAAAAGATACGCGTGACCAATATTATTTGCTTGAATTTGATTTTTTAGCGTAATTTTTATGTGATTTTGATTGACAATTTCTTCAAAGTTTGTCGGTCTATATTTTCTATATAATGTTGCCATTTAATTTCTAATTATATTATCTAATGCAGCCCAATTTGAATCTTTATGTTTTGGGATTAATGCAGTTATTTTTTCTCCGGGAATTCCATTGTAGTAGGTTATGCTTGCTTTAATTAATCTCCATTCTTTATTTCCATTTACTAGAACATAACCGCCTTCATTTCTTTTAGCAAGAAGTCCTTGAACAATAACCCTCTCAATTGGGTTTATTTGTTTGTATATGAAAACTCCGTTTGCTTTTATTGTTAGTTTTAATGTGTCACCATCAACAAGTTTAGATTTTGAAGCATAATTAGCAGGCACACTATACTGCTTTCCGTCGTTTCCTATCATTTTCTCTCCATCAAACATACCAATTACAATTTTTTCGCAATCGTTTGCATAAGTATTTTGAGATTTATTGTTTTCGCGCCAGGGATTCTTTGTGTTTAAATTATTATTAGTATTTTTGTCTAGTATTAAGTTTTTAAGATTGTGCATACTTGATTCAATATTATTTATTTCAGCAATAATTAGATTCGTATTTAGATTTTGAGCTTCTATCGATTTTAATGATTTAGCTTTGTCTATTATTGGATTACTTAATTTTTTGCTTGTATCAAGTGGTGTGGTTGTGTTAAAAGGAATTACATCTTCTATATTATTATGACTATTTTTATTTGTGTCAATATCTGATGACTTGGTTGCCTCTTTACTGTGCTCTGAAATTTTGTTCAAGGTCTCATCAAAATAAAAATCTAAAAAATTTGAGTCATCCATATTATTTGAATTATTATTTATTGAATTCATAGCATTTTTATTATTTAATCACAAAATCATGAATTTAACTTTCTATATTTTATGCAATCATTTTTTAATTGTAAAGAGGCTGTTTATTTGCTGTTTTTAAGTAGTCTTTTTTTAAACAGATTTAGATCTTCGTAAAATTTCAGCTTCAATTATTTCGCGGTGCTTTCCATATTTTAATCTGCTTAAACTTTTGATTTTTTCTGCTAAATCCTTGTTTGCTGTTCCGGCAAGAGGGAAAGGATTTTTCATAGAAAATGGCTTTAATCCTTGTTGGTTTACAAGTAACTTAATATAGGAGGTGAACATTTCAACATTAATTAAATCAGTTTGATTAAAAACCGGGGCAAATTCTTTTTCTAAAAATTCAGCATCTTCTGCCCCAATACGTAAACTAATCATTGTCCCTACATTGCCAAAAACTGCATCTTTAATTGTAGTATCGTTATTAACTGCTAACTGACCTATGTATTGATGCGCTACTGTAAGACCAAGACCGTATTTTCTAGCCTCAGAAAGAATTTGAGCAATACTATTTGTTGTAAAATTTTGAAACTCGTCAATGTATAGATAAAAAGGTTTTCTTTGCTCCTCTGAAATATCAGTCCTACTTAAGGCAGACATTAGTATTTTGCCCACTATAATCATGCCTAATAAATAGGCATTCATTTCTCCAATAGAGCCCTTTGGTAAATTAACTAATAATATTTTTCGAGAGTCCATAATATTTCTAAAGTTTAATGAGCTTTTTTGTTGACCAATAATCGGTCTCATCATGTCATTTGAAATAAATTGAGTGAGCTTAGAGGTGATATATGGAACTATATTTTCAAGCGAGGACTCGCCTCCAGCTTTTTCAGCCTGTTCTTTCCAAAATTCCACAACTGTTGGGTCAGTGCATTTGTCTAGTTTGGCTTTTCTGTATTTTTCATTGGCTAGTACTTTAGGAATTTCCATTAATGTTGATCCTGACAGCGGATCATTCATAACTAAAAGCATTGCGTTTCGCATGTACAGTTCAAACATCGGACCTCCTGTAGATTTTAAGTCATATAATTTATCAAGAACACTAATCATTTCGTTAATAGCAAATGATTTTTCTTCTGGATATTTAGGGTTGTATTCTAAGAGATTAAGGCCAAGTGGTCTTTCTAAATCTGATGGGTTAAATATTATAACATCTTCTGCTCGAGCTGGCGGAATTCTTTCAAGAACCTCTTCAGCTAGATCTCCATGAGGATCAATAACGCAAATACCGTCACCATTTAATACATCCTGAACAGCCATATTCCCTATAAATTTTGATTTACCACCTCCAGACTTACCTACGATATACATGTGCCTAAGTCGATCTTCGGGTAAAATATGTATAGGCGTTTTAATCCCTCTGTAAATATTGTGTCCAAGCAATATGCCTTCTTTTGGTATGTTTGGCGGTGCCGGTGCCAATTTAGCTTCTAGCCATAAAATGTTGGGTGTCTCTGTATTTTTTAACGGTAAGTGAAAAATTGATGCCAATTCTTCTGTATTAAGTAGAAAACTTTGCTTTGGGTTAAAGCGTCGGTAAATAAATTCTCTTATTAATTTTTTTTGAGATTTAACAGATGGTCTATTTGAAAAACTATTGCCGTACTCATAATAGTTAAATTGGTTATAAGCATTAACAATATTTTGTAAATATATAGTTGCTTGGTCTTTTGTTTGAGCAGATGATGCAATTTTTATATTTACATTTAAACCAGCTTTTGCATTTTTTTCTTCAATTCCTTTAAGTATATCTGTTTCCATTGCTGTTAATGTTTCTGGTTGTTTAAGTGGATCGTGTTGTTCGGTTGGTGGTTTTGCTGCGCTAACTAGATCACTTAGCCAGCTTAATGCCGCTAATGCTCCATGTGATTTAAGAGCTTTTTCAATAGAATTTAATTCATGAGCTTTTCTTACTAATCTGCTTGATCTTTTATGCCAACTTGCTTTTGCGCTTTGAACTAAATATTGAATTGCTATTCCTTCATTATCTTTCAGCTTTGATAAAACATTTATAATAGAATTCATTGGATCTGTTTCGTGTTGTTTGTAAGTTTTAATAGGGAATACACTTGTTCTTTTGGTTTTTAAATTACTAATTAAAATTTCTGAATTAGGAGAGAATATATTATAATCCTCAACCTCCTCTACTGTTGCTTCAGGATAATGCGCTTGAACTTGTTGTTCGATAAAATTAGCTTGGGTTTTCGGTGCAACTATATAGAATGCTATTTTATTATTATTAGCTACAATTTCAAATGAATAATGATCTTTTCTGCCAAAAAAGAATGCTTTTACGCCGTGTTCCGCTTTTAGGCCACCAATGCTTGAAAATATTGTCTCAGCTTTAGCTATTTCTTCATGTAATTCTTCCGCTCTAAAGTCTGCTTTATCTTCTGGGTTTCGTTCTTTTGGAAGCCTTATTAAAAAAATGCTATGATTTATGTGCTCTTTTTTTAAAGCTAAATATCTAATAACTTTAAGTAAAATCGTACCAATAATAAAAAAGAGCGTAATTAAGATTAGAACAATACTCCAAGTTTCAAAATTTATCACAAAGATGCCACTTCCCTTTGAAATATCTAAAATATTTGATTGGTTAAAAGTTTGGTAATTCAGATTCTATGAATTAATATTAATTCTAAAATTTAATTTTTTTGGTTTAGATTATTTTTACCAGGATCTTGTAAGTTTTATTAACTCATCAGTTTTTATTTTTGCACATTGCTCAATGTAGAAACGATTTTTAATATTACTAATGCTAAGCCATGACTTTATTATCGAGATTATTTTTTTTGTCTTTTTTTGAATTGTATGTTTATTATTAAGATTTTTTATTCGAATTATCCTAAGCCACCTTAGTAATATAATAAATATATTCAGCCAATTAAATATTTTTAACAAATAAGTTTTATTTTCTGCATCTTCTGGTCTTAAAATTAGAACAATCTTGTTAGCAGCATCTTCTCCTCTTGCTTTAAATATTTTTTTTTGATCATTATTTAAATTATTATATAGGTCATTTAGCCCACTTTGCAAAATAATTTCAACTTCTTTTAATTTTCGTTTTTTGTCTTCTCTGGTATTTATTATTCCAACTAAACCAGTTTTTTCTAATTCGTTCATTGTAGGTATAGTTGACTTTTGATTGGGCTTACTTTTTTGAGTAATTTTTTCCTGCTTTAATTTTTCAATCGCATTGATCAGCCTTTCATTTTTTTTTGATTGTGTTTTTTCAATTTTTGTTGATTTTTTTTCAAATTTTATTACAGTATCAGTCATTATATTTAATATTATAGCTTACTTTTTTTAAAGTATAACATAAATTATTATAAATATAAAAATACACAACATTATTATTAAACTAAACGGTAGGCAAAAATTATGAAAAGCATAGTCAATACTTAAATGCAAGTAGAGTTGTTTTAGATATTTAATTATGTTATTTTAAAAATATGACTAATAGTAATAAAATAAAAATTGATAAGTATAAAGATGAGCAAGGCTTAACAGAGAAAAAGATGAATTTCGGTTTATGGTTTGTAAGAAATCGTAAATTATTTTTAGGAATACTTGTTGTTGTGTTGCTACTTGTGTCAATTATTACTTGGTTAAATTCTATTTATAATTTTTCATACTACTTTTTTCGTGGAAAAGCAGAAGATGAAAATGTTGTTAGAGAGGCTATTAAAAATCAAGTGCCTGAAGAGGAGTCACGACTGGTTCTAAAAGATATTCAAAAAGGGTCGGTATCGGTATTGCGTGTTAATGATAAAGTTAATTTTGTTGTTAAAATAGATAATTTAAATATTGATCATTGGGCCTATTTTAAATACTCAATGTTGATAGACGGACAGGAAACAGAGGAAATTAATGGCTTTGTGCTACCGGGAGAGTCAAAATATTTAGTTCAAATTGGCCAGAGTATTACGGGAGTTAATAAAAACGCTTCATTGGTATTAAAAGATGTTTTGTGGCATCGAGTTCAAAAACACAAAATTGAAGATTGGAGAGCTTTTTCAAAATTGAGGCTAAATATGGAGGTTTTTGATAAAGAATTTTTGCCAGCAAAATCAAGTGGTTTATCAGAAAAAATAATGTTATCTTTGTTGAGATATAAAGTTAAGAATAATTCTCCTTTTAATTATTGGGATATTAATTTTAACATTATTTTATATTCAAGAAGTAATATTATTGCAGTTAATAGGCATGCAATCAACGAATTTTTATCAGGTGAAACTAGAGAAGTTAGCGTAATTATCCCCGGAGATATAAACAGAGTTACAGAAATTAAAGTTGTCCCTGAAATTGATTTAACTAGAAGTGATATATATATGCAATTTTGAAATGAGTGCTTTTTTTGAGTTTTTAAAAAAATTTGATTGGGTTATATTTTCGTGTGTTAGTATGCTGGCATTAATCGGGATAACGGAAATATATAGTGTAGCATTAGGCCAGGCCACAGAAGAGTCACTAGCAAACTTTAAAAAACAATTTGTATTTTTTTTAATTGGAGTTGTATTATTATTTATTTGTTCATATGTGCTAAAATATGAGTTTTTAGCTTCAAATGCTTTGTATATATATTTTTTTGGTGTTTTATCGCTTATATTAGTCCTTGTATTTGGCACAGAAGTACGTGGAACAAAAGGGTGGTTTTCATTTGGTGCGTTAAGCTTGCAGCCAGTTGAATTCATTAAAGTTATATTACTTATTTTTTTAGCTAAATATTATGCTTTAATTTCAAACAATAAAAATGTTTATAAATATTATTTGATTAGCACAGCTGGAGCGTTTTTGCTTGTTTTTCTTGTTCTTAAGCAACCGGATTTTGGGTCAGCATTTATATTAATAGTAACTTGGTTTTTTTTAATTATTATTGCTGGTTTAAAAAAAAGATATATATTTTTATTAATAAGTCTTGCAATTATTGCAAGTATTACTAGTTGGTTTTTTTATTTTAAGCCGTACCAAAAAGAAAGAGTATTGACTTTTTTAAATATTAATCAAGATGCATTAAATCAAGGTTATAATGTTTCTCAAGCTATAATAGCTGTTGGCTCTGGGCAATTGTATGGTCGTGGTGTTGGTTTTGGCTCGCAATCGCAGCTAAAATTTTTGCCAGAAAGTCAAAATGATTTTATATTTGCTGTTGTTGCGGAAGAACTTGGTTTTATTGGTGTTTTATTTGTAATTTTGTTATTTTTTATAATTTTTTTAAGATGTTATATAAATACAAAAAAAATAGCCGATCAATTTAGTATTTTTTTTATTTTTGGGACTGTGATCTTGATTTTTATTGAAATGTTTATTAATATTGGTATGAACTTAGGAATTGTTCCGGTAGTAGGCATATCCTTGCCTTTTATTAGTTATGGAGGCTCATCAATGATTGCTAATATGGTTTTAATTGGAATTGTAGAAAATATTATAATTAGATCTAAAATATCTTATTAATAAAAAAATATGTCAAATAAAATAATTTTAAAAAGTAAAATTCGTAGTAAAGTAAGCGCAGCTAATCTAAGGAGATCTGGTGATATCCCGGTAATTGTGTATGGAGACAAAGATGAATTAAAGCAAAATTTAAGTATAAGTGTGAACAAAAATGAATTTGAAAATGTATTAGATCGAGCCGGTAAGCATACTTTGATTGAGTTAGTTGTAGAAGATAAAACATATAATGTTATGATTAAGGATGTGCAAAAAGCACCAATCAAAGGAACAATTTTACATGCAGATATGTATTGTGTTAATATTGAGAAAGAAATAGAAATTATGATTCCTATTTTACTAGAAGGAGAAGCTCCGGTAATTAAAAAATTTGGTGGTATTATTGTGAGTCATGCTAACAGTGTAAAAGTATCATGTTTACCGACTGATTTAACAGGAAATATTAAAATTGATTTAACTAAAGTAAGTCAATTAAATAGTGCGATTAAAGCAGGCGATTTAATTTTACCAAAAAATGTAATATTATTAGATGATCCTCGAAAATTGCTTGTTAATGTAACTAGCGTTAAAAAAGTAGAAGAAGAAGTGCCGGCAAAGGGTGAAAAAGTAGAAGAGAGTGCAAAAGAAGAGAAAAAAGACGAGACAAAATAAAAATAAAAAAATTATTAATGTATTTTCATCACAACAAGCAAAGATTTTGGCAATTGCTCAGCATCTTTTCGATTGTTGTGTTTTTTTGTTTGCTTGGTTTTGCTATTCACTACTTAAATTTAGATTCTGAAACTATTGATGATATAACTTTAATAAAGTCTGAATTATCACAAGAATATATTCAAAAAGAAGAAAATAAAGAAATTATAAAAAAATGTAAAAATTGTGTTAGGCGATACATTGATGGAGTTTATGATATTCCGGCTAATCAAAATTTGCAACCATATTCAGTGATAATTGATAATAACACAGAAGCAAGACCTCAATTTGGTCTAAATCAAGCTAATATAGTTTATGAAGTAGAAGCTGAAGGTGGAATCACAAGATATTTAGCAATTTATGGAAGCAATCAAAATGTTGAAAAAATTGGACCGATTCGTAGTGTTAGACCGTATTTTATTGATATTACGAAGGAGTATTCTGCTTTACTTGCGCATGTAGGTGGAAGTCCGCAAGCTCTTGCACAGATTTTAAAAGATAATGTTTTTAACATTAATGAATTTTTTAGAGAATCATACTTTTGGAGAGGTGCAGATAAAATTGCCCCGTATAATGTGTACAGTTCATCTGAGAAATTGCAAGAATATCTAAAACATAAGAAAGTAACTGAAGGACATTATTTTAGCTGGAGTTTTAAGAATGATAAAAAAGAATCTGAAAGAGGTGATGAATCTAGTATTAAGATTGATTATCAAAATAAAGAATATGTAGTTGAATGGAAATTTGATAAAAAATTAAATTTATATAATAGGTACTTAGCAGCTGAGCCGCATTTTGAGAATGATAAACAGATTTTAGCTAAAAATGTATTAATTCAGTATATTCCTATAAAAGTAATTGATAATGAAGGACGACTAGATGTTAATCTTTTAGGTAAAGGCAGGGCAATTATTTGCTTGGATGGACAATGCAATAAAGGTGAATGGAGAAAAAAGACAGTTAATTCCAGAACAAGATTTTATGTAAAAGACGAAGAGGTAAAATTAAATGCGGGTAGAATTTGGATTAATATGATAAGACCTGAGCATAAAGTGAGTTATTAATCGCATAAGAAGAGTTAGAAAAAGTTTAATTATATGCATAAAGCTAGGAGGGAATTTACAATTATTGAGTTATTAATTGTTGTGACAATTATTGGTCTTTTGGCTATGATTGTTGTTATGAATTTAAATAAAACTAGAGTGCAATCAAGAGATGCAAGACGAACATCAGATATAAAGACAATTCAATCAGCTTTAGAGTTGTATTATAGCGATAATGGAAGTTATCCGATAAATACTAAAGGTGAATGCATTAGCTCTGAGCTAGGAGTGGGTAGATTTTTGGAAGATGGTGGCACATCCATTTTAGTAGTTCCAAAAGATCCGCTTTGGCCTAATATTTTGCCATCAGTATTTAATAATAACACTATTAATGATTATCCAATTAGCACATCTAATAATTTTTGTTATTGGTATTATGGAGGAAGTGATAATTATTATTTGAGTTATTACCTTGAATCTATTTCAAAAGCCGGCAATCCGGGAATATACGTTGCCTCAATTAATAATTAAAGATAGATAATTGTTAATCTATCTAAGTTATTAAAATCTTTTTTAATTTTTATTTTAGGTTTTGTAAAAAAATTTTTAATTATTTTAATAACAGTCTTGGTCTGTGATGGATCCATCTCTATTATTACAGTAATTGAATTTAAAATTTTATTGCGATTTATAATGCTAATATTCTTAAATAATTTTTTATAATATTCTAAACCATCATTGCCACCAACTAAAGCGTTGATAGGCTCTTTTTGGATAGTTGGGGAATTTTTAACTTGACTTAAAGTTAAGTAGGGTAAATTTGCTAAAATAATCAAATTAGATTTTTTAATTAATATTTTATTTTCTATAATTGGCTCAAGTAAATTTCCTAAAAAAAATTTAACATTTGATAAAGAGTGCTTTTTTGAATTTTTTTTTGCAATACTTAAAGCTTTTTTTGAAGTGTCAGTGGCGAAATAATTATAATTAGAACCTAGTAATTTAGCTAAACTAATAATAATACATCCGGATCCTGTGCCTATATCGATGATTGTTGTAGGCTTCTTTATTTTTAATTGTTTAACAAAATCTATTATTAATTCTGTTTCAGGTCTTGGGATTAGCGTGTGCTTGTTAACAAAAAAATTAAGTCCATAAAATTCTTTATATCCTATTATATAAGCAATTGGAAGCCCTTTTTGACGTTTTTGGAGTAAATTATTGAATTTAGTTATTTCAGTGGAAGTTAATTCTTTTTCAGAGTTTGTGTGTATGAATTCTTTATTTTTTTTTAAGATGTGAGTGAGTAGTATTTCAAGATCACGAGCAGGAGAATTAGTATATATATTACTTTTAAGTTTTGAGATTGACTTTGTTAGAATTTGCCTAATATTCATGGCTTAAGGGTAGAAAAAAACAATTTATCCTTTATTTTTTATTTTTTCTAGAATTTCTTTGATAAATTCATTTTTAGGTATTTCACGAGTTTCACGCGAACCTCTATCACGAACCATTAGGCTTTCTGAATTTACCTCACTATCACCAATAACTAGTATGTGTGGCACTTTTTCTAATGTTGCTTTTCTTATTTTGTTGCCAACAGTTTCCGGTAAGTCATCAACTTCAGTTCGTATATTATTTTTCTTAAACTCATTAGCTAAATTATTACAATATTTAATATGTCCTTCACCTACTGAAATAATTTTAATTTGAATCGGTGATAGCCATAAAGGAAAAGAACCGCCATAGTGTTCAATTAAAAAAGCTATTACGCGTTCAATGGCTCCAACAGAAGAACGATGAATTACAATTGTCTTCTTTTTTTTGTTGTCTGAATTAATATATGTCAAATTAAAACGTTCCGGCATTACAAAATCATATTGGACTGTAAAAGCTGTATCTTCTTTATCAAAAACATTTTTCATTTGAATATCAATTTTTGGACCATAAAATGCCGCTTCAGACTCAGCTTCAATAAATTTAGCATCTCTTTTATTTAAAATTTCTCTTAAACTATTTTCAGCAATATTCCAGGCTTTATCATCTTTATAGTATTTTTTTTCATCAGCTCTGTCTCCCAATGAAAGTCTATACCAATAATCTTCACCCATTTTTAAGCCAAACACCTTAGCAATATACTCAATAAGATCTAGCGCGCCGGCAGCCTCTTCTTTAGCTTGTTCTTCGTTGGCACATATTATGTGAGCATCAGCTAGACAAAAGCTACGCACTCTAACTAGGCCGGTTAATTCACCGGATTGTTCGTAGCGATATAGTTTAGCAAGTTCTCCAATGCGCATAGGCAGGTCTCTGTAACTTTTTGGTTCAGATAAAAATAACTCAAAATGATGTGGACAGGTCATTGGTCTAAGCATAAATTCCTCATCATCAATTTCAATAGGTGCATACATCGAGTCTTTGTAGTAAGGATAGTGGCCTGATTTTTTATATAAATCAATTTTTGCAATATCTGGAGTATATACATGTTTATAGCCTCTTTTGATCTCTTCTTTTATAATAAAATTTTCTAATTCTCGTCTTATAGTAGCTCCTTTTTCTGTCCATAGCGGTAAGCCTTTGCCTACAAAATTAGAAAAAGTAAAAAGCCCTAATTCTTTGCCTAATTTTCTATGATCTCTCTTTTTTGCCTCTTTAAGGAAAACCAGATGTTTTTCTAATTCATGTTTTCTATCAAAAGCAATGCCATAAATACGTTGCATTATTTCATTTTTTTCGTCACCTTTCCAATAAACACCTGACACTTTTGTTAATTTAAAAGATTCAGGATTTATTCCATTAGTATTATTAATATGAGAACCTTGACACATATTAGTAAATTCACCTTGAGTATAAAAAGATAACTCAGTTTCACCTGCTTTTTTTAAATCTTTGGCAAGTTCCTTTGTATGTAAGTAGTTTTTTTCATTTAAAAATTCAATACTATCTTTTATGGACATTTTTTTTTGTTTGATTTCCAGGTTTTCAGCAATGATTTTTTTCATTTCTTTTTCAATTTTTCCAAAATTATCTGTTGTTATTTGTTTTTTTGCTTTAAAATCATGATAAAAGCCATTTTCTATAACTGGACCAACTCCAGGTGTTGCCCCGTATAGACGTTCCAGTGCTTGCATAAGAATATGCGCAAGAGAGTGTCTTTTTATTTCAATATTTGAAATCATATATTTATTTTCAATATTTTATTTAGTTCCTAATAGGTACTATATATTAAATAAAGAGTAGAAGCAATATTAATAATCATAAGTGCTTAGAAATTAATCTATTGACTTTTTATTAATTTTTAATAAACTAATAATTAGAGTATGGATAAAATAAATAATAAACATACGCCTCATGATAACTCTATAAAGCATGGTTTGTTTATTTTTTTTAGATTAAATACGTGGATTCTAGCTCCTTTGCTCATAGGGATTGTTATAGGTAAAGTAATTGATAATAGTTTCTACTCAGAGCCCTGGGGTGTATTAGGTGGGGTAATTTTTGGATTTGTGATTAGTTTAATGGGTTTAATTATTGAATCGCGCAGAATTAATAAAAAAAAATAATAATTAATATTTATGTCAGAGAGCAGTAGAGTAAAAGATACTAATCATGAAATAGTGCATGAGCATACAGTTTATGCTGAGCCGCTTTACAGGGTTGGAGATTTTAATATTACAAATTCTCTTGTTAATTCATGGATTATTGTAGCGGTTGTGATTATTCTAAGCTTGTTAGTTAGAAGAAGGATTGGTTTAGTACCACGTGGATTGCAAAATTTTTTTGAGTTTATTATAGAGACTATGCTGAATGTGTTTGATTCTGTTACTGGAGAAAGAAAAAAAACAGAAAAATTATTTCCTTTTATATTTTCTTTTTTTGTGCTTATACTGTTAACTAATTGGACGGGGCTATTGCCAGGAATGGGATCTGTTGGTATGGTTGTGAGTGAACATGAAAAAAACATGTTTATCCCGTTTATGCGCGGAGGCACGGCTGATGTGAACGCAACACTTGCACTGGCTATTATAGGAGTTGTTTCTAGTCATATATTTGGAGTAATTTCTATTGGATTATGGAAGCACTTTAATAAATTTGTAAATATAAAGGCAATAATTGAGATACCCAGTAAAATAAAGGTAGATAAAATGGTTTTAATGATAAATCCGGTTTATTTTTTTGTAGGTTTAATTGAGATTATTGGTGAGGCGGCAAAAGTTATAAGTCTTGCATTGCGTTTATTTGGAAATATATTTGCTGGCGAAGTTTTGCTTGCAACTATGTCAGGAATTTTGGCTTTTGGGTTGCCAATTCCGTTTATGTTTATGGAGGTATTGGTCGGATTGATACAAGCATTCATATTTTCAATTTTAGTGCTTTCATATTTATCAATGTCAAGCAAAGAAGCACATTAAGTACAATTATTTTTTATTAAAAATATAAATAAATTCAAAATATAAAATTTTAGAATGATTATTCAAAATATAAAATTCTAGGTTTTATATAAAAAAATATGGAAAACACAGCAGAATATACAATGTTGGCTAAAGCTTTAGCTATTGGTTTAGGAGCAATTGGTTCTGGTATTGGTTTGGGAATGATAGGTGGAAAGGCTGTTGAAGCTATTGGACGAAATCCAGAAGCAGCCGGAAAAATACAGACAAACATGTTGATAATTGCCGCATTTACTGAAGCTGTTGCAATTTATGCTTTAGTGATTGCATTTATGATAAGTTAAATTTTATTTGTAATTGAATTAGAAATGGAAAATATAATTGAAATGTTTCATATTGACATAAAGCTTATTGTGGCTCAAATTGTTAATTTTGGGATTGTATTTTTTGTTTTGTATAAATTTGTGATTATTCCGTTGCAAAAAGTAATGCATGAACGATCAAAAAAAATAGAAAAAAGCCTAGAAGATGCTAAAAAAATTAGCAGTAAGTTAGAGAACGCAAGAGTTGAGTCAGAAAATGTTTTAAGTAAGGCAAGGCGGCAAGCTAATGATATTTTAGAGCAAGCAAAAAATGATGCAGAAAAAAAACAAGAACAGGCAATTGAAAAAGCAAAATTACAAATTTCAGAAGTAATTGTCTCTGAAAAGAAGAAAATGGAACTTGAAAAAGAAAACACAATTAGTGAAATAAAAACTGAAATAGGGAGTTTAATTGTTAGTGCAGTAGAAAAAATAATTAAACAAAAAGTTGATATTACTAAAGATAGGGAAATGATTCGAAGTATAATTAACGAAAATAGATAATTTATGAAGGTGAGTGTTAAACAATATGCTGAGTTATTATTTGAAATTACTCAAAATAAGGACAAAGAAGAGATTGACTCTATTTTAGAACCATACATAAATATTATTATAAAAAATAATGATACAACAAAAATAAATATAATTACACAAAAATTTTGTCAAATTTGGGATGAAAAACATAGCATTGTTAATGCCCAAATAATTTGCTCCGGCAAGCCTAATGATAATATTTTAAATGAAATAAAAAATTTTGTAAAAAATAAAGCAAAAGTAAATTACATAAATATTAAAATAATAGAAGATGCTAATCTCGTTTCTGGCGGAATAATAATTAAATATAAAGATAAGGTTATTGATGGAAGCTTAAAGGCGAGATTAAAAAATTTAAAAACTGAGTTAGTTAAATAATTTTAAATATGTCTACTAGTACAAAAGATTTTGTAATAGATCAACTAAGAAAACAAATAGAGGGATTTAGCTCTACGGCAAATGAAGAGTCTGTTGGTAAAGTTATTGCTATAGGTGATGGAATTGCAAAAATATCTGGGCTTCGTGAAGCTCTAATGAGCGAGATGCTCGAATTTAGCGCGTCAAATGGAGAAAGAGTTTATGGGGTTGCACTTAATTTAGAAGAAGATACTGTTGGAGCAATTATACTTGGAGACCCTTTAATTATAAAAGAAGGTGATAGTGTTAAGTCTTTAAAAAGAGTTCTTGAAATACCGGTTGGCAAAGCCGTTATGGGTCGCGTTGTAAATGCTCTTGGGAAGCATATTGATGGGAAAGGCGATTTTAAGGTTGAAAAGTACAATCCAATTGAGAGAATCGCACCAGGTGTTATTGCTAGAAAATCAGTTCACGAACCAGTTCAAACAGGGATAAAAGCAATAGACGCTATGATACCAATTGGAAGAGGGCAAAGAGAACTAATTATTGGAGATAGGCAAGTTGGGAAAACAGCAATTGCAATGGATACTATACTCAACCAAAAAGGGCAGAATATGAAGTGTGTTTATGTTGCTGTTGGTCAAAAAGAGTCTAAAATAGCAAATTTAGTTACAAAATTAGAAAAAGCAGGTGCAATGGAATACACTACTGTTGTTTTAGCCGGTGCTTCTGAGCCGGCATCAATGCTATACATTGCTCCGTATGCCGGATGTGCTATTGCTGAGTATTTTTTAGAAAAAGGCGAAGATGTTTTAATAATTTACGATGATTTAAGTAAACATGCTGTGGCATATCGAGAAATTTCTTCACTTTTAAGAAGGCCACCGGGACGAGAAGCATATCCAGGTGATGTATTTTATCTACATTCTAGATTACTTGAGCGAGCATGTAAATTAAACGAGAATCATGGGGGTGGGTCAATAACAGCATTACCTATAATTGAAACACAGGCAGGGGATGTGTCGGCTTATATCCCAACTAACGTTATTTCTATTACAGATGGGCAAATATTTTTAGAATCAAATTTATTTAATCAAGGTTTAAGACCGGCAGTGAATGCGGGATTATCTGTTTCGCGTGTTGGGTCAAGCGCACAAATAAAAGCAATGAAAAAGGTTGCCGGAAAAATGAGGCTTGAGGTAGCGCAATACAGAGAATTAGCTGTTTTTGCACAATTTGGTTCAGATCTTGACAATGACACAAAAAAGAAATTAGAAAGAGGAAAAAGAATAACAGAAGTTTTAAAACAAGACCAATATGCACCACTTGTAGTAGAAAAGCAGGTTATAATTTTTTATGCGGTATCTAATGGGTTTTTGGATAATATTCCTGTAGACAAAGTGATGAATTTTGAATCCGGGCTATTTAATTATATTGAAAATAATAAACCAGAGTTATATAACCAAATAATTTCTAAAGGTGTTATTAATAACGATATTGAAAAAATTTTAAAAGAATTAATTGAAAATTATAAAAGCACACTAGATTATTTGCAAAAAGAAAAAATATAATTAATATTTGCGCGTTTATGGTGTGCAATATTTTAAAATAAAAATTAACATAAAAAAAAGCCCTTATTAAGAGGGTTTTTGAAATTATATTTGAGACTTATACTCGTTTGGATATTTGTCGAATCCTTTTTTGGCGAAATTTATGATGTTTTGTCTTATTTGGTTTAACCGGAGGGGTATGTGATAAAAAATAATCATATAGTTTTTTAAATTTTTGAAAATTTTTTTTGCGGAGAGCAATGAAAGCCTTGCTGGCAGCAATCAAACGTGGACAGCATTCCATACCAAGTTCTGCTAAATGTTTTCGAACAATATTTTCTGCATGCTCCCAAGCTGCGGTTTTCAATTTTCTTGCAAGCTCTGGTTGTTTAATTAATGGGATCACCACTGGATTAACCGCATAAATTACATTTTCCATTTGATATCTCTCATTTATTTAAAGGTTCAAGACTGTTACACATCTTCATATTATCAAATTATTTTATAATATGCAATGTATTTCTAATTTTTCTAAAAATTCTTTAACAGCTGTAATCAGACTGTCCAAAAATTGCGAAGCAATTTAAGAAAAAAGTTGTCAAAATCT
>CAZMSR010000015.1:16910-18974 GCA_964569045.1 uncultured Gammaproteobacteria bacterium | reverse complement strand
AATGAGAATCACTTCTGATGGTAATGTTGGGATTGGAACAACTAGTCCAGAGGCAGAACTGTCAGTTGTAGGTGATGCGTACATAACCGGTCAGTTAACAGCTGTTGGTGGGATTGGGCTTGAGGGTGATTTAGATATGGATAGTAATGTGATAATAAATATTGGCAATCCTGGAACAGATTTTACTGCCGACGGGCTTAATTTAGTTGGAGATTTAAATGTTAATAGCGGGAAATTTACTATAGCGAGTACTACCGGTGATACTTATATAGTTGGAGATTTAAGTGTGGATGGATGCTTCGGATCAATATATCAAGCAACGTCTAGTTCCGCTACAAATGGAAATATTGGTGGTTATGATGATGCTGATGCTGTGTGTAATTCTGTAGTCTCCGGCTCTCATGTTTGTAGGGTTGATGAGGTGTTAAACTCTAGAAGTTGTGGAGCTACTATCCCCTCTTCAGGATCTTATTGGCTAAATAGTGGGTCTAGTGATAAAGAGTCAAATGATTGCTCTGGTTGGACTAGTGCTGATGCTGGCGAACTTGGGGCATTTTGGAATTTTGATGCTAATGGTGGGAAAAGTATGATGACAGTGTGTTCAAATAGTTTGTCTATTGCTTGTTGTAAATAGCATTTAAATATAGTGATGAGTCATAAATTTTAGAGTAACTTGTGACTCAAAATTTGTATTTTAATTAAATAATTTATAAAAGCTGATATGTTTAAATATATACGGTTGTTTAAGTGTATTTAAAAAAGTTCATAGTTTTACACATCTCAAGTTTAATGAAACGTGGTATAATTGTGTATAATAAAAATAAGGTTAATAAGTTGAATATTAAGCTAAGATTAGCTTAAATAAAAGTAGGAAATATTTCTTCATGAATAGACTTCCGATAACAAAATCATTAATCTCAGTCTTTGTAATAATGTTTATATTGTCTGCAAGGGTTGTTTTTGCTGTTGAATGTCCTAATGTTATTGGAAGCCTTGATTATTGTCCTGGGGATGCTACTGCTGTGACAAGATGTGCGGCTCAAGATACTCCTAATAGTTGCGGGGTCACTGAAATATCAGTGCCTGATGGCAGCTATCTTGAATGCGCGACTTGTGCAATTATATTTCAGGATATAAAGCTTGATATTGATTCAATTCAAGGTGACTCTGCTTTTATTCAGTCTTCTACGACTACTCCATCTTTTATTATAAAAGCAGATGGTTCAATTGGTATAGCATCAACTTCTCCAATGAGTTCATTTGTTATTAATACTACTGATGGCTTAAGAATTCCGGTTGGCACTAATGCGGAGCGACCAGCAAGTACAACCGGTATGATTCGTTTTAATACAACAAATAATTCGTTTGAAGGTTTTAATGATTCAGCTTGGAGCTCTCTTGGCGGAGTTATTGATACAGATCAAAACACAAAAGCGTATGTTGATGGAGACTCAAATACTGATGAAATAAGATTTGATACTAATGGCAATAGAATATTAACAATTACTAAGACTGGGAATGTTGGTATTGGCACTTCTACTCCCGGAGCTAAATTGGAAGTTTTTGGCGGTAATTTAAAAGCTTCAGGAGGGTTAGTAATTCACACTGTTGACTCACAGGCTGATGAAGATACTTTAATTGGTGGTGCAGAAGTAGGTCAAATGTGGCTTAGAACAGATTCAGCATATAATGCGAGCATGTTAGATGTTCAGATGACTGATGGTGGCACCGGAGTTAGTTTGGTGGGGGTTCCGGGAGCTTTGATTTTTGCAAGTTCAACAACAGAAATGGCTCAAACAGCGGTTGGCACAACCGGCCAAGTTTTAATTTCCGGAGGCGTTCTTAGTCCGACTTGGTCAACTGATTTGTTTGTTAATGCAAGTGGTAATATTGGTATTGGTTCTTCATCTCCTAGTGAATTATTTTCTGTTGCTAATGCTTTAACAATTGATAGCTCTGGTAATGTAGTAACAACCGGTAATGTAAGTGCCGCTAATTTAAACAATGCTAATTGGGATACTGCTTATGGTTGGGGTGATCATTCCGGATTATATTTAGCAGCCG
>CAZMSR010000015.1:0-16810 GCA_964569045.1 uncultured Gammaproteobacteria bacterium | reverse complement strand
GCTACATCAACCGGACAATTATTGCGAGTTGACGCGAGCGGTAAATGGGAGAATAGTTCAGATATTCTTGCTAACGGTAGCGGAAAGGTGTCGATAGGCACAACTACTTTTGATAATTCTTTTACTGTTGATGGTGGAAATATTAATGCAGCCGGAGGTTTAATTATTCAAGCAGTTGGTTCGCAAGCAGCTGAAGATGCTATTGTGGCTGGTGATAATGATGGGCAGATATGGTTACGTACTGATGAAGCTTATAATGGTAGTATGTTGGATGTCCAAGTTGTTGATGGTGGTACCGGTAGATCATCTTGGACAAGTTATGCAATTCCATATTTGAATAGTGGTGCAACCGCTTTTTCTGAGTTAACAATCGGCACTGCCGGAAAAGTATTAACAGTGAATTCTGGGGCAGATGGCTATGAGTGGGTAGATGTATCTAGTATTACTTTGCTTGAAGATTTAATTGATACTACTATTAGCGCTACATCAACCGGGCAATTATTGCGAGTTGACGCGAGCGGTAAATGGGAGAATACATCTGAATTAGTAGTTGATGAAAGTGGTAATGTTGGTATTGGCACAGATAATCCGGGATCAGAATTAGAGATTTATACAGCATTATCAGGTGGGCATCCTGAATTTAGAATCAAAACTGCCGGTGATGTTCCGGTAACTCTTGGTGCTTATGCGAGTGGTAATGAAGGATTTTTAGATTTAACATTTGGTGGTAGTAGTAAGATTCACTTAGAGGCTGACGGTGATAGTTATTTTAATGGTGGCAATGTTGGAATAGGAACAACAACACCTATTTCTCCATTGCATGTATATATTGCTCCAACCGTGTATCAAGAGCTTGGTAATAATTCTAAATTTAGGTCAAATACCGGTGGTGATGGAGTTTGGTTTTATAATCAAGATCTAGCAGGATCTAGTTTAGCTGTCGGCCCTACAACAGGTGAACATTTTGTTGTTACAGGAGGCCCAAGTGGTGGTAATGTCGGAATAGGTACAACTTCCCCACTTGCAAAGTTAGATGTTTATGGAAATATGATTATTTCTGGTGCGGTTACTGATACGCGTTACTTGAATTTTGGTCCAGTGTCTGCAGATTCTGGATTTGGCTTTAGAAGTAATGCAGGGGCTATTGAATACAAAAGCTCAGGAGATGCTAATTGGTCAAAGATTGGAAAAACATCAATTAGAATTACACAGGCAGGGCATGGTTTAAGTGTTAAGAATGCTGTTAAGATTTCAACTAGTACAGGTGCTTATGAAAAGGCACAGGCTGATAGCGTTGAGAATGCTGAAGTTGTTGGTGTTGTAATAGAAGTGGATGGTAATGATTTTGTGTTGTCAACTAATGGGTTAGCTGATGGTTTGTCGGGGTTAAGTGAAGGGCAAACATATTATCTTTCTACTTCAACTCCTGGCGCATTAGTTGATTATGCACCAACAGGTTTAGGTGAGGTTTCAAAACCTATAATGGTAGCTAAGTCTTCAACAGAAGCTTATGTAATAAACTATCGTGGTGTGCAGCTTGATAACTTTTCAGTAAACACGGGGTCTACTGGTGAGATGGCTTATTATACATCAAGTGATATTGTAGGTTCAACTGATAATTTAATGATAGATGGATCAAATGTTGGGATTGGTACTTCTACAGCTGTTTCAAAGTTAACTATAGATAATGGAGATGTTTATATTACAGATAGTTCTAGTGGAATTATTATGAAAGATACTGCAACTGGTGATTGTCATAGGGTAAGAATCACTAATGGAGTACTTGATACCGGAGGATCATTCGTGTGTGGATCGCAGTAGTAGTAGAACATATCCCCAATTTTTTAGTTATTATTTATGGTATATTAAATGTAATAGTGGAAATCGAATTTTGTTTTTCGTTTAAATATAATTTTAATAATTTATTAATTCATAATTATTAGCTATGAAAAATTTCCCACAAATTGCCATGTTTGTGATAGCCGGATTGGTTATTGCTGGGAATGCTCAATCATTTTCTCCTTCAGCAGTTGATCTGCCAACTCTTAATTTATCTGCCGGTAATTATATTGATTTTACCGGTAATCAAATTAGTGTAACTGAGGGTTCATTTTTGAAAAAAGCTGGTCCTGATTCAGCTTCTGGAGGAACTTTTACTTTTAATACTGATATTTATCTAACTGATAATGGTAGAATTGGTATTGGTTCTTCTACTCCATCCGCTGCCTTGGTAGTGACTGGCGATGTGCTACCAGGTGATACAAATAGTTCTCTTGGTTCTGAAGCAAGTCCTTGGAAAGATTTATGGGTATCAAGCTCAACAATATATGTGGGAAATTTAAAATTGTCTGAGTCATCTGAAGGTGGTTTAACTATTGTTAATAAAAATACTCCAACAGCTAATGTTGGTATTACCGCAGGTGTTCAAGAAGTGGTTTCTGAAACAGGGTTTATAGCTACTACTTCTTTGCCGGATGGTGGTGATTGGACACTGGACTCAACATTAAATTTTATAGCTTCTGGTACAAGTGATTCTTTGTTTGCAATTGATAAGGCTAATGGAAGAGTTGGAATCGGTACAACGAATCCGGCTAGTCTTCTTGATTTGTCAACTACTGGAAGTGTGATTATGAGTCGTAGAAATGTTACTTGGACAACCGGAGTTACTGGAGCACCTTTTGGTGCTGTTTTGAAAACTTCCGGTGATATGACTGATGGTTTTGGTCCCGGTATGAATTTTTATATTGAAGATGATGCATCTGGAGAGCAAGCAATTGGCACACTGGCTGTTGTGAGGGATGGTGCTGATAATTCAGGAGCAATGGTTTTTCAGGCAAGAAAATTAGGTGTAGGTGGAACTGCAGAGAGAATGAGAATCACTTCTGATGGTAATGTTGGGATTGGAACAACTAGTCCAGAGGCAAAATTAAATGTTCATGATGGTAGTATTTATTTAACTGATTCTGATGTGTCTCATGGTATGATTGGTATTGTACCAAGTTCAACATTTGTTAAGTTTGGTCCATTAGATGCGGATGATGGTGGAATGGTTCTTGCCGGATATAGTGATACAGATTCAAGGGGTGTGTATTTTTCTGGTGTAATAGGTTCTAATAATCCTACTGATACAACTTCTGCAGTATTTTTTTCAGCAGCAAAAAAGAGTGGCACATCAGTAGCTCCATTAGCGTCTGAAGAAACTGCTTTTGGTTTTGATGTTGATGCAGATGATTCTGCTGAAATAGTTATGCTTGGTGACAGTAGGGTTGGAATAAATACAAATAATCCTGGGCAGAGTCAAACCGGAGTATTAGCAAATGTAAAATTAGATGTGCTTGACGGGGATGTTATGCTTTCTGAGTTATCATCAACAGCTTCTGATAAAAGCGAATTGGCTTTTTATAGGCGTGGTGATACAGCCCTAGGCTCTCCAATTACAACAGGTTATAACATGGGTGCTTTATCATGGTATGGCTCTAGTAATGATAATTCTACTGCTGAAGCTCCTGTCCGGATATATGCTAAAGCATCATCCGGTACTTGGACAACAGGTAGTAATCGTAAAGCTGATCTGCACTTTAATGTTGGTCGAGAAGCTGAAATAGATGCAATGACAATTAAAAATGATGGAAATGTTGGAATTGGCACAACTACTCCAAATGCTCTTGCTCATTTGTATCAGGTTAGTGGTAATAATGCAGAGCTTGACATACAAAGTGTGACTGGTGCGGATAAACATTGGGCAATCTATCAAGATAGAACAACAGAAGATTTAAGGTTTTGGAATAATACTCCTAGTGGTGAAAAGAATGTATTAGTTTTGGATACCAATGGCAATATTGGAATAGGTACGACGAGTCCGGTGGCTGCGCTTGATATACTAACTACAGGCAGCGGCATTATGTCTCGGAGAGAAGTTACTTGGACAGATTCAAATACCGGAGCTTTATTGGGTTTAGCATTAAAAACTTCCGGAGATATGACAGACGATTTTGGCCCCGGGATGAATTTCTATATAGAAGATGATGCTCAGGTAGAAAATTCTATAGCTTCTCTTGTAGCTGTTCGAGACGGCGCTGATAATTCTGGGAAATTTATTCTTGAAACAAGAAAAACAGGTGCTAACACAGGAAAACTAACCATGAATTCTGATGGCAATATTGGCATTGGCACACTAACTCCTCAAGAAAAACTAGACATAAATGGCGCCAATTACATTAGATTTAATCCGGAATCAGATGGTGATGGCATATATTCAAATAATTCAGAATTTTCAATGAAAGCATCTGCTGGAAATGGTAAATTCATATTTTATACAGGCGGACGCGTAACAGAAAACAGACGGATGATAATTGATGAAAATGGCAACGTTGGTATTGGTACAACTTCTCCATGGGGTAAGTTTAGTGTTACCGGTAGCGGCACAGGCACAGGCAAAGCTTTTGTAGTTGCAGACAGCGCTAATGATACAAAATTTGTTATTCAAGATGATGGTAGAATTGGCATTGGTACAACTGCACCTGGTGAAGAACTTGTTATTCGTGGTTCTGATGAAGTTTTTGGAGCTACACAGGCTGCCGGTGGAGATAGTCGTTCCGGATACGTTATAAGTAATGATGCACGAGGCTGGATAATGCAAGTTGAAGGAGCAAACAATGATAATTTTGAAATATTTGATAATAGTGGAGGTGGTGCAAGAATGGTAGTTAACACAACCGGCAACGTCGGGATAGGTACAACAACTCCAAGTAGTAAATTAGTAGTTGAGAGTGCTGGTGGTGGAGGTGGAAGTGATTTTACAGCTATATTTAATTCTAAAGGTAGCAATGAAGCTGGCGTTAAGGTTGCCGGCCTTGGAACCGGTGGGCAGCAATTGTTTTATGTTGAAAATGGTAGTGCTGCTCCTCAGCTTATTGTGCAAGCAAATAGTGATATTTGTGGGCCTGATTCTGATTTGTCAAATTGTTCATCTGATAGAAGGTTGAAGCAGGAGATTAAATCAACTAATTATTTATTAGAAGATGTGCTAAAATTAAATCCTGTTACCTTTGAATGGAATAAGTTGGGTAATAAATTGTATAAGTATCCATTAAACGAAGAGCAAATTGGTTTTGTGGCGCAGGAGGTTGAAGAAGTTATGCCAGATTGGGTGACTATGGATGATAAAGGATATAGAAAGGTTGATGATGGTATGTTGAAGTATGCTTTATTGGATGCTATAAAAGAATTAAATGTTAAAGTTGAAAGACAGGCGATGGAAATTAAGTTGTTAAAAGAATCTGAATAGTTATTTGAATTTTACTATTAAAGGTATATTAAAAAAAATAGCGTATTTAATAATTAACTTTATAAAAAAAAATTATGGATAATATAAAAGATTTTTTATCATACAATGTGCCAACTATAATTGCAGCTTTTGCAATTGCGGCAACTACAGGAGTATCTGGCGCAACAGTATATGCTGCTACAACTATTGGTGACAATATTTCGACTAGTGGAACTCTTGAAGTGACAGGAAATTCTACATTTAGCAATGCGTTTTTTGCTAATAAAGTGGGCATTGGTACGACAACACCTAATGCTAATTTGGAAGTGGTGGGAGATGTAAGAGTTGCTTCTGATAGTTATATAACACAAATTTTAGCCAGACCACTTGATCATGAGCCGGGCTTTGTAATTAGTTCTTATTCAAGTGTAGATAAACAACTAAGAGAACCTTATTTGCAGATTACTGGGCAATCTTTAAATCAATCAGGGTCTAATGATATTAGAATTTATTCTCGAGCAGAAGGAAATGCAAAATCTGCGGTAACATTTGAAACAGAATCAGGTGGTTCTCTTACTGAAAGAATGAGAATTAATAATTTAGGCAATGTTGGTATAGGTACAACGAATCCGGCTAGTCTTCTTGATTTGTCAACTACAGGCAGCGGCATTATGTCTCGGAGAGAAGTTACTTGGACAGATTCAAATACCGGAGCTTTATTGGGTTTAGCATTAAAAACTTCCGGAGATATGACAGACGATTTTGGCCCCGGGATGAATTTCTATATAGAAGATGATGCTCAGGTAGAAAATTCTATAGCTTCTCTTGTAGCTGTTCGAGACGGCGCTGATAATTCTGGGAAATTTATTCTTGAAACAAGAAAAACAGGTGCTAACACAGGAAAACTAACCATGAATTCTGATGGCAATATTGGCATTGGCACACTAACTCCTCAAGAAAAACTAGACATAAATGGCGCCAATTACATTAGATTTAATCCGGAATCAGATGGTGATGGCATATATTCAAATAATTCAGAATTTTCAATGAAAGCATCTGCTGGAAATGGTAAATTCATATTTTATACAGGCGGACGCGTAACAGAAAACAGACGGATGATAATTGATGAAAATGGCAACGTTGGTATTGGTACAACTTCTCCAGGTAGTAAATTGGAAATTGAAAATGGGTATTTGAAATTAGATACATATCATTCTACTGCAGCACCGGATCCAGGGGATTGTGATGATTTAACTGAGGTTGGTAGAATGATTGTTGGTTATTCAAATGATACTCCTGCAGATAATGAAGCTGGTTTATGGTATTGTGGCAAAACTAATGCTAGCGGGTATAGTTGGTTTAAATTATGATGCAATTTATTATATAAAGTGTAAAAAGAAAAAATTTAAAAAATGAATAAAAAAAGATTAATTACTACACAATTAATCTTTTTTATTTATGGATTTTAAATTAAGTAGGTAAAAAAATAAGAAAAATTTTTAGCACAGGTGTTAAATTGAGGCAAGTAAATAGTGAAATGCTATTAATTTTTAGCCAATATTACATACTTATCCCCTACTCTTCCACATGGTCAGTTGATTTTTAAAGTGATAAAATTAAATTATTAAAAAATAATATTTAAATTATAGTAATAGAGCAAAGATTAATAAAAGTTTTTGTTTAGAGTAATAAGAGTTTAGTAATTAAAAATGATCTACTTAAAAAAAATATTAAGCAAAAAATTGCGGTGAGTGTATTATAAATAATTTTATTACCGCAGCGAGCTTTTTAAGGTTGCGGTATTTTTTTTGCCAAAAAAATAATTTATTGTCTAATAAAATAATATTTAGATTTTGATATGTTAGTAAGTGTTTGCGAAAAAAGTTGTGTGATTTTTTTGCATATAATTTATTACATATCTAAATTAGTTAAAAATATGGCTACTATATATAAATGTGATAAATGCGATAATATTATTGACCGCAGAATAGATTCTATGGATTTATTTTATCCTGGTTTTCGTAAGTATAATTTACCTAAAGATCCTTGTTTTTGCACTGAGTGTTCAGATACATTAGCAATGTGTGTTAAGAGATTTATTAACGCTCCTCAAATTCGTTTAAGAGTTGACTAAGGTGTCTAATTAAGTTACTATAATAATTAGCAGACTCCTTGTGGGATTGCTAATTTATTGTTAACTAAAAAATTGTTTTATGTTTGAAAAATTTACTCAAAAATCTCAAGAAGTAATAATTAGCGCTCAAGTATTAGCGCAAGAATCAGGTCAAAAATATATTGAAGCCTTGCATGTCTTAGCTGCTTTACTTTCTATTAATGACTCAATAATAAAACCGGTTTTAGATAAGTTAAATGTTGATATTAATTTATCTAATAATAAAGTAATGGCAGCTATAAATAAATTGCCAAAGGCAAATGTTAGAGCCGGCGCCACGGTTGAAATGGTACAAGGAACTAACGAAGTCGCTTTAGTATTTGAAAGAGCTCGTAAAGAAGCAGCTAAAATGGGTGATGAATATATTTCCATAGAACACATACTTTTAGCTCTAATTGGTGTTAAGTCTAAGGCTCAGCAAATATTACTTTTAATGGGTGTTGAATATGAAAAGGTTTTACAGATTTTAGCTGAGGTGCGTGGTTCGGCTCAAGTTAATGACCCTAACCCAGAATCAAAATACGCAGCTTTAGAAAAGTATACGTTAAATTTGACTAAAATGGCTAAAGAACAAAAGCTTGACCCTGTGATTGGGCGTGATGAAGAAATAAGACGTATAATGCAAATACTCTCGCGCAGAACTAAGAATAATCCGGTTTTAATTGGTGAAGCCGGAACCGGTAAAACTGCTATTATTGAAGGTTTGGCTCAAAGGGTTATTGTAGGCGATGTTCCGGAAACTTTAAAGAATAGAGAAATTGTTAGCCTTGATTTAGGAGCGTTAGTTGCAGGCGCTAAGTTTAGAGGTGAGTTTGAGGACCGTCTAAAAGCTGTTATGCGAGAGATTAAATCACAAAGCAATAATGTTATTTTATTTATTGATGAACTTCACACATTGGTTGGAGCGGGTGCTGTTGAAGGTTCTTTGGATGCTTCTAATATGCTTAAGCCGGCTTTGGCAAGAGGTGAAGTAAGTGTAGTTGGGGCAACAACTTTAAAAGAATACCAAAAATATATTGAAAAGGATTCTGCTCTAGAAAGAAGATTTCAGCCAATTTTTGTTTCAGAACCAAGTTCAGAGGATACTTTGGCTATACTTCGTGGTATAAAAGAAAAATATGAAATTCATCATGGTGTAAGAATTACCGATGACGCTTTAATATCAGCTTCTGAATTATCAAGTCGCTATATTACTGATAGATTTTTACCTGATAAAGCTGTTGATCTTATTGACGAAGCTGCCTCAATGTTACGCATAGAAATAGAGTCATCCCCTGCTGAGCTTGATAGTTTAAAAAGAAAAATAAAAAGATTAGAAATTGAACGTGCCGGTTTAATTGGTGAAATTAACAATAAGAATAAAATTAAAAATTTAGACAAAGAGCTTGCCGAGCTTCAGGAAAAAGCTTCTAGGCTTGAAATTCACTGGAAGAATGAAAAGGAAATTATTTCAAAAATTAGAGAGTCAAAAAGAAAAATTGATGAGCTAAAAGCTCAGGCAGAAAAAGTAGAACAAAAAGGCGATGATTTAACACAAGTAGCTGAAATTAGATATAATAGAATTCCGGCGCTTGAAAATGAGGTAAAAAAACAAGAAAAGAGATTGATTAAAGTGCAAACAGGTGGGCTTAGGATTCTAAAAGAAGAGATTGAAGCTGAAGATATTGCTCGCGTTGTATCTCGTTGGACTGGAATCCCAGCCAGTAAGATGCTTGAAAGTGAGATAAAAAAATTAGCAGAAGCTGAAGACATGTTATCTAAAAGTGTTATTGGGCAGAGTGATGCAATTGTTTCTATTTCAAATGCGCTAAGGAGGTCGCGCGCCGGTGTTTCAGAAGAAAATAAGCCTATTGGGTCATTTATGTTTGTTGGGCCAACCGGTGTTGGGAAAACTGAACTAGCTAAGAGCTTGGCTCAATTTATGTTTAATGATGAATCAGCGCTTATACGTTTAGATATGTCTGAATTTATGGAAAAACATTCTGTTGCTAAAATTATTGGTTCTCCTCCCGGATATGTTGGGCATGAAGAAGGTGGACAATTAACAGAAAAAATTCGTCGTAGACCATATAGTGCTATTTTGTTTGATGAGGTGGAAAAAGCTCATCCAGAAGTGTTTAATATGCTTTTGCAGATTTTAGATGAAGGAAGGTTAACAGATGCTAAGGGTCGCGTGGTTAATTTTAAAAATACAATAATTATAATGACCTCAAACTTGGGTAATGAGGTTATTGAGGAATATACAATTGGTTTTTCAGACGGGTCAGATGCAAAAAAAGTAGTAACAGCAAGGCAAAATGAGATGGAAGAGAAAATTCATGAAATATTACGAGAATTTTTCAAATTAGAGTTTTTAAATAGAATTGATGATATTGTTATTTTTAAATCACTTGATAAAAAAACATTGGAAAAAATTGTTGATTTAGAATTATTTAAAGTATCTAAACGGTTAAAGAGCAGGGAAATTACTTTAAAGATATCCTTGAAAGTAAAGAAGTTAATAGCTGAAAAAGGTTATGATCCGACTTTTGGAGCACGTCCGTTAAAGCGTATTATTCAAAATATGATTTTAGATGAGATTGCCATGAAGATTGTTGATGGAACTGTAAAAGAGGGTGATAATATTACAATTGATATTGGAGCGCGAGAGAAAATATTGGTTGGTGTGCGAAAATAGTTGTGGTATAATTAAACATATTATTTAACAACATTATCCCCATGAAAAAAAAATTATTAATATTTATTCTTTTTTTTCTTTTAATTGCCTTGCCTGCAGAAGCTGAAAGTGAGTCAAATTTTGACCCTAGTTATATTATTGGAGATAACGATATTCTTAATTCAAGGGCAATGACTTATGAAGAAGTTGTTCAATTTTTAAAAGAGAGAAAAAGTTATTTATCTAATTATAATACTGAAGATGCAGATGGCAAGATGCAGAGTGCAGCTGCAATAATTTATAATGCTGCTGTAAATAATTATGATTGTTCTGAAGCGAATTTAAGTAATAATCCGACAAAATTTGAAAAACAGGTAAAATGTAATCCTGTTAAAATTAATCCGCAGTTTCTTTTAGTTTTATTGCAAAAAGAGCAGAGTTTAATTGAAGATAATACACCAAGAGCCTCTCAGCTTGATTGGGCAACTGGTTATGGTTGTCCGGACGGTGGTGGTTGTAATGATCGTTGGAAAGGTTTTGGGAAACAAGTTAACTCTGCTGCTTTGCAGTTTTCTGAGTATATGAATGCTCCTCATCGATATACATATAAGTCTGGCAATCTCTACCGTTTTACAAATTTGAAAATGCAAGATAAGGAAAAACAAAATATTTTAGTAAGACCGACAAATAAAGCAACAGCAGCATTGTATAATTATACTCCTCATGTATACAACGGGAATTATAATTTTCATAAAATATGGCAAAGATATTTTTCAACCGATTTGCTTGAGGGATCTTTGGTTCAGGCTGCTGGTGAGCCGGGGGTGTGGTTAATTCAGGGGGGTAAAAAAAGACCATTTTTATCTAAGACAGCTTTAACTTCTCGTTATTCTGAAAATAAGATATTAACAGTAAAGTCGTCTGATTTAGCTAGTTATCCTAAAGGATATCCTATTAAGTTTCCTCAGTATTCAGTGGTGCGTTCTCCGGATGGATCAACATTTTTACTAGTAGATGATAAAAAAAGGAAAATTGCCTCAGATGAAGCGTTTAGATTAATTGGATATAATCCTGAAGAAGTGGTTGATGCAGGATGGCAGGATATTGCTGGTTATACTAATGGAACACCGATTACCGGATTGTCTGCTCATCCTACCGGAGCACTGCTTCAAAATAATCAAACAGGCGGTGTGTATTGGGTTATTGAGGGCACTAAATCTCCTGTATGGGATAAAGTATTTTTAAATACTAAATTTAAGCATAAAGAAATAATTCCTGTTAATCCTGAAGAACTTGCAGGATACATTGAAACTGATCCGGTTTTATTTGAAGATGGCGAATTAGTTAAATCTAATAATTCAAACGCAGTCTATGTTATCTCTGAAGGCGAAAAAAGACCGATTCTTTCCGGTGAAGTTTTTGAAAAAGTTGGTTTTAAATGGGAAAATGTTTTAACTGTTTCTCCAAAGGTGCTTTATCTTTATCCAAACGGAAAGGCAGTGAGTATCTAGATTTAAAAGAATGTAATAAAAATAATACAAATGATAACATCAGCTTATATAGTTCCTCATACTCCCCTATTGATTCCGATTATTGGAAAAGAAAATTTGCTGGTAATTAAAAAAACAAAATTAGCTTTAGAAAAAATTGCTACTCAGATTTTATTAGATAAGCCGGATGTAATTATTACAATAACCTCACATGGACCAAGTGCAGAAAATAAGTTTGTTATTAATTCTAATTTGAATTATGGTTTAAATTTTAGGAATTTTGGAGATTTTAGTATTAATAGAAAATTATTGCCTGATTTTGAGTTGATCGGCTTGATCCAACTTATTTTTGAAAATACTAGTAGTTTAGTGGCATTGTCTGAAGATGCTTTAGATCATGGTTCAGGGGTTCCACTTTATTATGTTTTAGAAAAATATTCTAATTTCAAGCTTGTGCCACTACATACTTCTTGTAAGTCACTTGCTAGTCATTATGAGTTTGGTGTGGCAATGCAAGAAGAGTTAATTAAGACAAATAAAAAAATTACGATTTTAGCAAGCGGTGAGCTCTCTCATCGCCTTAGTCAGAATTCTCCTTCTGGTTATCATTCGCAAGCTAAAAAATTTGACCATAGAGTAATTGAAGCTCTTAAAGAAAAAGATATTGATAAAATGCTAAATATTGATGATCTCACAATTAAAGGTGTTTATGAATGCGGTTTAAAACCAATTGTAACTTTACTTGGTGTTTTAGATAAGTATAATTTTATTCCTCAAGATTTAAGTTATGAAAAACCATTTGGTATTGGTCATCTTGCTCTTAAATTTCATGTTTAGTATAGTTACGTTTTTTATTAAAGTTATTTAATTTGTATTTTTCAAAGTTTATTTGCTTTTGTTTGATGGTTTGAGTATCACCGGCTTGTTCTTTTTTTGCATTATTTACTACTTTAAAAAAGTAGGCCCATTTATTTGTTCCCGTACATAATTCTTTAGTGTCAATTAAGCATCTTTCAATATAGTTTAATGAATTAGTTTTACATACTCTAAAAACAGAGCTTTTTTTGTTTGCAGGTACATTTAATTCTTGGATTATGCGCAAAGCTAAGCCTTGCCACTGTGTTGTTGTTACTTTTTTAGGTTTTATTTGTGGTATTAGGTCTGCCAAAGATGTAAATTTGTTATTTTTTTTATTTTCTTCCATGTTTTTATTATAGGCGATATGTTTTGATTTATAAAGTGATGAGGTGGACATTTTTTGTATTGACTACATTGGATAATTAATTTATAATAAAAAAATGAGAAAAATAAGGAAATTATTATCACTTGAACTTAATTCGAGTTTAATTTTGCGCAAAAAATCTATTAAAATTGATTTAGAAAAAATTGATAAAAAGTATTTTGAATTAGTCCAAAATATGATTTTTACTATGGTTTCTGATAAGGGTATTGGACTTGCTGCTCCGCAAATTGGTAAAAATATTAGATTAGTTATAATAAATCACAAAGAAAAGCCATTTGAGTTAATTAATCCAGTGATAACAAGAAAATCTCGAGAAACTATAATTGGAGAAGAAGGTTGCCTTTCTGTGCCCGGTGTATTTGGAAAAGTTAAACGCCATGCACATATCGAGTGTGAGTATTATAATTTGGCGCGTGAAAAATATATTTTAAAAGCTGAAGGTTTGCTTGCTCGAGTAATACAACATGAAATTGATCATCTTAATGGAGTATTATTTATAGATAAATTAGTGTAATATAAAATATTTTTTAAATGAATTGTATTTTTATAGGAACACCAAGATTTGGCCTTCCTTGTTTAAAGGCATTAATTAATGATAATGATATTAATGTAATAGCTGTTATAACGCAACCTGATAGACCTGCAGGAAGAAAGCAGGCTGTTGATTTTTTGCCAATAAAAAAAGAAGCTTTAAAAAATGCGATTCCTGTTCTTCAGCCTGAAAAAATAAAAATTATAAAAGAGCAAATTATTAATTTAAAGCCAGATATTATAGTCGTGGCTGCTTATGCGCAAATCATTCCTCAGGGAATTTTAGATATTCCAAAATACGGTTGCATTAATGTGCATGGCTCATTGCTCCCTAAATATCGAGGGGCTTCATGTGTGCAAGCGGCTATTTTAAATGGTGATAAAAAAAGTGGTGTAACAATAATGAAAATGGAAGCGAGTTTGGATACCGGTCCAATAATAGTTCTAAAAGAAATTGAAATAAAAAATGACTTTACAAGCGGTGATTTGTATGACAAAATATCATTGTTAGCTGGTGAAATTTTGGTGCCAACTATTAAAGCTTATGTTAAGGGTGATATAAAAGAAACACCTCAAGATAATTCTAAGGCAAGTTATGCACCAATGCTTAAAAAGGAAAACGGTCAAATTGATTTTAGTAAAAATGCTTTTCAGTTAGAAAGTTTTGTTCGCGCTATGCAACCTTGGCCAAGTGCTTATGCTCTATTTTTAATTAATAATGTTCAGGTGTTAATTAAAATTTTAGAAGTTGAATCAGATGTTTTAAAAATTAATGATTGTAAGCCCGGTGAGTTGTTTTTGTGTCAAAATAGGCTTGCTATGCAATGTGCCAAAGATGCATTAATAATAAATAAGCTTCAGCCAAGTGGTAAAAAAATAATGTCTGGTAAGCAATTTATTAATGGTTGCAAAAGTCAATTGAAAAATATAAAACAATAATCAGTAATTAGCTAAAAGGCCGCTATCGTCTAGTGGTTAGGACGCATGGTTCTCATCCATGTAACCGGGGTTCGATTCCCCGTAGCGGTACAAAAATTAATTTATAATTTTAAATTAAATATTCCGAGGTCGTCTAATGGTAGGACAGCTGGTTTTGGTCCAGTCAATCGGGGTTCGACTCCCTGCCTCGGAGCAGAGTGGGATGAGAGGCTAAGTTAGCCTCAATTCTCTTGTAATCTTCGCCTAAATCGAGTGGTTCGACAGTTGCGTTTAGGCGCGGTAACCAAGTATTCAAAAACTCAAAGGCTTCTGTGTATTTCACACTAACCTTGCCGTCTTTGAGTGTAATGTCAGAAAATGCGTAAGACAGCAATAATCGACGATCTTCGTCAGTTGCTTTTTTGCTTTCATAAATTCTCTTTGACTTCAAAGCAAGCTCATGAATTTTGTAGCCAATTTCATAGCTTTTTGTGTTGTCTTTTTCAAGACTATTTAATTTTTTTAAAATACTTTTCTTTTCAACCTCATACTCACCAGCTTTCTTTTTATAAAATTCGGTCGATATTACATCGTCCAACTTATCTTCATAAATATTCTCTAACCTATTTTCAATCTTCTGAAAACTAATATTCAAGCTCTTTCTCTTAACCTCCATATACTCCGTCTTGTCTTTGTTGCTATCTTTTAAAGCTTTAATTAGCCAATTAAGCATACGCTCACTTTTTGGAGCTACAGCCTGCATAAGAGGCAAAACTTGGTCTTCAATCTTGTATTGCGCCCAATATTTCTTTTGGGTACAAGGATTAAACCGTTTGCAACTGCCATACCATTTACCTTTTTGCTTTTGCCAAACAATAGCGCCTCCACACTCGGCACACTTGATTTTTCCCTTGAATACAGGTAGATGCTTTTTGAATTGTGGAGCGTTCAATTTTCTCGTAATTTTAGCCTGAACTTCCATAAATAAATCTTCCGATATTATCGGCTTATGAATGCCTTGATATATCTTGTCATTCCGACGCATTTTGCCGTAGTAAAATGGGTCTTTGAGCAATCTGTGCATTATACTGCTCCCTAATTTTCTACCTGTGCTACTTCGTAATCCGTCATCGTACATTTTATCAACCAAGCTGTTAAGAGAATAATTATCTGTCGCGTAAAGCGTGAACATCTTTTTTATAAGTGGTGCAACCTTTCTATCAATCACATGCGTCTTGTGACCTTTCTCGCCAATGGTTTTGTAGCCGTATGGTGGTTTGGTTGGTAGCCAACCTGCTTCAATCTTAGCCTTTTGACCTTTTTTAACTTCTTCTGATAAATTATCAATATAGTTTTTGGCAAACAAAATCCTAATGCCCCAATTCAACTTCTCTTGGGAGCGACTATCTCGGTGCATTACTAGACTATCTTTAACTAAATGAACCTGTCGTTCATTGTCTTGGCGTACCCACTCGTCAATCATGACCATGTCTTTGAAGTTTCTCGTCAGCCTATCAGCCTTTTCACACACTATAATCTTAATTTTACTCCGCCTAATATAATCCATCATCTGCTTAAATCGCTCACGTTGTTTTTCACCACTTGCAGACTCTGAGATTGAAAATACTTTTACAATATTAAGCTCGTTTCTAGCGCTATAATCTTTTAAATAACTCTCTTGAGCAGGCAAAGAATAGCCTGTTTCTTCTTGCTCTTTAGATGAAACTCGAGCTAATATTATAGCTTTTTTAATATTATCCATGGACTATTTATTAGATTTATCTTTTTTATCTAACCAGTTAAAATCACCTTCCATTTTTCTGAGATTTTTCACCGCTTTTGAGGTTTGCTTTACGCTATCCTCGATTATATCGAGGTTAACTTTAGTGGTTTTTGCCACCGCTTTATAAAAAAGCTTACCTTTAATGAAAGACATTATTTTTGACTGTCTTGATTTGCTCATATTATCATATTGGCGGAAAACTTTTCAACTAAAAAGCCCCCACCAGTTTTAACTACTCCGAAGAATAGTTTCCACGCTACAACGTAAGACCTGATGAGGACTTTTTAATACGTTGTAGCGTGGATATTGAATTGTATTTTTATAATTCAATATTATCATATTTAAGGTGCAAAAATCAAGCAAAATTCTATCTGTCCGCAATTTCACCAAGTAAGCCATAATAATTAACCATATTATTAGCTATTTTTGAGGTTTCAGATATGCTCAAATCTTGTTCATAGTCCTCGAGGAGTATAGTTTGTAACTCTTGGATTAGTTCTTGACTCACCATACTCCTCCTTCCCCGTAATCCAACTCCACGCAAGCTATGATGTTGACTGCTTCGTCTAGGGCGTAACTAGCGTATTTAATCTTACCAACCCATTCAGATTCGATTACAACCTCAAATCGAGGCTTAAGGGTGGATATAAAGCGCTTGATAAAAGCGTGGGCTAAAGCTCCGAGTATTTCAACTGGTGTCAAGTCCTGGAAATAATGAACCGTTTTTAGGTTAAAATAACGACAGATTTT
>CAZMSR010000014.1:0-20701 GCA_964569045.1 uncultured Gammaproteobacteria bacterium | reverse complement strand
AAAGTTAAAAACCCCATTTTAATGGGGTTTTTGAAAAGATGGGGAATTGCTGGTATTAAGGGTAATTTTTGACTACAAAAAAATATGAAACAACATTTAACATTTTTAATAATATTCAGTTTTTTTATTACCATAAATACTGTCCATGCTTTTTCAGGCTCAATGTCTGATCGTTTAGCTGGTCGTATACTATTACAAGTAGAATCCAACGGAGAAGCTTGGTATGTAAATCCAAAAACTAAATTACGTCATTACATGGGTAGGCCTAGTAATGCTTTTGAGTTAATGAGGGCTCAGGGTGTAGGAGTTAGCAATAATAACCTTGAAAAAATTCCAATTGGCTTGGCAAATTTAACAGGTGCTGATTCTGACAAGGATGGTTTGCCTGACGCTTTTGAAGACGCAATCGGAACTAATAAAAATAATTCTGATACTGACAACGATGGTTTTAATGACAAAGAAGAATTAGAAAAAAATTATAATCCAAGTGGGAATAAAAAATTAGTGACAGATTTGAGTTTTACAAACAAACAAAAAGGTAAAATATTCTTGCAAGTTGAAGCACATGGAGAAGCTTGGTATGTAAATCCGGTTGATAATAAAAGATATTTTTTGGGCAGGCCTCATGATGCATTTAATATTATGAGAGGTTTAGGACTGGGTGTTGCAAATCAAGACATTAATATAATAACAGTAGGAGTAAATAATGAAAAAGTGGCAGATGCTCTGAAAATGCTTTGTCAAATTGGAGATGAATATAGCAGCCTAGAAGAGCATAATATTGAAAAATTTGTCGGCAGTATCAACGATTTATGTGATAAGTTTGATAACTTAAAGAAAAAAGGAGATTATGTGTATATTGTTAAAGAAATTGAAAGATTGAATATTAAAAGTAAAAATATATTAGAAAAAACTAAGGCAAGTTTTAGAGATTCAAAAAGAATATCTGACATTCAATCAATAAGATCTAGTTTGTTATTGTATTATATGAATAATAATAAAAAATATCCAGACAGTTTAAATCAATTATTAACTGCCGGCATTATTGGTGCAAGTGGAATTCCATCTAATCCTACCCCTGGGGGTTCCGGTTATATTTATACCCCATCTCAATATCGTCAACACTACACTCTTACTTATACTCTAGAAACTAATAAGGGGGTATATAAAAAAGGTTTTCATACAGCTTCTAAAAAAGGATTAGTTAGTAGTGATGAGGAAAAAATAAAACAAATTGAGGTTAAAGTAGAGGATGAGCTTGAAATTGCTTTAGATAATCCATTAGATAGAGATAAAAAAAGAGTTTCTGATGTTAAGCAAATTCAATCTAATTTAGAATTATATTATAATGACTTTAACGAATATCCAGCAAGATTATCGCTCCTTTCTTTGAATGAAAGAGGTATTATATACTACTCTAAAATTCCAACCGATCCTAATACAGGAAGTGAATATAATTATATTTTAGAAGAACTCAACAAAAAACAATACAAATTAGAATTTGCTCTAGAGGTCGGTTATGATAATTTTTTGGCTGGGTTACACTCTGCTACAGAAAGAGGAATTCAATAGAGAGGTGTTCTATTTAATATTTATTTAGTTATATTTGATAAGTTTTTATTTTTGATGGTCATAAATAAATCTAGAAATAGCTCCGCTTACAATAACTAATGCTGTTAAAAATATTATATAAGGTAATATCGGAGCATTAAAGGTCAATGCTAACGATGTAAATCCAATTAAAGGTAGCTCAATCCAAGGAATAATTTTTGCCACATCTATAGGTAGAAATTTATTATATTCTTTCTTAATTTTTGTTGAAATTATATTTTGGATAGTAGTCCAAAATAATAAAAAATCCTGATACGTATATCAGGCCTCAGTTTTTTTTAAAAACTGGAAATTTTATTGTCTCTATTTGCAGTGTGGGAGATGTTGCGCTTCACTCAGGATGATGGGGGTGAAAAATTCAGGATTGAACGCATAAGTCTTGTCTCACGCAAGATGAGCATGAAACGATTTCGTGTTTCTCACGCAAGATGAGCATGAACTTGGAATTTTGTGTTGATAGGCGTAAAATTTTAGTTAAGCGAGTTAAGATAGTTATCTATGACGATAACTATGAAAAACAACTCACAAAAACTAACATTTAATGAAATTAAATTATTTTTAGACGGTAGCGCGATTTTTGAATTTAAAAGAATGAATGGATTCAGAAATTAATAATGCAGTTTAGATTCAGAAAATGCTCTAAAAAGGAAAAGGGGTTAATTAGAGAATTTATTGTTAAATTCACAAGTATTTCAACTTCGCAACTAACTAGATTGATTCAAGAGTATTACAAACGAGGCACATTAAAACCAAAAGAGTTTAAACGTAATTGTTTTGAGCGAATTTACACCAAAGGCGATGTTGAATTATTAGCCAGGGTAGATAACGCGCATTCTAAGCCCGCAGGACAATCTGTGATCAAAATCATGCAAGATGATTACGCTTTATCCGGTAAACTAGAATATGAGCGATTAAAAGATATTTCTGTTGGGCATTTGTATCGCTTGCGCGATGTTCCAAGATGCAGAGAAAATGATTTAGCATTTTCTAAAACAAAACCTACAAACGAAAATATCTGTGAAAGGCGTAAGCCTGAGCCGGGTGGCAAAACAGGCTATTTATGCGTGGATACGGTGCATCAGTGCGACTTAGATGGTGAAAAAGGCGTGTATCACATTAACATTGTAGGTATGGTTACGGTAATGAGTCAATACATTTTGTGATTTTTCAGAATTTTGGAATACAAAATTTTTGGATGGGTTAATAATAAAAAACGTTTTTAATTCTTCAAACCAGTCGTCCAAAATCATGACAGGGAAATTACAGATTTGCTTAGCATTATAATATCCGAGCTTGTCTAGTTTTTCTTTAGGGGATATTCCATTTAAACCAATTCCATCATTTGGTCTGTTGTTGTAATCAATAATCCAATTTTGTCCTTCTATAATAAAATCTGACTTGGTATTAATAAATTCTCCTCTAGGGCAATAAAATTCTTCATCGTCTGTTCTATGGCTTCTTTCAACTAAGTTCTGCTTCCATTTAGCGCCTCCGGTGTCATAGACATTAACATTGTAACCGGATAGCCTTTTATTCCAATTCTTGAGTTTGCGAAGCGAAGCTGAGCAAAACTCGGCGTGCGCCATCCATTTGAATATTGATTTTAGTTCGCACTCCATGGCTCCTGAGCCAATTCAGCGTGTATTCTAGGAATTTGAATCCAAAGTAGCTGCGTAAATCATAGGACCAAGCGAGAAATCTAATTCTGGTCTTAGCGTCTATTATTGTCCATTGATATTTAGGCAGTTTTCCATATAAGTTTATTGATTGTATTGTTATCAAGACATTAAATGGTGGAAAAAGAAAAGTAATTTTAATATTTTTGTAAAATTAGCTATTAGCCGAAAATTTATCTTTTAAAGAAAAAATTGGTGCTGTCTTTTATTATAGCAATGAAAAAAAGTCAGTCGCTTTAGAAAAGTGATAAGAGATATTAATGATATATTAAGCCGTTCGAAAACTCATTTGCGAGTTTGAAGACGGTTTTTTTTGTAGTTAATTTTTTGTCTATATTTTTTATGTTACTATCTGTCTAAATTTTTGAATAGAAAAAGTTATGCTGTTTTTGAAATAAGCCCAGCTTGCTTGACAATAATAAAAAAAACGCCTAAAATTACGCAATATTATTAATGCGTTTATTTTTTTTATGTCTAATACTTTTAAAAAAATACTAATTTTTTCATTAGTGGCTATTTTAGGAATTTTTTTTATTTTTTTCCTTAATTCTCAGGATAGTAAAGATTCTAAACAAGCAGAAATAGCAGAAAAAAAATCAGAAATTAAACAAGTAAAAACTTTAAAATTAAATAATTATACAAAAATCGAAAGCAGCGAGGAATTGCTAGGAGTAGTAAAGCCTATGTCTCAGATTGATGTTATCTCACTTGCTTCTGGAAATGTGCAAAATTTAAATTTTAAAGTAGGTGATACTGCGCTTCAGGATCAAGTTTTAGTAAGTCTATATGACGCTTCAACGTTGATTAACAAAAGCAATGCTCGATCAAATTTTTTAAACAATCAAAGTAATAAGGTAGCGATAGAGCGTTTAGCAGAGGAGGGCATAAGGCAAGCAGAAATTAATAAAAAAAGTGCTAAAGAGGCAATGAATTCTGCTTTAGCAGGGGTAGAAGCTATTCAAGTAAACTTAAATAATAAAAAAATACTTCAGGAAAAAAATTTTCAAGATGCCACAAATTCAGCTATTGTTTCTTATTATAACTTTCAAAATTTTATTTCTCGATCATTAGATCAAATCAATTATTTATTAAATATTGATGATGGTCCTTATTTAAGTGCAGCTGAAAGAGTCCTTGGAGTTAAAAATCAATCCTCACTTGATAATGCAAAAGAAGCTTATTTAAAAACTAAACACAGTTTTATTAATTTAAAGTCTAGCAAAGTTAATGATGCTAATATTGATTCTATATTAAAAAATTTAATCACCTCGCTTTCTCTTTTGCAGGAAAGTGCAAATGCAGTAAACCTAGTGTTGAACAATACAATAGCTTCAAGCGAATTTAGTGTTATCGACCTTGAGCGCGAAAAAACTACATATTACAATTTAGAAGTTAGTATAATAGCCAATCTTTCAAGCGCTATAACAACTCTTCAAAATTTAGAAAAATTTCCAATTGCTAATAAAAATGAAATTGATATTTTAGAATCACAATTAAGATCAGCTAAAATTCAATACGATTTAGCAGCTATAAAGCTGGTAAATGCAGAAGCTACTCTAGAGTCAGCTAAATTAAGTAAGTACCAACAAGCAGTTAGTGCAGAAGCACAAGTAAGTGCAGCTAGCGGACAACTAGATCTAGCTCAAGCTCAACTTGATTTTCTTATTATTAAAGCTCCTATTCCGGGTGTAGTAATAGAAAGATTTGTAGAGCTTGGCACAAAGGTTAGTCCGGGGCAAAAAATTGCCACTATTGCTCAGGCTGATTTTGTTAAAATTTTTTTTAATATTAATTTAAGTGATGTGCCAAAGTATAAAATCGGCGACTCTGTGATTATTAATGAAAATTTGAAAGGAACAATTAATACTATAAATCCTAGTGCTGATCCTTTAACAAGAAAGGTTCAAGTGCAAGCTATATTTAATAACTCAAAAAAAGAACTAACCATTGAAACTTTTGCAAAAATAAGTCTTTTACAAAAAAAGGATCAATCTAGTAATATAATTGAAATTCCACTAAAAGCAGTTAAACTAAGTCAAGATGCTCATAGTGTTTTTGTTTTAGATTATGAGTATAAAACACCGGGTCTTTATAGTGTTAAAAAGATTAAAGTAGAGCTAGGAAAAATAAAAGCCGAAAACATAGAAATATTAAAAGGTCTTTCTTTTGATGATCAAATTATTATTAACCCACAGTCAGGTTTAAAAGAAGGAGATTTGGTAAGTATTGAATAATTAAATTAAATGAGCACAGAGCTTGAACAATTAAATAAATCTTTTAAAAAAGAAGAAAAAAGTGTTTTTGGTTTTTTTGTGCGTAATTTTCGTTTTACTTATTTAATTATTTTGGCTATTTTATTTCTTGGGTTTTATTCTATTAGCATTATGCCGCGTGAAGCAGATCCTGAAATTAAAGTCCCGTATGCTATGGTCAATACAATTTATCCCGGTGCTAATCCTGTTGATGTCGAAGAGTTAGTAACAAACGAACTAGAAGATAAAATAGAGAATTTAGATAATATTAATAAATTCAATTCTAATTCAAGCCTAGGATTGTCTAGTATTTTTGTTGAGTTTGAGGCTGAAGCTGAAATTGAATCTAGTATGGAGAAATTGCGTGAGCAAGTTGATTTAGCTAAGCAAAATCTACCGGATGCATCTGAGGACCCGGTTATAACTCAAATTAGTATTACTGATTTTCCAATAGTTACATACAGTCTAGTTGGGGATTATAGTAGTGATAATTTAAAACAATATGCCGATATTTTGCGAGATAAGTTTTTGAGCAATAGTGATATTTCAAAAGTTATAATTATCGGAGCTGAGAAAAAAGAATTTCAAATTCTTGTAGATCAAACTAAGCTTTCAAGTTTTAATCTCAGCTTGCATCAGATTGCTAGTGCAATCAGAAGTACTAATTTAAATATGCCAGCCGGTGATATTGAAGTTGATGGTTTAAAGTACAATATTAGTTTACGTTCAAAAATAAAAAATCTTGAAGAACTAAAATCTATTATTATTGCAACTCACAATAATTCAACTATATATCTAACAGATGTTGCTAGTATAGTGTATGCTAGCAAAGAACAGAAAACACTATCAAAAATAGGTGTGGGAAAAAGCATAGCTAAAAATACAATCTCACTTCAAGTCTTTAAAAAGACCGGTGGTAATATTCTTGATATTGTAAAAAACACTAAGTTAGCGATAGATGATTTAAAAAGTAATAATATTTTACCTAATGATCTAAAGGTTATTAAAACAAACGACAATGCAAAATATATAAAAAAAAATTTACAAACCCTTGGAACGAGTGGAGCAGGAACAATGATTTTAATTATTTTGATTTTGTTTATCGCTATAGGGTTTAAGTCTTCTTTAATAACAAGTCTTTCTGTGCCAATTGCTTTTTTAATGGCTTTTGTTTTTTTATATATCAATGGAATGACATTAAATGGAATGGTTTTATTTTCTTTGGTTTTGTCTTTAGGTTTAATGGTTGATAATTCAATAGTTATAATAGAAGGCATTAATGAGTACACTAAAAAATATAATCAAAGCATTTACCGGGCAGCAATGCTTTCTGTTTGGAACTATAAATGGCCAATAATAGCTGGCACGCTTACAACAGTTAGTGCCTTTTTACCAATGTTGCTTGTGTCTGGAATTATGGGGGAATATTTATCAATTATGCCAATAACTATTTCAGCAACATTACTCTCGAGTTTATTTGTGGCACTTATTATAATTCCAACAATATCATATCGCTTTATTAATAAGGTTAATTATGAGAAAAAAAATTGCTCAATTTGTGAGCAATTTATAAATAAAATTAAAATAAAATATGAAAATTTTTTACGCCTTTTATTATTCTCTAAATTAAAAAGACGATTATTTTTACTTAGTACTTGGATATTATTTGCGCTTTCAATTTATATTCCGGCTAGCGGGAAAATGCAAATAGAGATGTTCCCTCGAGTTGATGTAGATTATTTTGTTGTTAATATTGAATTACCGGCCGGTTCAATACTAGAAGAAACAAAATACATTGCCACTAAAGTTGAGAAAAAAATTAAAAATATTCCAGAATTAGATAATTTTGTAACTAACTTAGGCACGTCAGCTTCAATAGGAATAACCGGCGATGATTACTCTCAAGACGCAACTCATTTAGCTGCTATTACTGTTAATTTAGTTGATTCAAAAGTTAGGGATAGAAAGAGTTACGCAATTAGTGATGATTTTAGAAAACAATTAAGTAGCATAAAAGGAGCAAAAATTAATGTTGAAGAGTTAAGTACCGGTCCACCTCAAGGAGCTCCGATTGAAATACGAATTGTTGGTGACAAATTAGAGGAGTTGTTAGACGTGAGTGAGCAAGTTAAGGAAACTCTTAGTAATATTGATGGCGTAATAAATATAAAAGATTCGCTTCGAGGCTCTCCCGGCGAACTTGTTTACACTTTTGATAAAGTGAAACTCAATTATTATGGATTAGATGCAGCAGGAGTAAGTGCAGAAGTAAGAAGCGCCATTCATGGAATTAATGTTTCTGAATTACAATACGCCGGAGAAGATGTCTCTATTATTGTAAAATATGAACATGGTCATTTTGATTCTATAGAAAAAATAAAAAATTTAGTAATATTGAATATGAATGGGAAAAGTATTACTTTGGGTGAAGTAGCTACCCTTGAGTTAAAACCGGCTTTTTTATCAATTAGTCATAAAGATGGCGATAGCTTAGTTACATTACGAGCAAGTCTTAGAGAGGGCATTAATTTATCTGAAGTTTTAAAACAGTTTAATGTCAGTTTAAATAATATTGACTTGCCAGCTGGTGTAAGAGTCGAGACAGGTGGCGAAGTTGAGGATATTGATAAATCATTTCGTGAAACTTTTTTATCAATGATTGTTGCGGTTATATTAATTGCCATTATACTTGTTTTGATATTTAATTCTTTTGTTCAGCCATTTATAATTATATTAAGCTTACCACTAGCTGTTATTGGTGTAGTGTTTGGCTTGCTTGTGCTAAATATGCCATTTTCTTTTACTTCTTTTATAGGTATTGTTGCTTTGTCCGGTATTGTGGTAAATGATGCAATAGTTTTAATAGATAGAATAAATAAAAATATAAAACGCGGAGTAACTAAATTAGAGGCTGTTACCGAAGCTGGAGTTGCTCGTGCTCATCCAATTTTTTTAACCTCTATTACAACAATTTCCGGCATTATCCCATTGGTCTGGGCAGATGAAATGTGGCGAGGTTTTTCTGTGGCTATAATTTTTGGCTTGGCTTTTGCTACTATATTAACTCTTGTAATTATCCCAATAATGTATATTAGCTTAGTAAGAGATAAATAAATATAAAATTCGAAATTAGATTGTGAACTTAGCATAGTTTTTTATTAAGAGAAAAATTTTTTATAATTTTTTGCATATTAAAAAAAATAAATATATAATTATTTAATACATTAGAAGCTATATTTTTTATAAAAAGTTTAAAAATAAATTAATTAATGAGACAAATCCTTGATTTACATATTCATTCAAAATATTCGCGAGCATGTTCAAAAAAATTAACGCTAGAAAATATTGATTTAACCTGCCGATATAAAGGTATTAATATTGTTGCCACAGGAGATTTTACATACCCTGACTGGTTTAGCTCAATTGAGGAAGAGCTTGAGGAAATTGATGCTAGTGGATTATATAGGCATATTAACTCAAAGGATGATTCTGTAAAGTTTATCATTGGCACTGAAGTATCCTTAATATATAAAGATAGTGAAAAGTGTAGACGGATTCATATTTGCATTCATGCTCCCGATATTAAATCAGCTAAAGAACTTAATGATTATTTGGATAAGCGATATAATATTCGGTCTGATGGTAGACCAATATTGGGTATGAGCGCGCCTGATTTAGTTAAAATTTGTTTAAAAATAAATCCAAAGTTTTTGATTTATCCGGCACATATTTGGACTCCTTGGTTTTCAATGTTTGGGTCAAAGTCTGGGTTTGATAGCTTAGAAGAATGCTTTCATGATCAAGCTGATTATATTTTTGCGTATGAAACCGGGTTATCTAGTGACCCTGAAATGAATTTTAGAGTTTCTCAGTTAGACAATCTAACGTTATTATCTAATTCTGATGCTCATTCACCAGCTAATATTGCCCGCGAAGCTAATATTTTTGATTTAAAAAATATTACTTATAATGAAATTTATAGAGCAATAAAACACAAAGATCTAAGTGTAATAAAATCAACAATTGAATTTTATCCAGAAGAAGGCATGTATCATATTGATGGACACAGAGCATGTAATTATAGTTGCGATTTTAATACTACAAAAAAATTAAAGCAACTATGCCCTAAATGCGGAAAGCAATTAGTGATAGGGGTTGAGCATAGAGTTAATGAATTAGCTAACAGGAAAAGTGGTATTAAACCTAAGAAAAGTTACGAGTATAAGAAATTAGTTGAGCTTGATAAAATTATTGCTGAAGCAGTGGATGTGAAAAGTAGAACTTCAAAAAAAGTAATTACTGAGTATGATAAATTAATTAATAAACTTGGAAATGAGTTAGATATATTAATGAATATAGATCCGGAAATTATAAAAAAATATACGTTACCAAGTATAGCGGAAGGTGTAAAAAGAATGCGAGCCGGAAATTTACATGTAACTCCGGGGTATGATGGGAAATATGGAGAAGTTAAAATTTTTAGCCCGGAAGAAAAAAAGCAAAACAAACAATTAAAATTAATATAAGAACTTTTTTATTTTAATAATGCATAGGCAGTAAGATAAAATTAATAAATAAACACTTTGGTCCCTATCGGTGCCCAATTATAAAGAAATTCAGCTGGTCCAACGCCTAGTCTAACACACCCATGTGATGCCGGAGTTCCAAGATGTTCCTCACCTTCTTTTTGACCATTTGAATATTCGGGTAACTCATGTATGCCAAAATAGCCATGTTGTAAACTCATCCACCAAGGCATCCATAAATTATACTTAGCTGCCAAGGCCCGTGGATGCTTATAATCTATTTTAAAATGACCTTTCGGTGTTTGTGAATTCCAAACACCTGTTGATACTAAAAATTCTCCTAATTTAACACCTCCTAAGAAATAGCCAAGCTTTTGATTGTGTGTATTTACTTCAATACGTTTTTTTAACCTCTTTTTATTAGGGTTTTTGGGATCAAAGCCATGCTCAATTTCTTCTCCATCATTAAAGCCATCAGAATCTGTGTCAGTATTATTTAAGTTGGTTCCAAAATTTAACTCCATTCGATCGTTTAAACCATCATTGTCATAATCAGATTCCTCTAGTTTTAATCCATTACCGTTTAAAGGGGAAAATCCATTATTTAGTTCTAGAAAGTCACTATATCCATCGCCGTCTGTGTCAGCATTATTAGGGTCTGTTTTGTAAACACTAATTTCATCTCTATCCGGTACACCATCAAAGTCAGAATCCTTTAATAAGTTAGCATTTGTTGGAAAAGCAAAAAGTAAAAAAATAATCATTGAGTATAAATATTTCATATTTTTATTATATAGCTAAATGCTAAAATTGTTAATACTCTTGCTAATAAATATTTTATTTAAAATAATTATTAGATGCTATACATTTAACTAGGGTTAGTTAAAATTTATACTAACGTAGTGTTAAGTACCGATCAGATTATATATAAACCCTTGACAAATATATAGAATGAACTATAATTAATTTACTAATAGTTAAAATTATGTTAAATATATCAACTAAAACAGATTACGCATTAATGATTATGATTGAGCTAGCTAAGAGCTATAAGCTTGGTTATTTATCATTGTCAAAAATTGCGACAAAAATGAATGTTTCTGCTAGCTATTTAACTCAAATTGCTCAGTTTTTAATTAAAGCGGGTTTAGTTGATTCTAAAGAAGGAAAGTTTGGGGGTTTAAAATTAGCAAAAAGTGCTAAAAGTATTTCAGTTTTAAACGTCTTAGAAGCAATAGATGAGAATATTGGCTTAAAATGTATTGGCACTAATAGTAAAAAGTGCCCCAGTATAAATCAGTGCGGTGCAAAAAGCGCGTGGCTAATAATAACAAATGATTTAAAAAAAATTTTAACTAAAAAAAAGTTAAGTAGTTTTGTGTCTTCAGTTGTCTGAAGTGTTGGGGAGCCGGACTTCGGTAACGGAGTCGTCATCTCTAGAGATTAACATTACCGGTTTCCCAACATTTTAGATTTTAAAATAAAAAAAATGTTAAAAATACAAAATTTAAAATCACACGTAAATAATAAGCAAATATTAAATGGCATAAATTTTGAAATTAAATCCGGTGAGGTTGTTTCAATTATGGGTCCTAATGGCTCCGGTAAATCAAGTTTAGCAAGTGTGATTGCGGGTAATCCAAAATTTAAAATTAATGGTTTGATATTGTTTGAAAATAAAAAAATCAACAATTTAAAGTCTTTTGAGCGTTCTTTGCTTGGAATTTTTTTAGCTCATCAGTCCCCAAGTGCAATAAGCGGTATTGATCTTAGCTCTTATTTATTTGAAATACATAAGAGTGCCGCTTCTTTTAAAAAATTAAAACCAAAGAGTATTTTTGATTTTAATTTAGAGCTAGAGAGCTATATTAAAAAATTAAAAATAAAAAAAGAATTTTTAAATCAAAGTTTGAATATTGGTTTGTCGGGTGGTGAAAAAAAGAAAATTGAAATGCTCCAAATGTTAGTGCTTGATCCTAAGTTAATTATACTAGATGAAATTGATTCAGGCTTAGATGTGGATTCTTTAAAATTAGTTGCACAAATTATTAAAGAGTTTAAAGACGAATCAAAAGCTATTATTATTATAACTCATTTAAGAAAAATTCTTGATTACATTAAGCCTGATAAGGTTTTAGTTATGAAGGATGGGAATATCTTTAAAGAAGGAGGAGTGAATTTAATTACTGAGTTAGAAAAAAGAGGATTTAATTAAACAAAGAAAATGCAAAAGAAAATTAGAAAAAACATAAATAACGCAGACTCCATTGCCTATACTAAAAAATTTCAAAAAGGCATAAATAAAAATATTGTTAAAAAAATTTCGTATGATAAAAAAGAACCGGCATGGATGCTTGCCCATCGTCTAAAATGTTTAGATATTTTTAGAAAATTACCAATGCCAAAATGGGGGCCAGATATTTCAGATTTAGATTTGAAAGATATTATTTATTATGCCAAGGCAACTGAAGAGCAAGCTCAAGACTGGGATGACGTTCCTACTCAAATTAAAGACACTTTTTCAGCTCTTGGAATTCCGGAGGCAGAAGCAAAATATCTCTCGGGAGTAGGAGCGCAATTCGAATCAACTGTGGTATATCATAAGCTTAAAAAAGAATTGGAGTCGCGTGGAGTGATATTTCTAGATTTAGATATTGCTTTAAAAAAGTATGAGAATTTGGTTAAAAAATATTTTATGAAATGTATATCACCGCGTTTGCATAAATTTGCAGCACTTCATGGAGCAGTTTGGAGTGGTGGAACTTTTTTGTATATTCCAAAACAAATTAAAATTAAAGATCCGCTTCAAGCTTATTTTAGAATGAATGCTCAAAATATGGGGCAGTTTGAACACACTTTAATTATTGTTGAAGAAGGAGCGCATGCTCATTATATAGAAGGCTGTTCAGCTCCTCGTTGGGGTGCAAATGCTCTTCATGCCGGTTGTGTAGAAGTATTTGTGAATAAAAGGGCGCACTTTAGATATTCAAGTGTAGAAAATTGGAGTCGGGATGCTTACAATTTAAACACAAAAAGATCAATTGTAAAAAAAGATGCGCATATGGAGTGGGTAGGTGGAAATTTTGGTTCACAAGTCACAATGCTTTATCCATGCTCAATATTATTTGAATCCGGCGCTAGCGCAGATCATCTTAGTGTAGCCTTTGCCGGTAATGGTCAAAATCAAGATACGGGCGCAAAATTAATTCATGCAGCTCCGAATACTAAGTCAAATGTATTAGCAAAAAGTATATGCAAGGATGGAGGGGTTGCCACATATCGCGGCATTGTTAATATTTTACCACAAGCTAAAAAGTCTATTTCTAGCGTCACATGTGATTCGTTGCTTATTGGTGCAAGAGCAATAGCCAATACTTATCCTCAGATTAATATTAAAAATAGTGCATCTAATATTACCCATGAAGCAACAGCCGGCAAATTAAATGAATCTGATTTATTTTATTTAACTTCAAGAGGGTTAAATGAAAATTCTGCGAAAGCCTTGATTTTAAACGGTTTTATAAGCCCAATAACAAAAGAGTTACCATTAGAATATGCTGTAGAAATGAACCGAATGATAGAAATGGAAATCTCTTAATTTATATAAATATGAAAACAATTAATTTTAAAACAACTAGTAATTCTAAAAAGCAGTTGCATGTATTAGAAAATTCAGAAATCGTAGAAGAGTTTGCTGAATTTAATGGCAAACAGAAGATTAATAGGCAAAAAATAATAATTAGTTCAGGACTTAGAATTGACTACATTTTTTATATATCTCCAGGTGTTAAAAATAATTCTGCATTTGTGCGTGAAATAGATGTAAAAGACGGAGTATTAGCGAATTTTTACTATTGCTTCCTTGGTTTTGGTAGCTTAAATTTTAATATTGAATACAATATTTATTCTGGCACAAAGGTTAATAATTATTTTGTTTATAAAGCACAAAAAGATTTTCAAATTAAAATAAATGAAAATTTTAGGTTTTTGGGTTCAAATTCAATCGGCAATTTTATTTCTGAAGGTGCGGCATTAAATAACTCCTGTGTGGATTATAGTTCAAATATTTTTGTTAATAAAAATACAAAAAAAAATATTGCTTCTCTTGATATGAAACTTCATTTGTTAAGTGCAAAATCATGTGGTAATTTATTGCCTTCACTTGAGGTATTAAGCCATAGTGCAAAAACTGCACATGCTGCCAAGGTATATAATTTTAAACCCGGTGAGTTGGAATATCTGAGCGCTAGAGGACTTGGTAAATTAAAAGCCAATCAATTATTAAAAAAAGGAATTTTTAAAGTGTTTGCCGGTAATATAAAAAATAATAAAATTAAAAACAAAATTTTAAATTATGCAAATTAGATCTAAATTTCCTCTACTAAACACAAAAATAAATAATAAACTTATTGTTTATTTTGACAATTCTGCAACAACTCAAAAGCCGGTTGAGGTAATTGAAGCTTTAAAAAATTTTTACTTAAATAAAAATTCTAATGTTCATAGAGGTATAAATCCATTGGCTGATATTGCAACGCGCGAATATGAGCAAGGAAGGACTTGCATTCAGAAATTTATTAATGCTAAAAGTAAAAAAGAAATTATTTTTACTAGTGGTTCTACTGACAGCCTTAATTTGGTAGCTAGTATTATTGGTAAGGGAATTTTAAAAAAAGGAGATATAGTTGTCCTTTCAGAAACAGAGCATCATGCTAACATTGTTCCATGGTTAATCTTAAAAGATGCTATCGGAATTAAAATTAAATACTTAGCAATTAATAAAGATTTTAAATTAGATACAATTCAGGCTAAAAAGATTTTAAGTATTAAAAAAGTTAAAGTGTTCTCAATTCAGCATTCTTCTAATGTAACCGGGTCTGTATATAATCTCGCATCCTTAATTAAAGAGTGTAAAAAAAATAATATTATTTCTATTATAGATGCTGCTTCAAGCATTTCTCATGTTAAAATAAATGTGCAAAAAATGGATTGCGATTTTTTAGTTTTTTCCGGACACAAAATTTTTGGTCCAACAGGTACGGGTGTTTTGTATGGTAAAAAAAATCTTTTAAAAAAATTGCCAGTATGGCGCGGAGGAGGTGATATGATTCGCGAAGTAAAATATCAAAGCTTTAAAGAAAGTGTTTTACCGTATAAATACGAAGCCGGCACACCAAATATAGCAGGTGTAATCGGACTTTGCGCAGCCATTCAATTTGTAAATAATTTTGGATTTTCAAAAATTAAATCAACAGAAGAAAAATTAACAAAGTATTTTTTAGGTGCTTTAGCTAAGTTAGATTTTGTTAGCTTAATTGGATCAAGGAGTATTAAAGACCGTGCTCCAATTTTTTCACTCGTCTTAAAAGGAGTTCATCCGCACGACGCAGCTGATCTATTGGGAGAATCTGGAATAATAACTCGCGCCGGCCATCATTGCACACAGCCTTTACATGATAAATTGAAAATAAATGCGACTTTAAGAGCAAGTTTAAGTTTTTATAACACTACAAAGGAAATTGATATTTTTATTAAAGAATTAAAAAAGATAAATAAAATATTTAAATAAGAAATCGTAAATGAATTTATACGCTCAAAACATAATTGACCACTATAAAAATCCTCGTAATTTCGGCACTCTTAAGGGTAAAAGAATTAGTCATAATGAAGCTAATTATTCTTGTGGTGATAAATTAATGGTGGATATTAAGTTAAAAGGGGATTATATCTTAGATATAAAATTTAGTGGCGCAGGATGCGCTATTAGTCAGGCCGCAATGTCAATGCTAACTGAATATATAATCGACAAGAAAGTTAAAGAGGTGTTAAAAATTAAATACAGTATTATTGAAAAAATACTAGGCATTAAAGTAACTGAAAGCAGGCGAAAGTGCGCAGAGCTTGGGTTGAAAACAGTTCAAAATGCATTAAAAAATATATAGTTTTAATGGTGTTAATTATTTTGAATTTTTTTAGCTAATATTAAAGTACTTTAAGTAATTTATTGATTTTTATTTACATTTTATTGACAAATTTTGTTTAATTGATTAATGTGATTATATAATCGTACATTGTAATTTGACACACATAAATCAGGTAATGTCAAAAAGTAAAGCGCTTGCTTGCTTTATCTCCTCTTAGGCACATTAAGTTGTAGGCAAGCGTCAAAGTCGACACAAATTCGTTATATGCTAGAAAACGGCTCAGGTTAATAGCGATGCAAAGTGTCGGCTAACAGGCTTCCGGTCTTTTTCTACTCCCCCGAGAAAAAGGCCGGGGGTTCTTTTTTTTATAAAAAAAGCTATAATATATAAATGCAAATAATAAAAAAATTTTTACTTTATTTTGTTTTATTTTTATTGCTAGTATCGAATCTTTCGATTTATTTGATTGGATGGGATAATTTTAAATTGCGCTTAGTAAGAGCCTGGGGATTAGTTACAATTACTAATAATCCATTATTAAAATCTTTTGATAAAGATTTGAAAGATGTTGATAAATTAAGTTTTTCAGAAGCAAGAGTAGATATTTCTGACTTGCATTCAGGTGGCCCATCTAAAGGCGATATACCATCAATCGATAATCCTCAGTTTGTTTCTGCTAGTGAATCTGAATTTGATAATTCTGAGTTAATTATAGGAGTAGTAATAGGCACTGAGGCGCGAGCTTATCCTTATAGTATTTTGAATTGGCACGAAATAGTAAATGATACGATAAATGACGTGCCTATAACTGTAACTCTTTGCCCTTTATGTGATACTAATCCTGTATTTAGACGAGTAATAAATGGTCAGGTAACAACTTTTGGTGTATCTGGTAAGCTGTATCAAAGTTGTCTTGTAATGTACGATCGCTTAACTGACACTATGTGGTCCCAACCATGGGGGATTGGGGTTGTTGGTAAAAAAACAAACGACATTCTTGAGCGTATACCAGCATCTAAAACTACTCTTGGATTATGGAAAAGAAAGTATCCAAATACTTTGGTTTTATCAAGTAAGACTGGTTACTCCCGTAACTACCAAAAATACCCATATGGAACGTATTATACAGATAAAACAATAATTTTCCCAGTTCGCAATCAAGATAATTTAAAAATTCATCCTAAGGAAATTGAAAGTTATATATGGTTACCCGATAATAAAACTCCTAAGAATAAATTTAGTGGTGAATCTTTTCATATCACCCATAAGGAGATCGAAATAGCGCAGCAAACAAATGTTAAAATTAACTCAGGTGAAGTTTTGATAGTTTGGGATTCTGAATTAAAGTTTCCAAAGTTTTCTTTGAATGGTAGTGAATTACCAAGCTCCACAGCTTTTGGTTTCGTTTACCCTGCTTTTTTTGAATAATAGGTCTGTGATTAAATTTAGGAATTAATATAGATTTATAACATTCACATAATAATTATTTTTAATTTGATTACTTATGAAATCACTTATATTTACAGCTCATCCATCAAAAAAAGGATTTACTCATAGAATAGCCAGGCATTACAAAAATTCTTATAAAGAAAATGGCGGAGAAGTAGAAATAATTAATTTATATGATGAAAAATGGTACCAAGACTATTTAACTTTTGAGCATATTATGGATATTGAAGAAGATGAAGTGCGTGATAAATTGCAATATAAAATTGACGAAGCAGACGAGCTTGTTTTTATTTTTCCAATTTGGTGGGGTGATGCTCCGGCTAAAATGAAAAATTTTTTTGATTGTAATTTTACTACCGGTTTTGCTTTTAAATATGATGGCAATGGAAAGCCTATAAAGCTTTTAAAGGAAAAAAAAGCACGCATGTTCATGACCTGTGATGGTCCTGGATTTTTATACAAACATTTTATAATACGTCTTCCTTGGCTTTGGGGCATGGGTCGTTTAGGTTTTTGTGGAGTGAAATTAGTTTCACTAGATATTCTAGGCAACAAAAGGGAAAGGTCTGAAAAGGATTTAGATAAGTTTTTAAAGCTTGTAGAAAAGCGAGCTAAAGAAAAATTTCGATGGATTTTTGGTTAATTATATATTAAGTATTTATGAAATTTATTCTATTTTTTTTAAAGTTATTTACTGTAACTCTCATAATTACTGCTTGTTCTCGTGCTCCGGATATTAGTGAGCGCAAAAAAACAGAAAATAATAGAATAATTAATTATGAGCCACAGTCTAGTTTAAATATTGAAAAAGAAGTAAGTGGTCATATAAAAGGGGTTCCAGTTAGTCAAGATTATATTACTAATACAGGTGAAGATAAAAAAGATTTTAAAGAAATAAATATTTTAGCCAAAAGTTGGGAATTTGTTCCAAATAGAATTACCCTTAAAAAGGATGAAAAGGTTAGATTTTTAGTAAAAAGCGTAGACGTTGAACATGGTTTTTATGTGCCTGAGCTGGGTATTAATAAAATGATACGCGCAGGAGAAACAATAATAGTTGATTTTGAAGCAAAAAATTTAGGCGTATATGACTTTAAATGTTCAACATATTGCGGAAAAGGTCATTCTTTAATGGTTGGAAAGATAATTATTGAATAATAGAGCTTATTGCATGATAGTATTTTTTTGATATAGTTAAATTAAGCTTAATAAAGCTGTACAAATAGTTGTTCAGCAATTTTTAATAAGGGGAATGAGACATGAAACAATTATTTGCTTTATTGGTTTTTGCTCTTTTAATATTTTTTTCTTTGTTAGTGGAAGCTAAAAATAATAAGTCATATTTAGTAAAAGATGATAAATGTGAAAACTCTGAGGTAGTGGTAGCTTGTGAAAAATCGACTAAATCTTCATTTAAGTTAATTAGTAAAGAAAAAGCTATGCTTGAATTAGGTATAACTTTAATTGATTCATATAATCCGGGCTTTAGAGATGGTTTTACAATGTGGATTGAAAAAGAACTGGAAAGGTGGACTACTCTTTCAGGTCGACTTGAATTAACATCAGAAGTAGTTAAGAATAAAACAGGCTTGGCTAAAGTAAATCTTAATTTAAAAACAACTCTTTCTGATCGTGAACTTAGCACTCGAGTTCGAGTAGTTAAATGGAATTTACGTAGTAAAACAAACTTTAAAAAAAGTGAATTATTATTTGATGTAAGCCGAATGTTTTTTGGTGGTGAATTATCTTTTAAAGCAGCCTTGATTCAGAGTTTGCGTTTTTCTCGTGACCCTAATTATACTACTTTTTTAGAATTTAATAAGAGTTTTTGATTTAATCGCCGGTGTATTTCAATCGGCTTTTTTTATTACTATTATATTTTTTTTTATTTTATTATTTATTTCATGGTATCCGGTTGGGTAATCACGCAAGGCATTCTTTATGATTTTTTTTGAGTACTTATAATTTTTTCCTCTTCTGGTACCGGGATCATTAGTAATGAATTCTTCATTTATATAATCATAGCCAATTATTAAAATCATATGATTTATTGGTCCAGGTGGGTTAAAATAAATATTTTTTAAATTTTGTCCGTTCATTGGCGCTACTACAATATTTTCTTTTTCTAGTTCTTTTATAATGTCGTCTATCTTAACATTTTCTATGTATTCTATATTATTGTATTTATAGTATTTTTTAATTAGTTCAGCTGAATCATGTGCTGATCTGTCTTTATGACCACTAAGATTATTTTTTTGATAAGTGGCAAGATCTATGATTTTTTGCTTTGACTCTTTTTTTGTTAAGGTTTCATTATTAACCCAAGCCATTGCCATAATAATAGAAGCTTCCTCGCATCCATCTTGAAATATTTCATTATTCCATTCTGCAAATGGTGCTTGGCTAGTAAAAGGAACATTATGTGCTATTAATTTTTTTTGGTTAATAGGCTTGTGTATTAAAATTTTGACAATGTTTTCATTAGTTATTCCTAGGCCAAATTTACGCATTAATTCAAAGGCATCTTTAGGTCTACCTAAATAGTTAAAAGATAAATCAATTGGATGGATATAGTAAGCTTTTCCAAGATCCTCAATTTTAATTAGAATTTTTCCAGACAGTCTTTTTGGTACGTTGTTACTAAAATTTTCAAAATTTGTATCGCTTATACCTAGACCAAGCTCACGCATTATATTAAAGGCATCAGTCGGTCGTCCTAAATAATATCTCTGAAGATTGTCAGGGTTTACATACCAAGCTTCTCCATTTTTTTGAGTCTGCAATAATATTCTACCACTTAATTTTTTGTTTAAACTTGTTTCAGCAAAAGCAATTTTAGCATTAATTAAAAAGTAAAAAAATAGAATAACTAAAGCAATACATTTCATAATAAAGTATATTTTTTATTTTAATAATTCAATTTTACCATAAATCTTATCTATTGACTATAACTCAGAATAGTGATAATTTTATTATGTGTTAAGAAAATAAGGGCTGACTAATTATAAAATAATAATTAAATTATTGGGGGTGTAGCTCAGCTGGTTAGAGCGCCTGCCTGTCACGCAGGAGGCCGAGGGTTCGAGTCCCTTCACTCCCGCCAGTCGGGATTAGTAGCTTCAAAAGAGCTACTTTTTCTTTTGTTAATGCATGTTTCAGGCGGTTCGAACCTATTATTATTAGCTTTTATGGCAAAAGCAGCTTTTTCTCAGCAATTCCCCATCTTTTCAAAAACCCCATTAAAATGGGGTTTTTAACTTTTA
>CAZMSR010000013.1:0-21211 GCA_964569045.1 uncultured Gammaproteobacteria bacterium | reverse complement strand
CTAAAAGTTAAAAACCCCATTTTAATGGGGTTTTTGAAAAGATGGGGAATTGCTGCAGAAATACCAGTTGACTCAATTTGCTGATATAAATTATCACCCTTAATCTCACGTGAAACCATCTCTTGCTGAATAGCTCTACGAGCCATAACCATACATGCATTATAAAAACCATTATTATAGCAACCTACAGCTTCTTTGAAGTCAGCCTTAACTTCATTATTCAGAATCAAAGCTAAATCAACTCGAGGCCTCCAATCACCAACTACAGGGTGATATTTTCTTAATCGCTGACTATATTCTGTATGACTTTGAAATTGATTAAGATCTTTTGTACTAGCATTCCACTTTGTTACTATCACTCCTTGGCAATTAGTACAATTGTAAGCAATATGATGTGCTGAATCATTTATACAAATACTATGACTTGGATTAATTTGATTAAATTGACATTTAGTATCGCAGTATGGACAGGCCAATGATAAAGTTTTTGAATGTCTAATACTCATATTTTTATGGCTTTTTCACTACTTATCGGTTTATTTTTAAAAGTCTCAAGTAAACTTTTTTTAAAATCCGGTCTTGTCAGACCAACAATTAATCTATTTTTTACATTGACAGGAATTTCATTTAATAAATTCCACCCACTATCTAAGCTTACACCTGTTAAATCAATAGTTGGACCTATCTGACATCCAGTAAAATTATTTTCCGAAAAATCATACGATCCACTTACAACATGCCCCGCAAAATCTGCTTCATAAAATCGCCAACCCAGCGTTAAATTAAATACCGTCTCCCCTCCCGCAAAATCCTGGATTTTTTCTTCACGATACCACGTCCTAGGAAAACGATTAATAAGATTTTCTTTTTTTAATGCATAACCCTCCATTTCCTCATATATTTCCACAAGCCTATCTATTAAAAAAATATTTGACTTTATTTTTAGCTCAAATAACTCCATCCAATTACTAATATCTCTAGATTTTTTTATAACAAGTAATGAAGGTAAAGTTTTATATAAATACCGTGACAAAATAAGAACATCAGGAATACTTGGTGGCTGATCTTGATATAGCTCACAACAAGATATTTTATGTTTTTTTGCCTTCATGAAAGCATTCTTGGAAAAACCTGACTTTGAATAAATAACGCCTTTATCAGCCTCGCTAGAATTAATTTCTTCTACAAAAGTACCTATATGGCTAACATTCAACTTTTTATTCAGATATTTACAACTCACTAATATTTTAATTGGAATTCCACAGACACTAGATTCAATCCATACGTCTCTTTGCCTTAATTCTTTTGTATCATTATCTATTGTTTTTTTATCATGAATAACTTTTGCTTTTGAATCCAACGCATCTAAAAATTTTTTAACGCTTTTTTCAAATATTAACCAATCTTTTTTAATCTTTTCACTCATACCTAAAAATACATATTATCTCCTTAAATAATCTCAACATCTCCGGTACTCAACCCATAAAGCTTATAAACAATATTATCAATCCTATCGTTCACCTCTTTAATCTCCTGCTCCAATCGAGTATATTTATCCGTATTTTTTATTACATTTTGCATGTCATTTTGAAGTTTAACTACTAACTTCGCCAATTTAATGACCGCGACCTGTTCATTTTTTTCAATACTTGGGATAGGAATTCGTGAAGTTACAGCATTATCAAAATGCATTGTACGGATAGCTTTACCAAAAATAAATCTATACGCATACCAATTCATTAACTTTGAGTGCAATAAAGCCACAATAAAATGAGGGCTATATTCTTTATTTAAAGCTATTTGATTAATAGTATCAACAATAATTAATTTTTTATTTTCTGGAACACATGCAGTTATTTTAATGTGGTCTACTGGATTTTCGATATGAGCAACTATATTTTGTGCCAAAACTGAATTATCTTTAATATAAGCCTGACTTGAGTTAATAAACTTTGAATCGATTTTTCCTTTTATACCAATTACTCCACCTTGTTGAACTTGTGCACCACCAATAACATCAAGCTCGCCTATCTCTGAAATAAATTTTTGCAATATTACTCCTCTTTGGTTTGTAGCAATATCATTTAACATAACAGACTTGGATTTTATTTTTTTAGCAACTTGGATTTCCTTTTCTGAAACACCATTTAAGAAAAAACCAAAATTTTCAATATCTTTTTTATATACCCTACCGATAATTTTAATCTGCTCATTTACAACTCTAGCTGAATTATAAAAAGATTTCTTTCTTCCTTTCTTGACAATAAAAATAACTTGCTCGAGCTTCACCTCTTTCCACACCTTTCCACAATCTACTATTATTTCAACATAATCGCCTACATATTCCCTTATTTTTTTCCAATTTGAAGCAAAGCAAAAAGCCTTAGGAATAATAAAACCAAACTTCCCACCATTCTCTAATAAATCAAAGGCTTTCTTAATAAATAAAACAGCGGTATCCGTTGAGCCAATATCAAAGACTCCATTAAAATAATCTTGTTGAGTACCTGAAAGTTTAGCTCCATACGGTGGATTACCAATAATCACATTAAAGCCACCTTGATCAAAAACGTCTTTAAATTCTTTTTTCCAGTCAAAAGCTTTTTGATCTCGCCAAGTATCTTTAAAATAAGGCTCTAGCTTTTCCATATCACCACTAACAAGAGAATTGCCCATACAAATATTATGAGACAAGGTTGGTAGCTTAATTTTTTGTGAAAGAACTCGCAAAAGCAAATTAAGCTGGGCAATTTCTATAGCCTGTTCATCCAAATCTACCCCATAAATATTACTCTTTAAAATATCAAATTTATCAAAAAGACCAGTCTGCGTATCCAGTTTATTTTTAGTCGCCAATATCTTTTCATAAGCTGAAATCAAAAACGATCCACTCCCACAAGCAGGATCGAGTACTTTTATATTATGCAAATCTTTACTTTTTACCTTCTTCAGAGCCTCTCCTAGAGTTTGTTCAATAATATATTCAACAATATACTTAGGTGTGTAGTATATGCCTTGGGACTTTCTTTTTGATTTTTTTCCTCTATCATCTTTATATTGTTTCCCTTGAACATAGCCCAAATACTGCTCATAAATTCCGCCTAAAACATCTGTGGAGATTACTGAAAAATCATAACGATACCCATCAGCAGTTTCATAAAGCCCATTAATAATAGCTTCAATTAATTCATCACTAGCTACCCAACCTTCTAAAGCATGTAAAGCAAAGAGTTTTGAATTATAATTATCATCAAAATTTTTGAATACACTTGCCAATCTTTTAAATAAACTATTTTTCTTACCAGCCGTTTCCCACTCCCTAAGCAAAGAAAGTAAAATATTTGACTCAATTTGCCTATCCTCGGCTGTCCGTATAAAAATAAGACGATCCAAAACTTTCTGAACACCCTCATCAATCAGATCTTCTTTTATATTAATATTATTTTTCTTAAAATCTTTTGCAAGCTTTGTTCGCCAACTAGTTAAATCCTCAAAAAGCTTTTCCCCAACTTGCTTTCTCTTGGTTAATTTGCCCCATTTTTCAGCTTGTTTTTCTAATAACTTTTCTTCAAAACTATCTTTTGAAAAAAGCCACAATTGATCAAGATTCTCCAAATACTCATCCCACTTTAATTCAAAAAACAAATTTTCAGAAAGACTCTTCGGTGGAATTTCAGCATTAAAAACCTTTATGCCCTCAAAATCAGTCAAAATTGCCCAAGTAACACTTTTATTCCAACTATAATTTATCGCTTGTTCTGCCCAACGCCACTCATCTAAATCAACTTTTAGTGCTTTAGCCTCTAAAAACATTACAGGAATATTATTGAGTCGAAAAGCTAAATCTACCCGCCCACGAGAAACACTCTCCTCTGTAGTTACTTCATTGGGATTTTCTAAATTACGCATATCCCAACCCAAAAACTCAAAAAGAGGCTCAATGAACTCATTTCTAGTTTGAGCTTCATTGTAAGAATTTACTTTTTTTTCACGCACTAAATCCTTATATTTCTCAATAAGTTTAATTATACCTTGTTTTGCTTCTTGTTTAGTCATATTTTTTTAACTAATCTATTCTTAAAATCTACCATTATAAAGTATTAAAATCAACTTTTTACGATCTCATAAACCACATTCCTTTAAATCTAACTTTATGCTAAACTATCATCATAAGATTTTAACTAAAAAATACTGAATGCGCTATAATCCATCATTATGACAATTGACTCACAATTTTTACCAAATTCAAATAAACCAAAAAAGACCGCGGAACAACCAGAAGCAGCGAATATAAATGAACAAACGCAAACAGAACACGAAATTTTAGAACAAATTAAGGCAGAAGAAAAGAAAAATCTAGTAATAATCGATAACATACTCACTCAGCTAAGCGAAGTATCAAATACACAAGAACTCGTAAAAATGTTTAATGAACGCACAAACCTAGAAGAGATAGAGCACCTCAAGGGAGCACTAGTGGAAACATGCCAAAATCAGTTATTAATTATTAATAAAAATGGAAAACTAGAAGAATTCGCCTGTAACGATGAAGATGAAATCATGGAATTGCATAAATACATCAAAGAATATGGTGAACATTTTACAAACAATAGCTATTTACTCAGGAGAGAAGTTTTAGTGAGGAGTGTCGGTAAAATATTTACTCATGAGGCTTATGGATTAAATCTAGAAAAATTTAAAACAACTGCAGATATAGTTAAATACATACAAAACCCTAATAACTGGATTGAGCAAAGACAATTAATTCACAAAGCGTTGATTGCTTCAGGAATTCAAGAAGGTATAGAATTATCTGAACGTTTAAATGAAGAAATTCCTACAATTTATGTACTAAGAGGTAATACAGCAGCAGGAAAATCAACCATTCTTAGAATTGAAAAGATGTTTCAAAAAACACTAGACGAAACAGGCGAACCAACCGGAGCACTAAATCCTGATCCATACAAAGAAAAATTACAAAAACTAGAAGAAGACGGAAATGGAGCAACTACCAATTCAGCTCAATGTCATTTTGAAAGCTCCCTAGTAAATAAAGTTATTTCTGACGAATTATTAAGCAAACACGATTTATCAATAGTAATGGATCAACGTTTTGCAGGAGAAAGTGATGTTGAAAAAATAGTTAATATTGCCGAGCAGACAGGAAGACAAATTAAAATACTAGACATTGAATCGCCACTAGAAATATCCTTAATCCGCGTATTGGCGAGAAATATCTATGAACCCAGACCAAGCTTTGATGTTATCGCCAATGGATATGAAGGCATTAGGTTATATAGAGAAAATGTAACGAATTTAGCACAAGAAAAAGACAATGTTGATTATTACCTTCTGTATGATGCTAATGAAAAAGGAGAATTGCAAGACTTAGCAGAAAAAAAAGATGGTAACTTTGAAGTTAAGCCAAAGCAAGGAGATAGGTTCGACAGCGTTGTTTACCCTAGCGAAGCTGAAGTTAAGAAACAAATTAAAGCCTTACATAATACTAAGATAACACAAGAATATATCATGCGAGCAAGCAAGCAATTCAATCTTCGCCCCAATCAAATTATTGGACTTGAACGTTTTATTGGCTCCACCTTCAAGGAAGCGCTAGACAAAAATTCCACATTAATAAACTAAATTTTAAAAAATGCTTGACTTTTGAAAGATATCATCTTATACTTATAGTAGATCTTTCTCAAGCTAAGAGAGGTGTAATATGTTAATGGAAAATCAAGACAGTCAAATATGCCAAATGGATGATTATACCAGACAAATTATTGAAAAAGGAAAGAAAAAATCCAAAGCAAATTTTGAAAAAACTAAACAAGAAGTGCTTAAAGCAGGCAAAAATCCACCATTCAATAAAAATAAATTCAGATTTTCTGTTTTTGCAAACACTTATGAAAGACCAGACATCATTGAACTAAGAGAGCCGATTCATAACATCTCTCAAAAAGCAAAAATTAACTACGCTCATACATTCTACTTTGACCAAGTCTACAGAGAGTGCAAAGATGAAAATCAATTTGCACGATTACTTGAACAAAATGATGAAGTGCGTTAAACCTCGAGCGGTAGCCTATAAACTACCGTTCTTTTTTTTGTCATAATTAACCATAAACTTCTTTTAGCCTATATATCTTAAGACAATTAATATTTTTCTTAAAAAAAGTTCTGACGTCCTCTACGCACCCGCTCAGATATTGTGTAATATTAGGTAGATTTGGGAAAATGTATATTTTTTCAAGGATTTAGGCTCAAAAATCTAGTTTCCGTCCTAATTACACATCCAAGCAAGATTGAGTATACAAAAACTCTCTTCATAGTGAAGAGAGTTTTTGTTTTGCCCAAAAGTACTCGTCGATAAAAGGTCGACAAAGCGAAATCTTTGTAAAAACTATAAAAGTGCAAAAAAGATTAATTAACATTAACAATTATGGATAATTCCATATTTTGTCGTGGATGTGGTTTTCAAATTCATGATAAAGACTATCAAGAAATTGGATTTTGCCATATTTGTGACTCTCACTACTATGACTATTTCTGTGCAGGTGATGTAGCCATAGAAACTAACAATTAAAGCCTGCAAACAAAATGACCAATACAATAGATTTATTTAACAAAATAAAAACTTCCCGGAGGAAGTCGTTACAATGCTAATTTAGCATACCAATTCGGGACGTCAAGACCCTGCTTTAAAACTTTTGTTTTAAGGCAGGGGTAAAACCAACATGAACAATAAAACACAAACGGCTGTTAAATCGGCCGAACAACTAAACAACTTCTTTATGCCAGTTGCCAATACTAAACCATACTTTAAAGCTGCATTCGAAGGTTTTGCCGGAAGTGGCAAAACCTATACAGCGGCTCTAATAGCCATTGGCCTGCATAAAAAAATTAAATCAAAAAAACCGGTCGTCATATTCGACACTGAAAAAGCAGCTAAGTTTTTGAAACGACTATTTAATGAAGCTGGAATTGAATTGCTGGTTAAAGAATCGCGGACTTTGGCTGATTTAATGGAGACTATGCGTTTACTTCGTGATGAAAAAGCATCAGATGTGCTAATTATCGATAGCATTACTCATGTCTGGGATGACACGGTTGAAGCATTAAAACGTAAAAAGAATAGAGTTAACCTGCAATTCCAGGACTGGGGCATCTTAAAACCTCAGTGGAAGCGTGAATTTTCTGATCCTCTGGTGCGTGACCCGTATCACATCATTATGTGTGGTAGAGCCGGGTATGAATATTCCAATGAGGTTAATCCTGAAACTAATAAGCGAGAGATATATAAGTCTGGAGTAAAAATGAAAGTCGAGGGTGAAACAGCCTATGAACCAGACTGCTTAGTTTTAATGGAAAGATTTGAAAACGTAACAGGCGCAAAAAAGAAAATTTCCAGATACGCCACGATTGTTAAAGACAGATCTACTCTACTTGATGGAAAAGTTATTGAAAATCCTAAATACAATGACTTTTCTCCGATTATCGAAGAATTACTTGTTAATCCGGTCGAATATCAATCCCATGAAACCGACTCAACAGGATTATTTAAAACCGAAGAAGATAGATATGATTATGTTCGCAACAAAAAGATAATCCTTGAAGAAATTCAAGGTCAGCTCACAAAAGCGTGGCCAGGTAGAGCCAACGTTGATATTGCGGTTAAAGCTGACGCTCTAGAGCAAGCATTCAGCACTAGAAGCTGGACAAAGATTTAGAATGAGCGTTTAGAGCGCTTAACGCTAGGACTTGCTCAAATTAAAGACCTTGTTAAAGCAGAGCTAGCTAAACAATTCCCTGATCAAGTCAAGCAAGACGAAGTTGTAGCTCCAGCTAAAACAGAATATTCAGCAACTCATTATCAACTTCAAAAAGTAAAAAAGCTAACTAAAGAAAAACTAGGCGATGATACCAAAGAAGCAATCTTAGCTTTTATCCAGAGCAAAGGTATTGAGCTAAAAAACATTAATCAGATTACCCAAGATCAGGCTAAGCAAACCGAGAGATATTTACTGGAAATGTAATAAAAAACGATTTGCAACTGACAGCCCGTCCTACTTTAATCATCGCAGTTGCGTGATTAATAGTAGGGTTGGCTGATCAGAGGCTAATCCGTCGCTAAAGCTCTGGCTCACGCAGTAAATATGTATCCACAAACATTACAACAACGCAAATATTTGTATGGCATAATTCTGCCTGCCATGCAGAATGTTTTGGGCATTAAACAGACTAAACCACAATACGGCTAAAGCCTCTAACTTCACTTGGTTAATGATATATTGTTTGTATAATTGGTTTCGTGAGCGTCTGTATGTGAATTTATATATTCATTGATAATATCATCAGTTACGTTTCCACTGGTTGCGCTAAAATATCCTCTGGCCCAAAATCTTTGACCCCAATATTTTTTCTTGATTTCTGGAAATTCTTGTTGAATTTTATGCGAACTTCTGCCTTTGGCTTTTTGAACAAAATCACTCACTTTAAGATGAGGTGCTATTTCTACAAATATATGTACATGATCACTTGATACTGCTCCATTCAAAATCTTTATATCCATTTCACTTGCTACTTGTAGCACTATTTCCCTGATTCTTTTTTGCAAACCACCGGTTAATACTTTATATCGATATTTAGTAATCCAAACAATATGGTAATGATGATAATATACCGTATGACTACCTCTTGAATATTGCTTTATACTTTGAGCTTCTTGCATGGTTAAAGTATAAACTAATATTCAAAAACAAGCCATGAATGGATTTTTGACAATGAATTGAGTACAAGAATGAGAAAGAAATTGATCAACAAAGGATTAATCAAACGGTCTAGAAACGAGCTTAATTTTTATCAAACTAAAAGTTTAATTCATGAATACAAGAATTTTCTAAAATCAAAAAATATTTTTATCTGATTATCTTTTGAGAGCTGGAGACCAAAGTCAAATTTGCACGACAAGCATGGGGACTATCCCGAGTAACTAGCACTCGGGATCTCCAGCTTTTAGAAGATAATTAACGTGGGCACTATGTCCCCCATGCTTGTCATATGAAGCTAAAAAATTTCTTAATCCAACTAGGCCAACCGGTTGCCTATTACCCAAAACTGGCAAAATTTCTTGGCTCGGTCAAAGCCGCAGTATTTATCTGCCAGCTTGGCTATTGGGAGGGTAAACAAAGAGATGATGATGGAATTTACAAAACCATGGTTGAATTTCAGGTTGAAACAGGTCTTTCGAGAAGAGAGCAAGATACAGCCAGAAAAACATTGCGTGACCTAGGTTATCTTTTTGAAACCAAAAAAGGCATGCCAGCTAGAATCTATTACTGCATTAACTGGGACAAAATAAATGATGATTGGGCACTGTGGATAAGGCATGAACAAACGCAAGAAAAAAAGAAAACCAAGCACAAAACCGCCAAACTAGCTAGCACAAATTCGCCAAACAAGAGTGAACCAAACCGCCAAACTGACGACGTAGAAATTCACTCTAAAATTAAAACAAAAATTCAATCCAACTCCCCACCAGAGAATACGTCAAAGATTACCCAAAAGATTACAGATAAGGTGAGAAATTTCATCTTTAGTTATCCACAAAATCAAAATTCTAAAACAAATCGTGGTTTTGAAACTCTAGGAGATATTTTCAAAAGATGATAATCAAACAATATGAGATTAACTAGAAAATCAAAATCTAAATATGCCTATTGGGCAATAACCAAAAATGGATTATTTGCCATTGGATATTCTCTTGAATATTTTGGCAAAAAAACCATTCAAGTATTCAGAAAAGAAAACAATACTTGGATTGTTATCCGGGAATGGTCTACTTACAAGCAAAAAATATTTAACGAAATAATGACAATTATTTTTAGAGGGTTCGATGACCTTGAAGAACATACCAAGCAATGGCAAGAAATCAGAGCTATTTTACCACCCACTTAAGGAGAAAGTTTGATGGAAAAGAAATGTAAAAGTTGCAGGGTGCCAATGCACGAACTAGAAACCAAGTTTATCATCCGAACTTCGAAAGGAACTGAAATTGTATGCTGTTCAGTTGGGTGTATTCAGACCTATGACACGATCATTCGATATAAGGAAGGTCAATATGGTGATGAAATTCACCCATAGATAAACTTTGGCGAGGCTATGCAAAACAGCCTCGCCAACAACCTATTTAAAATATGCCAATCAAGCTAAAAGATGATAAACAATTTAAACGATTAACTAAGCAAAATCCCATGCTAACACTATCCCTCAAAGAAGCTAAAGAAATACTATTATGTCTTACTAAGTCCAGATTACTTAAGTCCATAAAACCAAAAATACGTAAAAAGTTACTTGATTTTGCCACTAATTACTATGAGCGCAAAAAAAACAATCATTGTTACAAAATCAGAGGAGAAGATTATTAATCTTTGGCGCAATCTACAATATGGTGAGATGATAATAAAGATTCAAGATGGTCACCCTCAGAATGTGGTCGGAATCAAAAAACGGGTTGATTTGAAGAAAATTGCGTCGTAGAGCTGAATTTCATGCTTACGAATTTGACTTTTTTATGTAAATATGATTAAATTGCATAAATGAAGGGCAAGTTCTGTCCTTTACAATTTATCAATCTGACAAAAACCCAAAGGAGAGAACAATGGGACATCCAGCTATTATAGAACAGTTTATCCCTGATACACAAATTCCCGTCACCATGCTCGGCAGGGTATATGGCGACATGCAACAAGCCAATGATGAAAAATTTCAGCAAGGCGTGTCTGATGCACTTACGGGTATAAGGAAGCTCCTTCAAGATCAATCACGACTTCTTACTCTTGAAGTCGTTGTTTCCAAGGATGAAGTGCTGGAGGCATATGGTCATGATCTCGGCATGCTTCAAAGACATTTGAGTGAATTCGAAGCCTGCGTCTATCAAGCTATCCGATGCTCGATCAAACATCATGAAAAACATGATAGTGGCGAGCAATGGGAGCGACTCAAAGTGCAAATACCACTTATTGCCAAATCGCCCTTACTTGATCTTGATCACACTCTTGTAGCCCAAAATGTTGGCGCTTTACTCCCTGGACTTAAAAAAGAATTCAATGAAGGCGTTGAGCGACTACTAACAAAAATGGCATTTTGGATGCAACTTCTGGTTGAATCAGAATATGTTGGCCTTCTTGAGCGTACGGCTCCAGATGTATGTAGGTTTCATTATTTCGAGCACGAAGAAACCGAGCAAGTAGCTCATGAAGATCAATCAACCGAAAGCCAAGAAATGGCTGCTGGTGTTGAAAAACTGACCACAACTACAAAGAGGGCAACTCGACGCGAGCAATTTTTGGAACGGCATGTGCATCATATCGCTCAACTCAAAGAATTTGGCGTTGAGGAGTACAAAAATACAGTGCCAAGCAGGGTTAAAGATTTTCTTGATAAAGCCCCTGTATGGCTGAAGCCTCATCTTCGCATTATGGATGGTCGCTTGATCAAAAAAGAAGCTCTCAGGCAAAAAGTCGGTGAAATCACCACCATTGAAACCGAGGTTACATCGCAGTGGGCGTATGATCCCGCTATTTGCCTCGGCGAATGGTGCTTGATTGGATGGACAGAAGAAGATTTGCGAGTGACAGAAAGAAATATGCAAACAGCAAAAATCAATTCAAAACTCGAAAAGATCTTGGACTTTATATTGAAAGGAATCGTGTTGGCGATTGTCATTGGCATACTTGGCTTCTTGCATCACCTATGGAAACAATCAAAGGAAAATTATCGGCAATACGACATTTACTATTCAGATACAATGAACGGCCAAACTGTTCAAAAAGTTCAAATAGGCGATCCCATGATCTTGCCTGCTGGAAAAAAAATTTGGTATGCAGGCACAAGCGCCCGACTACATACATCATCCGGAGATACAATTGATTTTGTTTGGGGATTATCAGATATTGATGGACGTTGGACAAATCGCGCCTTTGTTTCTTTGCCTCACAATGTGCCTGAACTTTATGGCGATATTTCTCTTGAACAAAAGGTCGGGATTCCAGTACGTCTTCATGTACTCAAAGCTGACCGAGAACATATTCGGTACGTAATCGCCGAATAATAGTCAATACATCTTCAAAACTCAACCGGCACACCACAGTAAAATCGTGGTAGCCGGTTTTTCTTTACAAAAAAACAATCACCATGCTATCTTTAAAATAACAATTAGGCATACCTTAACCTGACTAAATCAGAGTCCATATTCGCGTAGGATAGGATGACTGATCAAGAGGGTTTCAAGCATATGTAGTTTTTAAACTGTATGCGTTTGGAGCCCTCTTTTTGTTTGTATATATGCAAATCAAACCTTACGAAAAAAATCCAAAAAAACATCCAGACAGGCAGTTAAAAGAAATAGCCAGAAGCTTGGCTGAGTTTGGATGGCGACAACCCATTATTGTCGATAAAGACAATGTGATTATTGTTGGCCATGGACGCTGGTTTGCGTATGAGAAATATAAGAGCCAATTAAGCATCAAAGATCCTTAGATCGTTAAAGCTGATGATTTATCACCAGAGCAAGCTAAGGCATACAGATTGGCTGACAATAAGCTAAACGAGAGTGAGTGGCTAATGGATCTAGTAATCGAGGAACTTAAAGACCTTAAGCTAAAAGGATTTGATAGTTCAGTTACCGGCTTTGATCGCAATCTGGTAATGGATGTTCACGAAGATGATTTTGATGCCAAAAAAGAGTACGAGCAAATCAAGGAACCAACAACTAAGAAAGGCGAGATATTCCAGCTTGGCAGGCACAGGTTGATGTGTGGAGATTCAACCAAGCAAGTGGACTTTGAGAAGCTATTAGATGGCAAAAAGGCTAGACTCATTTTTACAGACCCACCATATAACGTTGATTACAAAAGTCCGAGAGGATTAGATTACAACTCTACAAAATTTGGTGGTACCGGAGGCAAAATTTTTAATGATAAAAAGTCAGACAAAGATTGTGTTCAATTTTATACTGATGTTTTAAAAAACTTATATGATTTTTCTACTGATGACGCCACAATATATTGGTGGTTTGCAAACAAGAATAATTGGCTGAATCGAATGGCATTTGATAATGCCCAATTCCATATGAGCCAAATAATCATTTGGTTGAAAAACTCAATGGTGTTTAGCCAAGGTCAGGATTATCACAGAATGTATGAACCTTGCATGCTTGGATGGAAACAAAAAAAGAAACATTTTAAAAACACAAAGTTAAACAACCTAAAAGATGTATTCAACTTAGAAGTTAGTGATTTTAGTGAATTAATGGATGTCTGGTATGAAAAGCGAGATGTTACTTCGCAGTATGTGCATCCAACTCAAAAACCAATCAGACTACCAGAACGAGCATTAAAGAAAAATAGTGAAGTTGGCGATGTCAAGTCCTGAAAATACTGAACCGTTAGCAAGCTTAAAATAACGACAAATTTTTAATAAAATTAATTGTAAATTTTTTAGGTGATTGATTTTTAAGGCTCGTGTGTAGTCTTTTTTTGTTGTAATAATTCATCTTGTTTTGCATAAGCTTTTTAAGTTGTTTAAAGTTTTTAGTTTCGTTAAATTCAGCCTGTGATTCATCTTTTAAACGTCCAAAGAATGATTCTTGCCCCGGATTATCAGTTGGGAGAGTGTAAAATATATTGTGTAAATGATAAATTATTAATAACTAAAATTATCATTTTTAACACAAAAATTGTTTTTAATTTTTAGAAATTTTATTCTTGAATTTTAAAATTAATTTTTACACTCACATGCAAAAAAATACAAAAAATAATTCTTTGGAAAATCGTACCTCTACCGGCGAAGTTGTAGATAATAATAAACCAATTTTAAGTTATGAAGAATTTAATGAAAAAACCAAAAATTTAAGAACATTATCAGATGTTACACTTTAAGGAGAAAACAATGAAGATAAAATGCAAAAGCTGTAAGACACCAATTCACGAATTAGAAACTAAGTTTATCATTCGAACTTCGAAAGGAGCTGAAATTGTATGCTGTTCAGTAGGATGTATTCAGACCTATGACACAATCATTCGACATAAAGAAGGTCAATATGGTGACGAAATTCACCCATAGATAAATGTTGGCGAGGCTATATAAATAGACCTCGCCAACAACTTATAAATTCTTGCATGGCGATTTTTTGTTTAACCTATATTACCCCAACATTTACTTTCCATATGCTACCCACAAATTTACAACACGAAAATTATCCATAAAAATCACTCTTTTCAGAATAGTTTTTGTATTAAAAAATAAAAACTTTTTAATGTAAAGTTAAAAAAAGAAACTCCAAACAATTCAATTTATTCAGAAGATAATATAAAAAATTTAACGTGGTCTGTCTTGAGCCTTTTCATTTCTAATTATTATATCTGCCACATAACCATCAGTCTCTTTTTTTTCACTTGGCTTATCTGGTCTATAAATAAAAATACGTAAATCTACTTTATCAATTTCTAGCCCAACTTCTTTACCGGTTTTCTCTACCCTTGAATCAATATTTTTTTTGTATTTATCAATTTTATCTTTTGGTAAGATAACAAGAGTTGATGAGGCATCTAGGAGTATTACACCACCTTCATATTCCTGCTCTAATTGATCAAGTTGAAATGCATAAACTCGAGACTGAAGTGAATTCAAATTTGCGCAAGATAAAATAGGAATTTTCCTTAAACTAAATTCACGAACAATTGACTGAGACAATGTTGACTTACCAACCTCTGTCTCTGCATTAGATTGCACTTCAACAACTACATATTTATTTGACTTTAATAAATTTGCTATATTATTTTTAATTTCCTTAAGCCCCTCCTCAAACAAAAACTCTGGCTTTTTTTCTATTTGCTCTTTTTTTAAATTCAATACCTCTATTTTATTCATAATTTTTATTTATTATTTTTAGTTTAAACACAACAGCACCACTCACTTAATAAGTGATTATTAGATGCTTGCATCATACAATACCTTGTTTTTTTAAAAAATTATTAACTAATATCTTAGATTCATTGTAACTCAAAACCCAATTTATTTGTGTGCCTTGACGCTCCCAACGAGCAAACCAGGTACGTTGTTTTTTAGCAAATTTTTTTATAGCTATAAATAGCTGAGCCTCCATCTCCTCATAATCTAATATGCCTTTTAGATAAAAAGAAATGTACTTGTATTCCAAACCAAAATTTTCGAGTTTTTTATGAGTTATACCGCTATTTAATAAATATTCTATCTCACCTATCATATTTTCTTTTTCTAGCCTATCTTTTAATCTTTTCTTTATTTTAGCATGCATCTCTTCTTTTTGGGGCTTTAAGCCTATTAATAAAGAGTTGAATTTTTTTTGCTTTGGCTTTTCTTTTTTTTCTGGATTTTTTAAAAGCTCTATGTAGCGAATTAAACGACGCTTGTTATTTTTATCTGAATTATTTAATTTTTCTGCAAAGCCAGACTTAAGTTTTTTTAAAATTAAGTATAAATCATTAACTGATAACTTTTCTAATTCAAATCTTTCTTCTTGTAATGGAGATTCAGCGCTTAAATTATAACCATCAACTATAGCTTGTAAATACAAGCCGGATCCACCTACAATAATGGGTAATTTATTGCGCTTAATAATGTCATTAATTGAAGTATAAGCAAGTTTTTGGTATTTTGATAAATTAAAATCATCTTTTGGGTTTACTACATCAATAAGGTGGTGTTTAATTTTCTTATTATTTGCTTCATACTCTTTTAAATCTTTTCCTGTGCCAATATCCATTCCACAATAGACTTGCCTGGAATCAGCAGAGACAATCTCACCATTAAAGTTTGCAGCCAACTGAACACCAAGTTTTGTTTTGCCGCTTGCCGTTGGACCAAGAATTACTATAATATTTAAAAGCTCATTACTACTCATTAGCTAATGGTATTAATTATTAAAAAATAAAAATCAAAACGCCACATAACCCTTACTTCCGTGTTTAAAATAGCCTATCACACTAAACCATTAATTAAAAAAACTTCCAGAGCATTGCTGTTCACACATAACTTATTCATAAAAAAATTAACTACCCTACCAAACTATAAGTTTGATATAATATAAATATACAAAATAATTTTTAAAAATAATATATGTTAATTTTTTGGTTATTTATTTTTGTTTTATCTTTAATTGTTTTAGTTAAAGGGTCTGATTGGCTTTTGGCTTCTTCGGAAAAAATTGGGTTGGCGGCCGGATTATCACCTTTTGTTGTTGGAGTAGTAATTGTTGGCTTAGGAACCTCTTTTCCTGAATTAATGTCTTCTATTATGGCTGTTAGCAAGGGAGCAAGCGAAATAGTTGCGGCAAATGCAGTTGGATCTAACATTGCAAATATATTACTAGTAGTGGGAATTTCTGCTATTGTTGGTCGCAAGCTTAGTGTTAGCAAAAACTTAATTGATTTAGATATTCCGCTCTTGGCAATTTCAACAATACTGTTCTTGGGCATTGCTTGGGATCGAGTAATTACTCTTTCAGAATCAGTCATGCTTATAGCTACCTATATAATTCATTTACTCTATACTATTGGACACAAAGAAGAAAACGAAAATGATAATAAAAAAGGAATAAGCGCAAAAAAAAATATATCAAAAGAAGCAAGAAGTGCTAAAACGAAAAAAGAGATTATTAAAAAACCTAAAGTAGTATTCAAGGACTATTTATTACTTGCTATTGGGCTTATTGGTTTAATAGGAGGAGCTAAGTACTTAATTGATTCTGTTATTAAATTATCGGAGATTTTAAACATTGGCGCAGGAGTTATTTCACTTGTAGCTGTTGCTTTTGGCACATCACTCCCAGAACTACTAGTATCTATAAAAGCTGCCTTACAGGGCAAATCAGAAATGGCACTTGGGAATATTTTTGGGTCAAATATTTTTAACATACTTATGGTTATTGGAATACCTGGCTTATTTTCGACACTTAAGCTAGATGAGCAGACTTATACACTGGCTATTCCGGTGCTACTTGCTTCTACTTTTTTGTTTGTAATATCGGGAATTTCTAAAAGAATACATATTTGGGAGGGAGCTATGTATTTTATAGTATATATATTTTTTATTGGAAAATTATTTAATTTTCTTTAATTTATTTAACAACAAAAATCAATTATCACATCCAAAAACTAAACTGTTTAATTAAAAAACAGCCTACTTGGGGCTATTTTTTAATAAATTCTAAATAATTAGAATCTACTTCTTTTTGCTCTGTGACAATCACGGCAAAATAGAGGTCTATCACCACTTGGTTGGAATGGCAATTCTTTAATTTCTGCGCTGCATTCTGAGCACTTCCAATCACCTTGGAACATTTGGCGTTGACCAAAATTTTGATTATCCATTATATTTGTTTTTTTAACTTAATTATTTAGTAAGTATTTTTGGCTTTTTAGGCTTATATATAGATTCTAAGTATTAGTTAAAAAATATTGTTAATTAACGCTATTTACTAAAAAGTATTAATAAATAACTTTATAAAAAAATGATAGCACAATGAAAAAATAAAGTCAATGGTCTGTATAATATTTTAATTTAACCTTGCATACTCCTGACAAATAAAAAAGCGCGTTAGCAAAAAAACTAGAGCGCTATAAAATATATACGTAAAAAATCAAATTTAATGAGCTAAAATAAATACAAAATTAATTTCAAGACTCTTGCTTAAGATAGCTAAACACCTCTTCTAAGTCACTACATAACTGAATAAATATACTTTCAGCTTCTTCCCATTTAGATAATTCAATTCTACTTACTACTCTTATTAATCCTGCTACAATTTTCTTAGCTCCTATATTTCGAGCATAGGTTTTCATTTTTTCCAAATCCATTAAAACCTTTTGCTTTTTCCGGTTATTTATTGCAAGCTGAACAGAATTAAGATGCTTTGGTATATTTATTAAAAATTCCTCTTTAGCATGCTCAAACTCTTCAGAAGTAATATCAAAATCTTTTAGGATCGTAGCTTTATCTAAACTATTTTTATTGCCATCATCTAAATTATGTTTCATTTTCACATAAGGCTTTATAGCATTTAACAAATCCTCTGTCTTGTATGGTTTTTGTAAAAAACCATTAGCACCCAACTCTATTACTCTCGTTTTTTCATCACCAAAAATTTGTGCTGTGAGAACAATAATCGGAGTTTCTTTTTGGGAACTTACTTCATCATTTCTAATTCTAGCAATTGTCTCATATCCATCCATCTCCGGCATTGCTAGATCCATTAAAATCAAATCAAATTTGTGCTGACTCATTTTATTTAATGCCTCTCGCCCATTTGAAGCCAACTCAACTAAGTGTCCAACTCCTTCTAAAATATTATTCAAAACTATTTGATTATGTGAATAATCCTCAACAGAAAGAATAAAAAGGGAATGAATATTTTTTTGTTGATCCATAAATTTTTCTTGAGAATAAACTTGTGGAACTGAAATTCTACCCATTATCCACTCAATATGACGCAAAAGAATAAATCTTTTTACCGGTTTTTTTATTTGTAATGCATTCAACTTAGCTAACTCACTTGAATCAAAATTCAATGTAACTAAAACTATTAACTTTTGTTCGTTAGATATTCTAGATAATTTTTGCTTATCTTGAATAAATGGTAAAACATAATCATCAATTATTACAACATCATGGTCGCCATCTAAGTAAGACCCTTGATGAATTTTGTTGAGTTTGTCTACGCTTGTACAACACACTACATTGGCACCAAAATATTTTAAATGAGACAAAATAGCCTCTTTACTTGTAAAATTTTCTACTAACAACAAAACCTTTACACCGGTAAGACACCTTTGATGATTAATAGATCGTCTTCTTTCGCTTTTAAATTCTGCATCTAGTCTATCACAGATCTCCAAATTAACTTTAAAGCTAAACGTTGAACCAACACTAACCTGACTAACGACTTTTAATTCACTACCCATAAGAGTCACTAACCTTCTTGAAATAGTTAAACCAAGGCCTGTTCCTCCATGCTTACGTGTTGTTGAGCTATCAGCCTGCGTAAATCGTTCAAATATTTGATTAATTTTACTCGAAGAAATACCTATACCAGTATCAATTACAGAAAAACAGATAATATAATCCCGGTCTGATGCCCCTTTCTTAGAATCAATACTTATAACAATTTCTCCAGATGCAGTGAATTTAATAGCATTAGTAACTAAATTAATCAACACCTGCCGAAGACGAAGTGAATCACCCATCAATGTTTCAGGTAAGTTATTCCCAAATTGGGAATAAAATCGTATTCCTTTTTGTGCTGCGCATAACGCCAAGGCTTCACAAACACCATCAATCAAACCATATACATCAAAAGGTCTTAATTCTAATTCTAATTGTCCGGCATTAATTTTTGACAAATCAAGAATTTGATTAATTAAATTCAAAAGAGACTTTGAAGATCTCATAACGATTTCAAGATATTCACGTTGTTCATTAGTTATCCTTGTGTCTAAAACAATCTCTGTCATACCCATTATTGCATTCATTGGAGTTCTTATTTCATGACTCATATTAGCAAGAAAATCTGTCTTGGCTTTGCTTGAGAACTCAGCTACACTAAGTGATTCTTCCAAAGTTCGAAATAATTGCTTACGTTCAGTTATATCACGAACAAACGCAATAAAAACTATTTCACTGGATTGTACGCCTGATACTAAGGTAAGTTCGACTTCTACTTGCTTGCCGTTCTTACAAATAGCAAATAATTCTACTTTTTGCCTAATTTTACCACCACGTTTCACTATTTTTTCGGCTTTTAGCAAAGTTTTTTTGTGCTGCTCTCTCTTATCAGCGGGAATAGCTAAGGATATAATATCTTTTCCTATTACCTCACTTATAGTGTAGCCGAATAATTTTTCAACTTCCGGATTACAATCAACTACAAAACCATTCTTGTTCATTATAATTATTGCACTGAGAGCATTTTGAAAAACTAGAGATAAACGTTCTTCCTTACTTATAATTATGCCGATTAACTGCCTTTTGATATATAAATAAAACAACAATAAACAAGAAAAACATTGAAAAATAAAAAAATACAACAATGCAGTAGCATTAATCTCATTTTGAAGAAAAAACGCAATTCCACTAATTAACCATATAGCGCCTAACGCACCTAGTACTATCAAAATATTTTTAAAACGCGACTCACTATAAACATTGGCTATGAGGCTAAAAACAAAATCTATTTTCATGGTAACCTCCTTGGACTCAAAGGTGATAATGAAATTTTAATGAACGTAATTGAAAATCTTTTTCAAAAAGATTTTCAACCTTTCAAGAACAACCAAAAACTCTAAAAAATTCATAGTAACAAAAATCTTGCAACTACACTATTTCTAATTAACCACTGAAAAAGCATTCCTAAGTATTATTTAAACAATGGTAAACAAATTTTTTAAAATTTCAATGCATAAAATAAACTGCTTTATAACTATATTACATTAAAAATAGCTTAAGTAAACAGCATAAGAAGTACTTACTATTCCACGCAACAGTAAGGGACTGTCGCCAAACTCGCTTCACCCATAAATTGTTAATTTTGGCTAAATTTTTTTCAAATTTTTTTGGCTTACCTTAGGGTAGGCCTCAAAAATTATTCAAAAAATTTATCTTAAAATTTCCAAATTTATGAATTAAAGCGAGCTTGGCGACAGTCCCAGTAAGCAGCTGCATTATATTAACCCTTGTGTGGGATGATGAATAAACTACGATATATAATACTACAATATATACACTTGAAAATACTACAAAAATATCATATATTAATAATACTGAAATGCACCTTTAAATTAAATGTCACTTAAAGTACATCGGAGATTGAGATGAAAATTGCAAAATACAAAATTCTAGCTGTTGATGATGTAAAAATAAATCTCGACTTATTAAAAGAATTATTGAAATGTGAAAATACTTATGAAGTCGCGACTGAAACAGATGGTAACCTTGCGTTAAATAAAGCACTGAAACCTAGCTCATTTGATTTGATTTTACTTGACCTAAGCTTTCCCAACGACCCCCAATTTGGCTATAAATTTGCTAGAACGTTAAGAGAACATGAAATTTTTACACCAATAATAGACTTGTTGCGAAATAGTTAAAATTGAATAATTATTGTATAATTAAGGTA
>CAZMSR010000012.1:0-22464 GCA_964569045.1 uncultured Gammaproteobacteria bacterium | reverse complement strand
AACAGAACTGAACTAAGATAATAGCGCATCAAAAGTCAAAGATGGGGAGGTATTGTATTTTTAACCTCCTTTCTAGTTTTAAGAATTAAATAGCTCAATTCTGTCAAATTTGACAAAATTAAAAGCGTGTTTTCTATAATTCAACACGCTTTTTGGCAACACTCGATAGGTGATTGCCTATATTCGACCAATTTTATACTTTTTTCTTTTTCGACCTAGCACTCTTGACACCTGAGTGCTAGGAGTATAAAATTATTTAAGGAATAATTCATAAAAAGTGTTTAATGAAAAAGAATGTAGTGATTATAATTTTATTTTTATTTCTAGCCGGTTGTTCGTTTAAGGTTGATAATCAAGACACTTTGGATTTAAATTCATTAAATAAGGATGAAATATTTAAAGAAGATGAAATAAACCAAGCAATGGCAGCTGAAATTCAAACAAAAAAACAAATTAACAATTTAATTAACAATTTAAAAGAATAATATGTCTAAAATTTTAGGAATTGATTTGGGTACCACTAACAGCGCTATGTCCATAATGGAAGGTGGTCAACCAAAAATCTTAGAAAATGCAGAAGGCGTTCGCACTACCCCATCAATTGCTGCTATTTCTAAAAATAACGAACGTTTAGTTGGTTTACCTGCTAAGCGTCAAGGTGTTACTAATCCGGAAAATACAGTTTTTGAAATTAAACGTCTTATTGGGCGTAAATTTAGTGATGCAGAGGTTCAGGCAGATGTTAAAACAATGCCATATAAGATTATTCAATCTGGTGAGGGCGTTAAAGTAACTTTAGGTGATAAGGATTATTCACCTCAAGAGATTTCAGCCATGATATTAACTAAAATGAAAACTGATGCTGAAGCTAAAATTGGTGAAAAAATTACAGAGGCTGTTATAACTGTGCCTGCGTATTTTAATGACTCTCAACGTCAAGCTACTAAAGACGCCGGCAAGATTGCCGGGCTCGAAGTTAAAAGAATCATAAACGAACCAACAGCGGCTGCACTTGCTTATGGCTTTGATAAGAAGAAAGGGCAGCAAATTGCAGTATATGACCTTGGTGGCGGCACATTTGATGTATCTATTTTAGATATCTCCGAAGATACTGTTGAGGTTAAGGCAACAAATGGGGATACTCATTTAGGCGGAGCTGATTTTGATAAACGTATAATTGATTGGATAATTTCTGAATTTAAGCGTGATCAAGGCATTGATTTGTCAAATGATACTCTGGCTCTTCAAAGAATTAAAGAAGCAGCTGAAAAAGCTAAAATTGAATTATCAGCTCTTCCGGAAACAGAGATTAATCAGCCTTTTATTACAACAGATGCAAATGGTCCAAAGCATTTAGTAATGAAAGTATCTAGAGCAAAATTCGAAGAATTGGTTGGTGATTTAGTTGAGGCCACTATTAAACCATGCGAAAATGCTCTTAAAGACGCCGGTTTTAAAGCTAGTGATATAGACGAAATTATTATGGTCGGAGGTATGACAAGAATGCCTCTTGTTCAACAAAAAGTTAAAGAATTTTTTGGCAAAGAACCAAATTTAAGTGTGAATCCCGATGAAGTTGTTGCAATGGGTGCTGCTGTGCAGGCAGGTGTGTTACAAGGTGATGTTAAAGATGTACTTTTACTTGATGTTACTCCTCTAACCTTAGGAATAGAAACTTTAGGTGGCGTTGCGACACCATTGATTGAAAGGAATACAACAATCCCTGCATCAAAATCACAAGTTTTTTCAACTGCAGCTGATCAACAACCATCAGTAGAAATTCATGTGGTTCAAGGTGAGCGACCAATTGCTGCAGATAACAAGACTCTTGGTCGATTTATATTAGACGGTCTTCCTCCGGCTCCTCGTGGTGTTCCGCAGATTGAAGTTAGTTTTGATATTGATGCTAATGGAATATTAAATGTTAAGGCGCTTGATAAAGGTACTAACAAAGAACAAAAAATAACTATAACCGCTAGTTCCGGTTTAAGTGAAGAAGAGATAGAAAAGATGAAAAAGGATGCAGAATCTCATGCAGAAGATGATAAAAAGAAGAAAGAAATTATTGAATTAAAAAATCAAGCTGATGCAGTAGTTTTTCAATCTGAAAAGCTTTTAAAAGAGTCAGGCGATAAAATGAAGCCAGAAGATAAAAAAGAATTAGAGGGAAAATTAGAAGAACTTAAGAAGGTAAAGGATGTTGATAATGTTGATGAGATTAAAAGTAATCTTGAAGAAGTTAATAAAATAGCTCAAAAAATTGGAGCTGACATGTATGCTAAAAATCAAGCTAACGAAGCACAAGGCGGTGATGCGAAGAAAGAAGGAAAAAATAATACTGAATCAAAAGATAATGATCATGCAAAAAAAGACGACGATGTAGTAGAAGGCGAAGTAGAAGACTCTAAGAAATAATTTTAATTGTTCATGTAAAAAGAAGAATATAATAATCTAGTAAAAGATTAATAAATGTCGAAAAATTACTACAATACCCTTGGAGTGAATAAAACTGCTACCAAGGATGAAATAAAAAAAGCTTTTCGTAAAAAAGCTCATGAGTATCATCCTGATAAAGGAGGAGATGCTGAAAAGTTTAAGGAAATCAATGAAGCCTATCAAGTATTAAGTAATGATCAAAAAAAATCACAGTATGATCAATTTGGGTCAACTTTTGAAAATGGAGCCGGAGCTAATGGTTTTGGTGGTACTTATTCTCAGCAAGGTTTTAATATTAATTTGGATGATTTGGGTGACATGTTTGGGGATTTTTTTGCTGGTGGTGCACAATCTCAAAGATCTAGTAGGTCTAGAAGAGGTAATGACATAGAGACTGTTGTAAATATTGGTTTTAATGAGGCTATATTTGGAGCAGAGAAGAATATTACTTTAACTAAAAATAATACTTGTGATCATTGCAATGGACCGGGTGTAGAGCCTGGCGCTAGTATTGATGTATGTAAAACATGTAATGGTAGAGGTAAAGTTACAAAAATTCAAAGGACTATACTTGGTGCAATGCAGGTTCAGTCAGCTTGCTCTGATTGCGGTGGTGATGGTAAAACTATTTCAAAAAAATGCACTAGATGCACAGGTACAGGTGTTTTGCGTGGTCAATCTACAATAAAAGTAAAAATACCAGCTGGGATTGATAATAGTCAAAGTATAAGACTTAACGGGCAGGCTGATGCTGGTTTTAATAATGCTACGCCCGGTGATTTATATTTATCAATAAGAGTAACTCCGGATTTAAAATTTTCACGTGAAGGAGATGTGATTCATTCAAAAGAAAAAATTTCTTTTTCGCAAGCTGCACTTGGGGATAAAATTGTTGTAGACACGGTTGATGGCCCTGTTAAATTAAAAATACCCAATGGAACTCAAAGTGGAACTAAATTCAAGTTGCGTGATAAAGGTGTGCCCCATATTAATAAGAAGTCAAGAGGAGACCATTTAGTTGAAGTAATAGTTGAAACACCTATAAAGCTTTCTAGGACTCAGAAAAAAATATTTAAAGAACTTCTTTTATTACAATAAAAAGTAAATAAAAAAATTGCCAATATTATGCTTAATAAAGAGACGGTGTTGTATTGTGTGAGTAGTTATGGAAGATACTATTGACAAATAGATTTGATTTGATATACTAAGATTAATGTAAAAACTGCCACAAGAAGGCTGTTTTTTAATACTAATATTGAAAAAGATTATGAATAAAATAACACAATATTTTAAAGATTCATATAAAGAAATGAGAAAGGTTACCTGGCCTACAAAGAAAGAGATTATTGACCATACTTTAGTTGTTATTAGCGTTAGTCTGGGGGTCGCGACATTTTTAGGTGGCCTGGATTACTTGTTTAATTTTGCGTTAGAAAAATCATTAACTTTATAATTTTTTTATATGTCTAAACAAGATATAAGTCAAGGACGTCGTTGGTATGCCTTGCACACTTACTCCGGATACGAAGAAAACGTAGCACATAATTTGCGCCAGAGAACCGATTCTTTAGATATGGAAGATAAAATTTTTAAAATATTAATTCCAACTGAGAAAAAAATAAAAATAAAAAATGGAAAACGAAAAATAACTGAAGAAAAAATATTTCCCGGCTATGTTTTAGTCGAAATGGTAGTTAATGATGAATCATGGTATGTCGTTCGAAATACACCTAATGTTACAGGATTTATTGGGACCGGTACTACTCCTACTCCTCTTTCTGAACAAGAGATTAAAGGGCTTCAAAAACGAATGGGTGTTGAAGAACCTAAATTTAATATTGACGTTACTAATGGTTCTCCGATTAGAATCACAGACGGTCCATTTAAAAACCTTGAAGGCAAAGTTGTTAGTCTTGACGAAGCTAAAGGTAAGGTTAAGGTTTTGGTTTCTATGTTTGGTCGTGAAACTCCTGTTGAGCTAGATTTTTTACAAATTAAAAAAATATAATTAAATTAAATTGTAACGCATGCTTCTAGCGATGCAATTGTGGTTAATATGTCAAAAAAAGAATTAACTAAAATTAAACTACAAATATCTGCCGGTCAAGCAAGCCCAGCACCACCCGTTGGACCTTCTTTGGGGCAGCACGGTTTGAATATTCAAGAATTTTGTATAGCTTTTAATGATAGAACAAAAGATAAGATGGGTGATATTATTCCTACTGAAATAACTGTTTATGAAGATCGAACTTTTAGCTTTATAACTAAAACTCCTCCGGCAGCTGTTTTGATTAAAAAAATTGGTAAATTTAAAAAAGGCTCTGGTAATTCATTAACAAAAAAAATAGGGTTCTTGTCAGAAGCACAGTTGCGCGAAATAGCTGAGATTAAGTTACCAGACTTAAACACTAGCAACATTGAAGAGGCTATGAAAATAATTGCTGGAACAGCTCGTCAAATGGGGGTTGAAATTAATTAAATTTAACTATGTGGGAGAATATAAAAATATTCAACTTACCACAATAATAACATGACAACTGAAAAAATAAATAATCAAATAGATAAATTAAAAACTTATACACTCAAGGAGGCAATTGATTTGGTAAAGAGTACATCAAAAACTAAATTTGATGCTTCAGTTGAAGTACATATTCGTTTGGGTATTGATCAAAAAAAAAGTGATCAGCAAATTCGTGGTGCAGTTAGCCTGCCGCACGGAACCGGCAAAACAGTAAAAGTAGCTGCTTTTGTTAAAGAAGATAAAATAGATGCAGCAAAAAAGGCTGGCGCAGATATAGTTGGAGGTGAAGAGTTAATAGCTGAAATTAAAAAAAATGAAAAAACAGATTTTGCTGTGGCAGTGGCTGAGCCGCTTATGATGCCTAAATTAGCTCAGATTGCTAAAATACTTGGAACTCGTGGATTAATGCCTTCACCAAAAAATGAAACAGTTACTCCAAATCCGGCTAAAACTGTAGAGGAGCTAAAAAAGGGAAAAGTTAGTTTTAAGAATGACTCAACAGGAAATTTACATATAGTAATTGGAAAAGTTTCGTTTGATAAGGATAAATTAATTGAAAATTATAATGTATTTTTAGATACAATTAAAAAATTAAAACCAAAGAGTATAAAAGGATTATTTATTAAAAATATTACAATTTGTTCTAGTATGGGTTCCGGTATAAAGGTTCAAATATAATATATTATTATATAAAAAATAACTGCTCAATTTTTTCAGCAGTTTTTTTGATTTAAGTAATTTTTTTACGGAAATGAATAATAATATAAATTAAACATAAATAAATAATATAGTCAATATTGTTTAATGTATTATTTTTGATAAAATAAATAGTTAATTGTTAATAAGTAACTTAGCTTTATGAATAATAGACCGATATTAAGTATAGTTTGCGCTTTAGCTGAAAAAAATAGAGCAATTGGTAAAAATAATCAACTTCTTTGGCATATTAGCGAAGATCTTCAAAATTTTAAAAAATTAACTTCTGGTCACCCAATAATAATGGGTCAAAAAACTCATGAATCAATTGGTCGTGTATTACCAGATAGAACAAATATAGTATTGACAAAAAATAAGTATTTTAAATCAAAGGATTGTATTATTTCTAATTCAATTAATGAGGCTATTAATGAAGCTAAAAAAATAGAAAAAAAGGAAATATTTATTATTGGTGGTGGTCAAATATATGCTCAAACTATTAGTATGGTTGATAAATTATATTTAACATTAGTTCATGGTGAGTTTGAAGCTGATACATTTTTTCCGGATTTTTCAGCTTTTTCTACACTGCTAAAAGAAAAATTTTACGAATCTGCTGAATATAAATTTAAATTTGTTGAATTAATTAAGTAATGCAATTTATTGTTTTGTATGATATTGTAAGCGAATGTAAAGTATATAATTTTTTATACATGAAATAAATATGACACAATTTGATATTCAATATAAAAATGCAATTTTAGAAATTATGAATAATGGTTTTGAAGAATATAATGAAAGAACATGTCACAAAACAAAAATAGTGCCGGGAATAACGTTTCAGTTAGACCAAGGCTTCCCTCTTTTAACTCTTAGGAAAATACCATTAAAAATATTTATTGCAGAGCAAATTTGGTTTTTAACCGGATCAAATAGACCTGATTACTTTTTGAAAGAATTTACAAAAATTTGGGATGATTTCACAGAGGACGATGGTACTATTAGAGCTGCCTATGGTTATAGGTGGCGAAATCATTTTGGCAGAGATCAAATTAATCATCTTCTTAAGCATCTTAAAGAGCAACCAGGCTCAAGACATGCAGTTGTTGTTACTTGGGATCCGGCTGATGATGGATTAGGTATTGGGACTAGCAAAAAAAATGTCCCATGCCCTTATACTTTTACTGTGAATATTGTTGGTAATAGATTACATCTTCATAATATTGTTCGTTCAAATGATATGATTCTTGGTTGCCCTCATGATGTGGCTGGTTTTGCTTTATTGCAATATATTCTTGCTGCAAAGCTAGGTGTAAAACCAGGTAGATTAACTCATACAATTAGCAATGCTCATATTTATGATATTCATTACAAAGCTGCTTGGGAATTACTCGAAAGAGATAATGATCACACAACAATTTCACTACTTGCTCAAAATGATTGGTATGATCGCGCACTTGCAGCCGATACGAGTCTAGTAATTAATATATTTAAAATATTAAGTTCTCAATATAAACCACTTGAACCAATTAAAAATTTAAAAATAGTTTTATAATATGTCTATATTATCTAAATACTCAATATTAAAGAGAATTAATGAGGGTGAAATTGCTTTTTCCCCAATACTTGATCAATTCCAGATTCAACCGCATACAATTGATTTACGTCTTGGCTATAGTTTTTATGTGCCAAAAAAATGGGGATATAACGAACGAGGTAGAATTGCTTTAAATTCAGATTATCTTGATTCAGATAAAGATTCTCAAAATAATTTTGACTTAATAAAATTAAAACCCGGTCAATATTTTGAATTATTGCCAAAAGAATTTATTATTTCATCATCTTTAGAAAAATTATATTTAAAATCAGATAATATAATGGCAACACTTGATGCCAGAAGTTCTGTGATGCGCAGAGGGCTATGGATTACGAGTGGTACAATAGATGTGCGCTATGAAGGGTCTTTGACTTTTCCAATAGTAAATCATACTGAACAAATTATTAAATTATTTCCAGGTGAACGAGTGTGCCATTTAACATTTTCAATGATAGATCAAAATATTCGAGATGAAGATGCGCTCTTGCATGGTAATTCAGAATCTAAGTATCATGAATCAACTCCATACAGTCTAGAAAGTAGAACGGATTCAGTAGAAGAAATTAATTTAATAAAATCAGGCAATATAGAAGATTTAAAATCTGAATATTCTATAAGTTAATATGTTAATAAAATACCCATTTTTACCTAAAGATAAAGATATTAAATATGTAAGCAAAGATGATTATTTTATTAATGAAGCAAAAAAAATTTCTAAAACTAGTGGATGCCAAAAGCAATCAACAGGCGCTGTTCTGGTTAAGAATGGCGAAATTATTGCACGCGGGTGTAATGCTGGGAAAAAAGTTGAAGTGTGTCCACGTGTTATAAAAGGGTATAAAACCGGTGAAGGCTATCATTTGTGCAAGGAAATTTGTTTACAGGTTGGTCATGCTGAAATATCTGCTATTCAAGATGCAGTTAAAAATTTAGTTAATACTGAGAACGCAAATCTTTACCTTTATGGGCATTGGTGGTGCTGTGAGAATTGTTGGAATGCTATAATTAAAGCAAAGATTAAAAATGTATATTTATTAGAAAATTCACATATATTATTTAATATGACTCAAAAAAAGAAAAAAATTTATATTTCCGGCGCGTTAACAATAATTAATGAAGATTTGGATATTAAAAGTATTTATGAAAAATTAGCTTTAGTGTGTCAAAACAAGAATTACATTACTTATGTCCCACATTTAGGTGGCACAGATCCTATTAATAACTCTCAAGTAGCTCCAAATAATGTTTGGGAAAAAGATCATCTAGAAGTGAGTACTAGCGATATTATAATAGCTTATGTTGGACAACCTTCGCTTGGGGTTGGCAGTGAGCTAGAAATAGCAAGAGTAACTAACTCAAAAATTGTATTGTGGTGGTTTAAGGGTGAGCGAGTTAGTCGTTTGCCAAAAGGTAATCCCGCAGTAATAGCGCAAGTTGAGGTAGAGAATAAAGATGACTTATGTCAAAAAATTTTAAAAATAATTTAAATTTATTATGAAAAAAATAATAATCGGACTTGTTGGTGAAATAGCTTCCGGTAAAGGCACTGTTGCGAATTATTTAATTAATGAGCATAAAGCAGAATCGTTTAGATTTTCAACTCCTTTAAGAGATGTATTAAATAGAATGCATATTGAAATTAATAGAAAAAATATGCAAACATTATCTACAACTCTTAGAAAAGAATTTGGTCAAGATTTGCTAGCTAAAATTATTGCAAAAGATGTAGAAACAAGCAAGAGTAATATAGTAGTAGTAGATGGCATAAGAAGAATGCAAGATATTAAATATTTACGTACTTTACCAGAATTTAAGCTAGTACATATATCAGCAGATTTAGAAATTAGATTTAATAGAATTTTAGAACGAGGAGAAAACACAGACGACACAACAAAAACTTTTGATCAATTTAAAAAAGATCATAAGGCGGAAACTGAACTGGAAATTCCTCTTGTGTCTGCTAAATCTGATATTAAAATTGATAATAATAGTTCTGTAGAAAATCTTAATTTAAAAATCAATTCATTGTTAATTTAAACTAATGCAACCAAAAAAAGCCAAATTTATAGTTATATACGGAGTTAATAATCTTGGCAAAACAACTCAAGCTAAGCTTTTGGTTAATAGAATGTTAAGTGCTGGCTATCAGGCTGAATATTTAAAATATCCTGTTTATGAAATTGAACCTTCTGGTGCTATTTTGAATAATTATTTACGTGAAGGTAATCAGATGAATTTAAGTGCAAGGGAGGCACAAATTATTTATGCGTTAAACAGGACTCAATTTGAATACATGTTGATGCAAAAGTTAGATGACGGCATTAATATTATTGCAGAAGATTATACTGGTACAGGAATTGCCTGGGGAATTGGAACAGGAGTGAATGAGAATTTTTTAAAGCAGATTAATTCTCATTTACTTAAAGAAGATGTTGGGCTTTTGCTAGATGGTGAAAGATATATAAATTCAACTGAAAAAAATCATAAACATGAAATAAAAAATGAGTTAACTGCTAATGTTCGTGGGATTCATTTACATTTAGCTCGTGAGTTTGGATGGTATAAAATTAATGCTAATCAAGGAATTCCTCAGATTCATGCTAAGATTTGGGATGTTGTTAAATCTCAACTTTCTTCTTTAATTAAAGTAAGTGATTCTACCCAGTTAAAAAAAGATTTTTGTGCTTCAAAATTAAATAGAGAGTTAATTCAGGAACAAAAAAATGAGTTAAAAGAAAAATTCAAAGATGAAGAACATTATATCAATGAAAATTCTACAACAAACAAGTTAAGAGAAGATATTCAAGATTTATCAGAATTAAAAGTTCAAAAGGTCTCTTCTTTAACCAAGTTGCCTTCTAGATCGCACACTGATGACGCTGGATTAGATTTATATTCTTCGCAATATTATACAATAATGCCGGGAGAGCGTGCTTTAATATCAACTGGTGTAAAATTTGCTATCCCAAAAGGGTGTGTTGGTTTAATATGGGATAAAAGCGGAATAGCTAAGCAAGGCGTTCACACTATGGCCGGGGTTATAGATTCCGGGTATCGTGGCGAAGTGCTTGTTAATTTAATTAATCTAAGTAATAATATATATACAATTACTCCCGGTCAAAAAGTTACGCAATTGCTTATTCAAAAAGTAGAAAATTTTAAAATCATTGAAGAAAAAATTAAAGACAATACTAGTCGTGGTGCTAATGGTTTTGGTTCAACCGGTCTTAATTAATATTATTTCAAATTAATCATTTAGAAAACATTCCTTAATTTTGGCTACAAAATTCGTTTCGCGTTCAACATAGTTCATTATGTCTCACGTTCCAGCTTGTTTTTCGCTCGAAGTTAGTTTAGGAATTGAGTATAAAAGTAAATTTTAAAAGTTATAAAATGAAGTACGATGTTATTATTGGCTTAGAAATTCATGCTGAGCTTAATACTAAATCTAAAATGTTCTGCGGGTGCGATAATAATGTGGAAAACAAAAATCCTAATACAGTTGTTTGCCCTATCTGCTTGGGTCACCCGGGAACTTTACCGGCTCCAAATAGGCAGGCAATAGAATGGACTATTTTAACCGGTCTAGCACTTAATTGTAATATTAATTTGCTTACTAAGTTTGATCGAAAGCATTATTATTATCCTGATCTTCCTAAGGGGTATCAGATTTCACAATATGACCTACCTTTAGTAAAGAATGGCTACATAAGAGTCAATAACAGAGATATATCAATAACTAGAATTCACTTAGAAGAAGATACTGGAAAATTAATTCATCCTGATAAAAAAAATTACTCTTTAGTGGATTTTAATCGTGCCGGCACGCCATTAATGGAAATGGTAACAGAGCCTATTATTAAAAATGCAATGGAAGCTAAAAAGTTTTGTCAATTATATCAGCAAATATTAAGATATTTAAAAATTTCAAATGCTAATATGGAAAAGGGTGAGATGAGGTGTGAAGCTAATATTAGCTTGCAATCTCCAGGGGATTGGGAGTACGGGGATGGAGAAATAATTAATAAAACAGAAAGAAAATTAAATTCTAAAGTTGAAGTTAAAAATATAAATTCTTTTAAAGCTTTAGAAAGAGCTATTAATTACGAAATAAAACGACAAGAAAATGCACTTTTCGCTGGTCAGACAATTAGTCAAGAAACTAGAGGTTGGAATGAAGATAAGGCAAAAACAATAAGTCAGAGAAAAAAAGAAGGTGCAGCAGATTATAGGTATTTTTTTGAACCGGATATTCCTCCGTTTAACATAAAAACAGAATGGCTTGAGCAAATAAGGCAAAATTTATGTGAACTACCTCCTGCTAAAATTACTAGATTTCAAGATCAATATGATCTACCGCAAGATGTGTGTGAAATTATAGCAAGTAATAAAGAATTAGCAGACTATGCTGAAAAAGTAATTTCTGAAGCAAGAGCATGGGTGGTTGCTACGGGTGATAAATGGGAAAGACAAGGTAAAAAGCTTGCAAAAATTACTGCAAATTGGTTGATTTCAGAATTATTTAAACACCTAAAGGTTGATGGAAAAACAATTCAGGATATTAGAATTACACCAGAAAATTTTGCTGAATTTATTGTTTTGGTTTTTCAAGATAAAATTAGTTCAACGGGTGCTCAAACAATACTAGCAAAAATGTACTCTGATGGAGGTGATCCATCTGATATTATGCATGATTTAGGTTTGGAGCAAACAAATAATAAAAAAGAGCTTGAGAAAATTTGTATAGATGTTATTAAGAATAGTCCATCTCAAGTAGAAGAATATAAAGCCGGTAAAACCGTTTTATTAAAGTTTTTTATTGGACAAGTGATGTCGGTTACAAAAGGAAAGTCAAATCCTAAAATAGTATCGGTAATTTTAACAGATTTGCTAAAATAATAGTGTTTTCTGTATCAAAGATTGACATTCATTAAAATTTTAGTAATATAGTTATAGTTAATAATTAATTCAAAATAATTTGCATTTTTCATTATTTTGTGATTCTTGCATATTTTATTAATTAATATGTCTAAAAGATGTGATGTTTGTGTGCGTGGCTCAAAGAGAGGTGCTACTCGTTCGCATTCAAATATTAAAACTAATAAACAACAAAAAATTAACCTTCAGGTTCGTAAAATTGATGGTGCAAAACTTAAATTATGCACCAAATGTATAAAAACTACAAATAAATAATTTAAATTTTTTAAACTACCTATAATTATATTTATTAGTAGTTTTTTATTTAATGATTGAGAATAATTTTTTGTTAAATTTGTTATGAGTGATGCACAAAGAAGTAGATGATATTAGTGTTATATAATTTTTGTCGGGCTACCCGGAATTGAACCGGGGTTACACGCACCCCATGCGCGCATAATACCATTATAAGATAGCCCGCCAAAGAGCTAAGGCTCTTCAGAAGCCGATTTTGATTAAGAATTGACTCTTCTGTAATAGCTCCAAAATTACTAGAATTCTGGATGTTTAGATAGCAGCTATCATAGATACACTAAAGATAATGCCGCTAACATTGTTTAAGCTTGAATCTGCATCCTTAAAGCCACGACTTTAAAGAAATTTAGAAAGCCAACTTTATGAATATCTCAAAACTTAATCAAACGACTATAAACGCATATTAACAAATAAAAAAGTAAGATACAAGTTTGCTTTTTTAATAGGCTTATTTTTCTGTAATTATGTTTTGTAAGTACTTATTTATCTTTTTATTGCTGCAATAAAATTTGTAAAGTTAAATTTTAAGTCTTGTATTCCTTCTTCTAAAATTTCAAGGTTGTATAGGCAAGCACAAGACTTTGGTGCAATAATAGCTGTGTTTGGGTTTAGTCTACCATTACTTAAATCTTTAGCAGCCTCTGCTGTGTCTCTATATTCTTCTAATTCAATGCCGTGCCACATTCTTTTTAAGTACATTCTACATTGTCTTAAAGCTTGTTGATGTGAGCTTATTTTTTTTAAATTAGAAGTTTTTGTGCCCGTCTTTACCATTAAATTATGTTTTACATCAATTTCAAACATTTTTTTGATTTTAAAATTGTACTTGCTCATGGCATAAATTGCCTCTTCAACTATACCACCATTTGAATTTTCAATAGGAAAAATTCCAATATTGATTCTATTAGAATTAATTAATCTAAGAACACTATTAACACTCACTAAATATTTAATTTCATAATTTGTGATTCCTGATTTTTGTGCGTAATAATTAGCTGCTTCTTCGGAAAAACTTCCTTTTGAACCTGAGACACCAAGTTTAGCTTTTTTATGCATAGATTATTAAAAAAAATAGAATTAGATATAATTTTGTGTTTTATCTTTCATCTTCAGCGTAAATAACTTCAAAGTTTTTTCTTTCCCAAGCGTATAATTCATTTTCATTAAAAAATCTTTTTACTTCAATTTCTGCACTTTTAACACTATCTGATGCATGAACAATATTTGCTTGAATGCTCATGGAAAAATCTCCGCGAATTGTCCCGGCATCAGCTTTTCTTCCTGATGTTTCTCCTGTAATTAATCGAACTGAATCAACAGCCTCGAGGCCCTCTAAAACCAATACTATAACCGGCCAACTCTTCATGAATTCTGCTATGCGAGGGAAAAAAGGCTTGTCAGCAAGATGTGCATAATGCTCACGTAGTATTTCGTTGTTTAGTTGAGTCATTTTCATTCCAACAAGCTTAAGTCCTTTATTTTCAAATCTTTTAATTATCTCCCCTACTAACCCTCTATTTAGAGCGTCTGGTTTTATTATTATTAATGTTTTTTCGTGTGACATATTATTTATTAAAGTTATTTTATTTACAATCAAATTTATTATATAAGGCTATAATAACACGCTTTAAAATAAATATGCAAGAAAAAAGAGAGCAATTTTTTTGATTTGCTTGGGGTGGGCCGCAAAAATTATTTTTTGAATTAGTTTAGGAATTAAGTATAGCAACAACTCCATTATACTTAGGCTCATTTGAATATAGTTGGCCCCCTTGATATAATATAATTATGGATAAAATTCAAATATCATGGCCATTTATTGGAAATAAGCATGTTACTAATTTTTTAGCAAACTCAATAATTAATAAGAGGTTAGCCCAAGTTTATATATTTTCAGGAATTAGTAATGTTGGTAAAGCAAGAACAGGCATTCATCTAGCTAAAATATTGCTTTGTCAATCATTTGACGCGCAGAAATCTTGTAATAATTGCAATTCATGTCTAAAATTTGAAAAAAATATTAAAAATCATTCTGATTTATTTATTCTAAAAAAAGAAGTTGATAAGAAAAATATTTCAACCGAGCAGGTTCGTGAGTTTATACGCAATCTTAGAATGAGTTCTTTTGCAGATGGTTATAAAATTGGTATAATTAAAAGTGCCCATCATTTGAATATAAACGGGTTTAATGCACTTTTAAAAACTTTAGAGGAGCCCCAAAAAAAAGTTATTATAATATTAACAACTTCAGATATAGACATTATCCCTAAAACAATTCAATCTAGGGCTCAAAATTTAATTTTTAAATCTATTCATCAAAATTTAATACATGATTTACTTATTAATAAACATAATTGTGAAAAAGCAGAAGCTAAAAATATTTCAAAAATGTGCTTAGGGCGGCCTGCTATTGCTATAAAATTATTAGAAAATAAAGAATATTATTCAAAATATTTAGATAATATTAATGCTTTTTTAGATTTTAATACAAAAAATTTAGAGCATAAATTTAGTTTTATTGATAAAATAATATCTAAAAAGCAAACAGCCCAAGAATCTGCAAATATAATTTTTAAGTTAATTGAAGCTTGGCAAACATTAGTTAGAGATTGTTTATTAATTAATTATTCTCAAAGAAATTTTGTACAACATTCTTTGATTATTAATGAGCTTGAATTAGTGCAAAAAAAACGTTCGGTTAATGAATTATTAAATTTAAATAATACTTTAAAAAAAGCTAAGAAATACTTAGTTAGCAATGTTTCTCCAAGAAATATTCTTGAGTATATTGCTGTGAACACATTATAATATGATCAATATTCGACAAATTATTGGATTTTTTTTAATATGTTTTTTCATGCTGATAGTTTCAGGTTGTTCTATACGTTTTCAGGATTCAGGTGCAAAATCTTTAGGTGGAATATTTAAATCCTTGGATAGTGGTAATAATTGGAATCCTTCAAATTTAATACCTACAACTAGTGGAAGTCCTCAAAGTATTGGCCGCCTTGATACTAATTTTTTAATTCTAGATCCATCAGATAATAATGCACTGTATTTGGGTAGTACACAAAACGGACTTTTTTTTACATATAATGCTGCTAGCTCATGGCAACCGGCAATTGGTATTGGAAATATTACTCCAACTACTTTAGCAATTAATCCACAAGAAAAATGTACAATTTATGCATCTTCGTCTAATTCATTATATAAAAGCACGGATTGTACTCGTACTTGGGTGCAAATTTACCATGATGATAGCCCCCAAATAAAAATTAGTTCAATATTAATTAATCATTATTCTCCTAACATTATCCATATTGGAACATCTAGAGGAGAGCTAATTCTTAGTGATGATTCAGGAGCTAGTTGGCGAGTAATTAAGAGATTTCAAAATAATATTAAAAAGTTATTAGCATCACCTTTTGATTCAAGAATTTTGATAGCTTCTGTGGCAAATAAAGGTCTTTTTAAATCAGAAAATGGAGGTAAGAATTGGGTTAGTCTTGAAAATGCTTTAAAAATAATTAAGTCTAAATATAATATTAGAGATATTGTATTTTCAGTTTCAAATAAAGGCATGATTGTAGTAGCAACAGATTATGGAATTTTAAAATCATATGATAATGGTGAAACTTGGGGTAATGTAAATCTTATTGCTCCTAAAAAAGGAGCTACTACTATAAATTCTATAGCATTAGGAAATTTAAATCCTGAATTGATTTACTACACTACCAATACTACATTCTACAGATCTATTGATGGCGGTGAAAAATGGGTAACAAAAAAACTGCCAACTTCTCGAGCAGGTTGGCAATTGATATTAAATCCAAAGGATGATAACATAATATATTTAGGAGTTAGGGCAGTTAAAAAATAATATTATTCTATGAATTTTTATATATTACAAAAAAAAGATGATTTTAATAGGGCATTAGAATTCTATAGACAGGATATAGCTTCACTTCAAACAGGAAGAGCTAATTCCAGTTTGCTAGACAAAGTTATTGTTAATGCTTACGGTTCAAATTCCGCCCTAAATACTATTGGAAGCATTCAAGTACAAGATGCTAAAAGCATGATTGTTACTACTTGGGATAAAAATTTACTAAAGGATGTTGAAAAAGGAATAATCGATACTAATTTAGGCGTTGGTGTTGTAAACGAAGGCGACAAAATAAGAGTTATAATTCCACAAATGACTGAAGAGAATCGAAAACATTTTGTTAAAGAACTTAATAAAAAGCATGAACTAGCAAGAATAAATTTGCGTAAACTGCGAGATGAAATTAAAACAAAAATTGAAGAAGCTCAGTCTGATAAGGAGATTACCGAAGATGATAAATTTAGGTATTTAGATGAATTAGAAAACAAAATTCATAAATTAAATAATGAGTTAAAGTCTCTTACAGATAAAAAAGAGAAAGACATAATGACAATCTAGTTTAATTTAATTAATTTGATAAAAATTAAAAAAAATCTAATTTTAATTAAAAATGTTAACAACAGCAATTATATTTATTCTGGTTCTTTCTTTACTAGTTTTTGTTCATGAACTTGGTCATTTTTGGACTGCAAAAAAATTAGGAGTTAGATCAGATGAATTTGGATTTGGATTTCCTCCAAGAATTTGGGGGATATATAAAAGCAAAGATAATAAATGGAAACAAGTATATGGGAATAAAAAACCAAATGATGCAATAGATACAATTTATTCATTAAATCTTATTCCGCTTGGGGGATTTGTAAAAATAAAAGGTGAAAATGGTGAAAATACTGATAAAGATAGCTTTGCATCTAAGCCTATTTGGAAGAGATTTGCCATTTTATCAGCTGGAGTGATTATGAATGTGGCTTTGACTGCTTTTTTGCTTACAATTGGTTTTATTATCGGTCTACCTCAAGTAATTAATGAAGATTTGTCTAAATTTGCTTATGTTGAAGAAGAACGTATTCAAATTACTCAAGTACTTTCTAATACACCGGCTAGTGAGGCAGGAATAAAAATGGGTGACATAATAATTAGTATTAATGATAATAAATTGAATAATATTGACTCTATTCAAGAATATGCGATCAATAATATTGGTAATGAGCTTAGTTATCACGTAAAAAGAGGTGATGAAAATTTTGTGTTTACTATAACGCCGGAAATATTAAAAGAAACAAATAAAGGAGGTATTGGTGTGGCAATAGCCAAGACGGGCTTGGTAAAATTTCCATGGTATTTTGCTATTTGGCAAGGTATATTAACTGCTGCATTATTGGTCGTTGCTATTGTAGTTGCTTTTGTAAGTATGTTTAAAGATTTATTAACCGGCACCGGACTTAGCGCTGATATAGCCGGTCCTATTGGGATTGCTTCCTTGACCGGTGATATGGCAAGATTAGGTTTTATATACATACTCCAATTTACTGCACTTTTATCAGCAAATTTAGCGGTTGTTAATTTTTTACCTATTCCGGCTTTAGATGGTGGCAGAGTGTTGTTTTTAATAATAGAAAAAATTAAAGGCTCGCCAGTCAGAAAAGACCTTGAAGCTACACTTCATTATATTGGATTTGTTCTCTTGATGTTGCTTGTGGTGATTATTACGTTTCGAGATTTTGCAAAATTTTAAATTTAAAATCAAATAATATGAACATACAATTAAGACAATCAAAAATAAATTTAACAAGTGAAGACAAGGAATATATTTCACAAAAAATAAATATGCTAAAAAAGTATCTTGGTAATGTTCCGGTGTTGAGTTGTAATGTAGAAGTGGGCTTAGACTCAAATCATCATCAAAAAGGAAAAATTTATTTTACAAAAGTTAATCTTAAATTAAAAGGCGAACTTCTTCGTGTTGAAAAACATGAGGAAAGTTTAAAAAAGTCAATTGATAAGGTTAAGGATCATTTAGCTCAATCAATAACAAAATACAAGGATAAAAAAAGAACCTCTTAAGAGGTTTTGATTTTTTTTCTGCAGAAGATATATTTCCCTTCTGAATCTTGTTTAACATCAATTTCTGTAGAAGTTGGTTGTAGACCAATCGATGCTTGTATGCTTATTCCTTTATTACATTCAACATAAAAGATTTTTAGTGGATTAAATTTATCATCAAAATGTGCTAAATTTCCAATGATTAATCTATTTTTACCATCCAGTATTAATCCTATTTTTGGTCGACTACATGTTGTATTCATAATGAGCCATTTTTACTTCAATTAGTTTTTTCATTACTTCTTCCTTTTTTGAATGTTGCTTAGTGAATAGTTTTAATATATTATAATGTTATAAAAATGTCAATTCGTATACAATATCTACTCACATAATGTTATTTCTGAACTGATATTAAATTAAAAATAAAAATATGAAATTATTTAAAAAAATATTTGGAGACCCTAATAAAAAAGTAATTGATTCATTATCGTCAATAATCAATGAAATAAATAAATTCGAAACGCATTATTCTAAAAAAACCGATCATGAGTTAGCTCAAAAAACAAAAAAATTAATAGACAACTTTCCAAAAAATACTACTTATAGTGACGAACAAGTTTATTTAGATAGTATTCTGTCTCAGGCATACGCATTAATACGAGAGGCTGCAAAAAGAACACTGAATCAGAGACATTATGATGTTCAATTAATCGGAGGTATTATTCTTCATAGAGGTCAGATTGCAGAAATGAAAACCGGGGAAGGAAAAACATTAGTGGCAACACTACCGCTCTTTTTAAATGCTCTTAGTAGTAATGGTGCTCACTTAGTAACTGTTAATGATTATTTAGCTAGAGTTGGTGCCGGTTGGATGGCCCCGGTTTATTATTTACTAGGTTTAACCACTAGTGTAATAACACACGAAACAGCATATATCTATGATCCTAATTATAAAGATGATTCGCAGTTTGATGAAAGATTAAAACATTTTAAGCAAATTACAAGAAAAGATGCTTACAAGGCTCACATCACATATGGCACAAATAATGAGTTTGGTTTTGACTATCTTCGTGATAATATGGCGCCTAATATGGGTGCTCGAGTTCAGCGCAATCTTTATTATGCTATTGTTGATGAAATCGATTCTATTTTAATTGATGAAGCGCGTACGCCATTAATTATAAGTGCTCCGGCGCAAGATCCTGGTGATAAATATTATAAATTTGCTAAATTAGTTTCTCAACTAATTGCAGATGAAGATTACAATCTTGATGAAAAAATGAAAGCTGCCACACTAACTGATGCAGGTATTAAAAAACTTGAAAAATGGTTAAGTGTTGATAACATTTACACTACAGGCGGCATTAGAGAAGTTCATCATATTGAGCAAGCCTTAAAAGCTCATGTTATTTTTAAAGTCGATAAAGATTATGTAGTTAGGGACAATCAAGTAATTATAGTTGATGAATTTACCGGTAGACTAATGGAAGGTAGACGATATTCTGATGGTCTGCATCAGGCTATTGAGGCAAAGGAAAATGTAGAAATTAAACGTGAATCACTTACTTTAGCTACTGTGACATTTCAAAATTATTTTAGAATGTATTCGAAATTATCAGGAATGACCGGTACTGCAATGACAGAAGCTGAGGAATTTTCAAAAATTTATTCTCTTGAAACAATTTCAATACCAACCCATAAAGAAATTGCTAGAAATGATGAAAATGATTTAATATATGCTTCTGATAGTGGAAAATATAGTGCAATAATAGCAGATATAAAAAAAAGAAACAAACAAGGTCAACCGGTGTTAATTGGAACAATATCAATAGAAAAAAATGAAGATTTGGCACTTGCAATGCAAAAAGAGGGGCTTAATCCACAAATGCTTAATGCTAAAAACCATCAAAAAGAAGCTGAAATAATTGCAGACGCCGGAAAAATCGGCGCAATAACTCTTGCAACAAATATGGCAGGTCGTGGAGTAGATATTGTTCTTGGAGGGCCTGAGCCAGAACGAAATTCAAGTAAGTATGAAGCCTGGAAAATTCGTCATGAAGAAGTCAAAAAACTTGGTGGCTTGCATGTGATTGGCACAGAGCGTCATGAATCACGTAGAATTGATAATCAACTAAGAGGGCGTGCTGGTCGTCAAGGTGACCCTGGTTCATCGCAGTTTTTTATTTCGACAGGAGATGATTTAATGCGTATATTTGGTGGTGATAGAATGAAAAATATTATGAAAACCTTAAAACTACCAGAGGATATGCCAATTGAAAATAAAATAATTACAAAATCAATTGAAGGTGCTCAAAAAAAGGTAGAAGGTAATAATTTTGATATAAGAAAACACTTGGTCGAATTTGATGATGTTATAAATAAACACAGAGAAGCTATATATGGCAAAAGACTAGAGATTCTTGAATTGTCTGAGTCACAAGTAGATACACTACATGAATTAGATAAGGAAAGGAAAACTTTGACAGATATAATTCTTAGAATGGTTAACGAAGAAATTGTAAATGTAATTAGTTTTCATACTGCAGATGAATCAATGGATAACTGGAATTTAGTTGAAATTTCAGAAGTTTGTAATTCAATTTTTAAGATTCCTGAGGGTTTTCGAGAGGAATTAAATATTTTAATAAATAATAATAGTAAAAATCCTGAAAATGCTAAGCAAGGACTTATTGATTTTGCTTTTAAAAAGGCTCAAGAAAAATATGATGATATTCTTTTTCACACAAAAAAAGCAAATATTAATTGGCAGGAGATTGAAAAGGGACTTTTAATAAGAACAATAGATTCTACTTGGATAGATCATTTGAGTACTATGTCTAGTTTGCGTCAGGGCATTGGACTTCGTGGTTATGGACAACGAGATCCTTTAGTAGAATACAAAAAAGAAGCTTTCAGGCTTTTTAAAGAATTAAATGGTATTATTCAAAAAGAAATTGTATACAATATATATAAAATAAGCGAATTAGAGCAATTTTCAGCGCCTAATATTATGCAAATGGCAAGCGAATTTAGTGCGCCTGAAAAGAAGTCAATTAAAAATGAGACTTTAAATATTAAAAATTCTCAAATTCAGTCATCCAATATAGTAGATTCAAAGCTACGTCATGATAATGGACAGAAAGTTGGACGAAATGAACCATGTCCTTGCGGAAGTGACAAGAAGTTTAAACGTTGTTGTGGAGCATAAATCATTAAAATAACTAATATTACACTAAATTATGGTCTGTTTATTAAAAATGTAGCGGAGATTTTGACCGTTTTTCGGTCAAACAAATACCTAATCTTAGCCAAAAAATACTTAAATATTAAAACTGTAATGGAGCAAAACCAGCAGAACGTATTTTAAGCTAATATTAAACAAGTTTCCGTTTGCCTCTATAAACTTAATAAGAAGACTCTCTTTATTAAAAAGAGAGTTTTTTTTGTGCCCGGCATGGGCAATAACTAGGTGGTGAGGCGGCGCAGCCGCCGAGTCCACTGCGGGGGTTGATAACACCAACCGTTAGCTATAGGGCAAGGGCGTCTATCGTGAGGTGGAGTCTGAAGGAAGCCTGATGTAAAGTTTTGATCTGAGGAACACGAATCATATAAATTAGGCTGCAAGTATAGGGTTAGTCTGCGAAACAAGGCAAAGCCCAATGTTATCCGAATATACTTGGAGTATATATGGCAGATTAAAACAAAAGTTGTTGTTCTTACCCGGGGAGATCTCACATTAATCTAGAACCCGATTCACTCGCGTTTAATTTAGTAACTTTTAAGCGAATACATAAGCTTAAAAGAATGTTATGTGAGAAGTCAGCTGAAGTCATAGTACCGCTATTAAGACTCTTGGAAACTTGAGTTTAGGGAAGGGCTGAATATTGGATAGTGGAGTAGCTTTTAAGTTATTCACAAAGTAGCGTATTAATTCGCAGAAAACATGCAAAGTATGGCTATTTGTTCGAGGATTACAAGCTGGAAGCTTGGAAAATTGGACGTGCGCCCGGCAGTTTAACAAACAAGCGGGTAACCAAATCCCGTCACACTCTG
>CAZMSR010000011.1:0-23673 GCA_964569045.1 uncultured Gammaproteobacteria bacterium | reverse complement strand
GGCTGAAGTTGATGAAATCGATGCTGAAGAAGATAAGATATATGGTGATAAAACACAGACCGTCCAAAAACTCCTTGCTAGTTTAAGGACGGTCTGTTTCAATGTACGTACTCCTATGTTTTTTACTACTTTGATTAAAGAAAAACATCTTGATCAATCATTAAGAATGATCAGTTGCGCTTATTATACACAAAAATAAAATCTAGTCAATAAGCATTGCGTCTCCATAACTAAAAAACTTGTATTTTTGATTTACTGCCATTTGATAAACTTTTTTTATATTTTGTTTACCGGCTAACGCGCTTACTAGCATTACAAGAGTGGACTTTGGTAAATGAAAATTAGTTATTAAAGAATTAATAACTTTAAATTTAAACCCGGGATAGATAAATATATTAATAAAACCTTTAAACGGCTTGAATAATTTATTTTTTTGATATACTGCTTCGAGTGTACGAACGCTTGTGGTTCCTACTGCAATAATTTTATGTTTTTCTTTTTTAGCTTTTTTTATTGCGTGTATAGCATTATTACTAACCTCAACATATTCTGCATGCATTTTGTGATTAATAATATTATCAACTTTAACTGGCGCAAAAGTACCTAAACCGACATGCAGTGTAATATATACAATATTTATGCCTTTTGATTTAATTTTTTCTATTAACCTAGGCGTAAAATGCAAACCTGCTGTTGGAGCTGCAACTGAGCCGATTTTATTTGTATTTGCATATATTGTTTGGTAGCGACTTTTATTTTGTTTGTTAATTTTTGACTCTTGATTTTCTTCTTTAATATATGGCGGCAAAGGAATCTTACCAATTTGCTCAACTATTTGCATCATTTTTTTACTACTTAAATTAAATTCTACTTGCCAAGTTTGATCTTTATTATTTTTTAAAATTTTAGCTTCTAAGCCTTTATCTAATTGAATTATTTGATCTTGCTTTCTTTTTAACCCACCTATCATTACATTCCAAATATTTTTATTTGCACTGTGCTTGCACTGTGTAAGAAGGAATATTTCGACTTTGCCGCCAGTTAATTTTTTTTTACCAATTAAACGCGCCGGAAACACCTTTGAATTATTTAAAAGTAATACATCGCCTTTATTTAAAAAATCAATTATATTAAAAAATTTTTTGTGCTGAATACTACCGGTCTTTTTATTTAAAACTAAAAGCCGTGAGTGATCCCGCAGACTTGTTGGGGTTTGAGCTATTAGCTCTTTAGGAAGATTGTAGTTAAAATCTTTTAATTGCATTTTATAATTATTTTTAAATTTCTGGCTTTATTTCTAATTTTTTTAACAGTGCTCATTTTAATTCTTTTTACTTTTGCTTAAACTCGCAAATTTTATTAAAGTCGCAGTAAGCGCAAAGCATACCTGGCTTAGGAATAAAATTACATTTTTTAATTTCTGTTATTGAGTCTATAATTCTTTCTTGAACTTTTTCTAAGTCTTTTAATTTTGCTTCAAAACTTAAGGTTGAATTATTATTTAAATAATAAAAAGTTAATTTAGAAACTTTCTTAGCATAAATTTGTTCAAGAGCTAGTTTGTAAATTATTAATTGTCGTTTGTCGTCTGCGGTTAATTTATTTTTTGGGCTACCGGTTTTGTAATCTATTATTTCTAGAGTACCGTCTAATAACTCGTCTACCCTATCAATTGAACCACGCAAGATAAAATCTTTGATTTTTAATTGAAAAGATTTTTCAAGAGCTACTACTTTTGGCAAGCTACTTAAATCTAAATTATTAAAAAAACCTTTTAAAATGTCACGACCTTGTTTTTTATATTCATCTCTTTGCTCTTTAGAATCAAAGCCAAAATCAATCCATTTATTTTTATAAATATTTAGTAAATCATTAAATTTTGGCTTATAGTCTAATTTTTCTGCTGCACCAAATAAGCTGGCTTGGGATATAGTATCAATTAAAAAAGGCGTAAAAAAATCATTTAATACATTATGCATTAAACGTCCGAACTGCATTACTGGTTTTTCCGGAACCGGAATACGAAGAATAAAATTGTATTTATATTGGAGTGGACAATTGGCAAAGGCAGCAATTTGAGAAAAAGAAAATTTGGCTGGTAATTGGTATTTAGTGACCGGTGTATTTAATTTTGGATTTTTTAGATCTTCTATGTCTCGTAATATTTCTAATTTGTCTTTAAATTTTTGATTTTCTTGAAATTGTTCTTGATTAAAAATTTGAGCCTCTTCTATAAACTTGGATGGTTTTTTTTCGCGAACTCCACCATAATCACGAGCATTTGTAATGTATAAACAATCACGAGCGCGAGTAATAGCAACATAAAAAAGCCTACGCTCTTCTTCTATGTGCGTATCACCATCAAGTAATTTTTCACGAACTATTTCATTTGGAATTTGAATTTTGTCTGTACGCTTAATAGTTGGGAATTTTTTATCTACTATATTTGGCATAAATACGTATTTAAATTCTAAGCCCTTTGAGGCGTGCACTGTCATAACTTTTATAGTCTCAGAGTCCTCAAAATTTTGCTTAAGCATTCCTGTCTCACCTGCTTCTAATTCTAAGTCCATCATTTCCATAAAATCATTTAGTTTTAAATATGGATCAGTAGACTCAAATTTTTTAATTTTTTGATAAAACTGATTTAAGTAACTAAACTCGTCTTTGTTAGTATCTATGTTTAAAGATTCTATTAAACCGGAATCATACAAAAAACTAACAAGCACATTTGATGGTCTATTTGATTGAGCTAAGCGAGAATGTGATTCTATTAGGCTAAGTAATTTATTAATTTTAACTACTGACTCTGGGGTTATATCACGAATGGCATTAATATTTTTTAACGCTTCAAAAAGAGACCAAAGTTTATTGCGTGCAAACTTGTTTATTTTAACAATATCCTCATAACCAATTTTAAAAAGTGGAATATTTAAAACACGGTAAAGGGCTGATGATTCGTGATAATTATCTAAGAGTTTTAAATATGAAATAATATCCAGAATAATTGGCTTGTAATATAAACCACGCAAAGACATGAATTGATGAGGAATGTTTTGACGAATTAGTTCGTCTATATAATTTAGTGCAGTAGAATTAGCACGCACTAAAATTGCAAAGTCTGACCACTTTGCATCCTGATTCTTTTGAAATAAATTTTTTATACGCTCTACTGTATTAAAAATTTCTTGGTACTCATCTTGATAGGTAATATATTCTACTCCACCAATGTCACCTCTATGGGCTTTTAGCTCTTTGTTAATTCCTAGTTTAACTTCTAATGTATTTGGATTATTATTTTGAATAAACTTATAAGCTTTATCTAGGATAATTTGACCAGAACGATAGTTATCACTAAGCACAACCTCTTTAGCATCCGGATAGATGTCTTTAAACTGCATAATGTTATGCATAGAGGTTCCCCTAAAAGCATATACACTTTGATTATCATCACCAACTGCCATAATATTATTATTAGGGCAAGCCAAAACTTTAATTAATTTATTTTGAGAATAATTAGTATCTTGAAATTCATCTACCATAATGTATTTAAACTTATTACGGTAAAATTCTAAAATATTAGGACGATTTTTAAATAATTTAATTGTATAAGTAATCAAATCTCCAAAATCTAAATAACCATTATCTAGTAGAGATTTATTATACACGTGATAAGCACTAGCTAGCTCATTAATACGTAAAACTTCTTCATTTATATCTAAATGTGAATTTGAACTAGTAATTGAATCTTTATCAAGCTTAATGTCTTCGGCATATTTCAGGTATTCTTCAGGCTTAATGTCTTCGTCTTTTAAGCGAGAAAAGTGCTTAAGTAGCTCGTGGATGAATTTAGTAGGATTACCTAATGGTCTATAATAGTTTAATTTAAATTTATCAAAATTCTTTTTAATAAGTATCCAAGACTCTGTTTGATTAATTAACTTAAAATCGGCCGGTAATCCAATATCAATGGCGTGTTCGCGCAATATTCGTTCACATAAACCATGAAAAGTGCATATCCATAAATTAACATAACCATATGGCAATATTTTATCAGCACGTTCTTCCATTTCACCAGCTGCTTTTTCTGTAAAAGTAGTAATTAGAATTTGATCAACTGCCGCTAAATTATTTTCAAACAAATACCTAAGCCTCTCTATTAAAACAGTTGTTTTACCTGTGCCGGCACCTGCCACAACAAGCATTGGACCATCCCCATGAAAAACCGCACTTGCTTGTGATTGATTTAGTTGTTTTTTTGTTGACATTTATTAACAAATGAAATATATTAAAATAAATTAACGGGGTGTGGGCGACAAAAGCCGCGTACCGGAGGTGCGAAATGTCGGTGAGAATCCGACCATCCCGACCATCTTGATCCTTACACTCCTAGGGGAATTTTGAATTATGTCTACTTGTCCTGAAGGATATATGTTTTGTTATCTTGATCAAATTGAATCACCAAGAAAGAAAAAAAACAATACAGATAAGCAAAATCATGAAAAAAAAGTTTATACACTTTGTGATGTATGTAAAAACATATCACAAAAAAACCTCAAAAAACATTAAAATAATGCTCTAATGAACTATACGATACCTTATTTGTATCGTTTTTTTTATTTTTGCTTAAAAAATAATAGACACTCACACAAAATTAGCAATAACCCTTTAAAATATTAAAAACTTTCAAAATAGCGTCATCCAACTCACCATCTAAATTCATAATCTCATAATCATACATATCTTTATGAGCTAACCACTCTTTAGTATAACGCATTCTTTCTGCAACAAATTCATCAGCTACACTTTTATCTCGTGCACGTATGCGAGCCTCTATTTGAGACAATGGAGCATTAATTAAAATTGACTTAATTTGAGGTAATAATTTTTTAGCGGCAATTACTCCTTTGTAAGCAATTTTCCAAATACCGATTTTATTAGAATTTTGAACTCGTTTTATTTCATTGTGCGTTACGCCATAATAACTATTATACTCATTAGCCCATTCGAAAAATCGATTATTAACTATACCTTTTTTAAATTGATCTGAAGTTAAAAAGTAATATGGGTTACCTTGCGATTCGCCCGGACGCATAGTTCGACTAGTTGATGTTATAACACGCTCTAAATCTAAGCCTCTTTTTATTAGCCCTTTAATTATACTGTCTTCGCCGGCACCTGATGGACCGGAAATTATAAAAAGATTATTTTGCATATTATTTAACTTTCTTTAAAAAATTTTTTAAATCGCTTGATAAATCTATAGAAAATTCTTGCCACTCACCTTTAAAATCTTTAAAGCCGAGTTTAGTAGAACAAAGGAAAATACGACCTAGATTTAATTTTTTATTTTTAATTCTTGTTTTAGCTGTTGAATAGATGTCGTCACCAACTATTGGGTGACCATAGGCGGCTAAATGACAACGAATTTGGTGAGTACGACCTGTTTTAATTTTAACATTTAATAAAGTATAGTTTATAAATTTTTTTAAAATCTGGAAATTTGTTTCTGCTTCACGAATATTTTCAGTAATTTCAGTGCCTCTTGGTTTTGCTGCCATCTTATATCCTTTAGTTGATCGCATTATTGGGAAATTAATTGTATCATAATCTTTGCTCAATTTACCATACACCAAGGCTTGATATGTTTTTTTTACCTGACGAGACTTAAATTGTTTTTTAAGATAATTAAACATGCTTTGAGTTCGCGCTAACACTAATACACCACTAACATTTTTATCAAGTCTATGAACTATTCCGGGTCGGGATGAGTCATCGCCCACCTCCTTTAATTCTGGGTAGTCTTTAAGTAATAGATTTGCCAAATTTTCACCTGACGCATTTGATGCAGCATGAATTAATAGGCCGGAAGGTTTATTTACAACTAAGTAGTCTTTTGTTTTTTTTATAATTTCTAAACTTTTCATAATATTTCTTTAAACTTATTAAATTGCCTTTCAAGTGTGAATTCACGAACCACTTTTTCTTTTTGAAGCTCTGCTATTTTTTGCCGAGCAACAGCCTTTTGTTCAATCTCAATAATTTTTTTAGTCAACATTGAAACATTATCAATATCTATTAAAGTATTCAACCGATTATCCAAAGAAACAGTTAACTCCTCAAGACCGACGTGTCTTTGAGCAATTACAGGCACTTTAGCATGAATAACACGTAAGAGTATATTTAAATCTGAAAGCGAAGGTAAAAAATGAACACTAACAAAACAATCAAAATTTCGAATCCACCTATAAAGTCTTACTTGCCTACCCACAAACCACACAATATTATCTATTGCCATAGTTTTTGTCATCCAGTCTAAATTATTCTTTTCCTTTCCATCTCCTATTATTATGACCTGCAAATTAGGAATAACGTCTAAACATTGCTTAACCGCTTCTAAAAAAACTTTTAAATTATTTTCCTTATTTAAATCAGTAATTAAACCAAGAGTGAAATATCTTCTTGTATTACCTTCACGTTCTTTTGCAGCCATGTTATTAAATAGACTATCTTGGTGAATATCATTAAGTGTATTTAGTGCAGGATAAACTTTAATAATCTTTTCTTTTTTTATTCCAATAATCTTTAGCTTTTCTTTTGCATAATCACTTAACACTATTATATTATTGGAAAATTTAGCATTAACTTTGCACAAGACTTTTATAACTAAATTAAATTGATATTCTTTTTCATTTGGAAGCTCAAACCAAATAACTTTCTTACCTATCACTCTAAAAGGAATAGAAAATAACACTTTATCTATTAACGATACACACACAACAGTTTTAACACCAATAACTAAAGCAATAATAATTGAATAAAAAAAATAAATTATAATTAAAAATGAATAAAATGCAAGAAAAAACAGACTTGCAATCCAATTATCAAAACTAAGCCAGCCTAAATAATAATAAAGTTTAATGTTTTTGTTATTATAGATCTTCTTAATATCATTTCTAAAACTTGATGTTAAGGCAAAATACTTATAATTCCCTTCAAAATTTTTTAAAATATCAAAAAACGAAGCAACTTCCCTAAAATTAGAATTTATGATTAAAACATTTTTTTTCATTTTTGAATTATACCACAAATTTAACTAACACTAGTCAAAGGAGTGCGGTAGTAACTCATTAGCCGTAAAACTCAGACTGTCCAAAAACTTATTTATGAATTTAAAGACGATATCTATCCTGTGGACTATTTAATTAAGATAACCTTTTGTCCAAAATAAAGTGGACTAATACAAATTGTTGATATTAATTGACAATTTTGTTGTTATAATACATATATCAAAATAATGGCAAGCTCAAGTTCGCAAAAGCATTAATTGCTAATGAGCTTACAATTTACTCGATCTTTTAAAAGAGGTAACATGGAATCCACAATCCAACTTACCAATACAGAGCAACACTTTCTGAAACAAGTTTGCAAAACTTTTAAGATACCGCTCAAATGCGAAGCACCAATAGAATCTGTCCATGAAATAATTCAATTGCACTATGAGAATACAGGGAAGCAACCCAAGGATGACCTATATTCAACAACACCAAATGTAATATTTACAGGTTATTCCAGAAACGAGCTACCAGAATTAATAACTGATGCAACATTGGAAATTAAAACAACTTTTATGAGCGGTATAACTGAATTTCCAAAGCTGCACCCATTAGACATAAAAAAAAATAATAAAAAAATAATAAAAAAGCAAACTCAAACAATAAAAACCTTGCTATTAAGTGACATAGAAATGTTTAAGAGAAAAATGAAACTCTTAGCTTCAATGGCAGCTATCAGACTAAAAAATAAATACATACGTATTAATTTAGCAATATGCCCAAAAGGAGAATATGCATTAATTGGAGTTGAAGTAAGCATGAATAAAACTCCGGCAGACATTTTTGCACAGAATGCTCATGTGAACGGACTAAACGAATGGTGTGGATTAATTGTAATAAGTTCAAGCCACACATTAAACTTAACCAACATAGACTTTAAAGAAGATGTAATTGCATTAGTTCTTAGTACAAATAATCATGACAGCGATAAGTTTGAGCATCTAATTTTCATTATATGCAACCTTGTTAATCAAGAAAGAGCAGTAAATCAAATCTGCGAACATATATCATAAGGCGACTTACTTGTAAGATCGTCTTTTTTTTAATAGTATTTATATGTATGAAAAATAATTTTTGGCTAAAATTAAAAGAATCACGATTGCCTTTTTTTGCATTAGCACCTATGGCTGATGTGACTGACATTGCCTTTAGACAAATGATTGTAAAGCATTCAGGTCATGGCAAGAAATGGGGCGGTCCTCAAGTTATATATACTGAATTTGTTAGCGTAGACGGACTAACTAATAAAAAAGGATATAATAAGGTAGTCCAAGATTTAAAATTTAATAAAAATGAAAGACCGATTGTAGCTCAAGTATTTGGCACTAATCCGGAAAAATTTTACATTGCAGCTAAAATAATACGCAAACTAGGATTTGATGGCATAGATATTAATATGGGATGTCCTCAAAAAAAAATCATTAAACAAGGTGCAGGAGCAGCATTAATTAAAACGCCAAAATTATCATTAGACATAATAAAAGCTACTAAAAGAGGAGCCTTGAATATACCGGTATCTGTAAAAACAAGAATTGGATACAATAAAATAATAACGAAAGACTGGATACAAAATTTGCTCAAGACTAAACCTGCAGCTTTAGCTATTCATGGCAGAACTAAAAAAGAAATGAGTGACGTAGAGAACCACTGGGATGAAATAAAAAAAGCTGTTGAATTAACAAAAAAATCTAACACAATTATAATTGGGAACGGAGATGTTAAAAGTCTAGAAGATGGCATAAAAAAAGCAAAGTATTCCGGTGTTGATGGAATTATGGTTGGGAGAGGAGTATTTGGTAATCCCTGGTTTTTTAATAGTAAAAAAATATGCATAACAGAAAAGGAAAAAATAGAAGCATTAATGGAACATGCAAAATTATTTGAAAAACTATTAAGTAACCAAAAAATAAAAGGATTCAATGTGATGAAAAAACACCTTAAAGCATACTCCAATGGATTTGATGGAGCTAAAGAATTAAGAATAAAATTAATGGAAGCAAAAAATACCAACGATTTAATAAAAAAAGCCATAAAATGGCTTAATAAAAAAGAACAATTAAAAGGACTATAACATATCTACTCTATAGTTTATACTTTTATAAAAAAATGGAAAAAACTCATAATGACTAAATCTTTTCTCTCTTCTTTCATTAAATAACTTTATATTTCGACTTTTAGAACGAACATCTAATATAGAGTATAAATATTTAAATACTTGATTATTTTGAATTACTTGAACTTCTGGTAATTCTACTTCTCTTATATAGTTTATTAATAGATCGCTATTAGTTAGTATAGCAATTTTACCATAATACTCTATTCCTCTTAGAGAAGAAACTAAATTAAAAATAGAATTATTATCATTTATTCTACCATCTTTGGAATTGTTGATAAGTACTATGACTGGAGGATGCCCATTATCAAATATATATTTGCCTTCTAACGCCTCACACAAAGAAATTCCATGAATATCTATATTCCATTTTCCTAAAAAAGTATGTGGCGCAAAAACATCTATAAATAAACTAGAGCCCTCAATAACCAATATACGCCTTTTCATTGTAAACTACCTCTCACAAGGTGATGGTAAAATTGGATTAAAAGAACTAAAAATTTCAAACTTTTAACAAAAAAATTCAAATATACCTTTTTAAAATAATACAATATTAAAAAAATAATAAAAAGAGCTTTTAGTATTGTTTTGATTTTGAATAAATAAGCTGCTAAGTTGAAATTATGAATAATATAAGTAAAAAAATTATTGAGGTAATTTGCTTTTATGATATCTTTGATTATCCATTGACACAATTTGAAATATGGCAAAAAATTGGATTAAAAATTGAATTTTATGATTTAGTAAAAAAATTAGAAAAAATTAACTCAACAATAATAACAGAAAAATTTGGATTTTATTTTTTAATAGGAAGGGAGTCAATTATAGACATACGTGCAAAAAGATATAATTACACAATTAGAAAAATTAAACGAGCAAAGTTAGTGGCAAATATTTTTAAATATATACCAAGCATAAAGTTAGTTGCAATTGGAAACTTAATTGGGGCACATAATTTAAAAAATGAAAGTGATATTGATTTTTTTATTATCACAAAAAAAGGCACAATTTGGACAAGTCGCTTTATTACGACAAGCCTAATGAAATTAGCAAGACTCCGCCCTACAACCAATAATCAGAAAGATAAAATTTGCCTAAGTTTTTTTGTAACAGAAAACAATCTTAACATTGATAAATTTAGAATAAATAAAAACGATACATACATGAAATATTGGCTAGCTGATTTGTATCCTGTGCTTAATTGTAAAAATACTTATAACAAACTAATAAATAGCAATAATTGGCTTAAAAAAGAACTACCTAATTGGACAAAAATCATTGCGAATGCAAAATACAGAGTGGAGCCTTTAAAAAAAACTAATAGAATGAGAAAAAAACTTTATATATACGAAAAATTATTAAAAAAAATTCAATTAAAAATTATACCAAAAGAACTAAAAAGCATAATGAACTTAAATACTAAAGTTATTATTAATGATGATGTTTTAAAATTTCATACCAAAGATAGAAGAAAAAAATATAATGATTTGTATACAAAAAAAATCGCTTTTTGGCAACATAAATAAAAATACTCACTCACCATTTAGCACTATGGTAGCATAAAATGATGAATGGATACTAATAAAAATATCCGCATGATCAATTCTTTGCAAAATTATTGCAACAAAAAATTCAATATAAATGCAACAAAAAACAAAGTACTTGAAAATGTAATTTATGGATTGGCACTTATTTTAAGTTTACAGGCACGATGGATAATTAAAGCAGGCTATTTGAACAATGAATACTTGGAATATAATTCCATTAGCTTATATTTAAGTGATATTGTTCTTTTATTAATATTAGTAATTACTGCATTTAGATTTAAAAAAAATTTAAAAAAATTTAAAAAAATAAATTTAATTTTGCTGTTTAATATTACAGGTATAAATATTGCTATTTTCTTATCTATATTTCTGACACCGGATAAAGCATTGGGTTTTTATAAATATGGGATATTTATTTTGGGAGTACTAGCTTTTTTTACAATTACTTATTGTAATTATAATAGAAAAAAATTTATCAATTTTCTGCTAGCGGGTGCTCTATTGCAAGCGAGTTTTGGAATATGGCAATTTTTTGCACAAAGTAGTTTTGCTAACAAATGGCTTGGAGTGGCTTTGCATGACATCACTAATCCGGGGACATCGGTTATTGAGACAATTACAGGAGAACGATTTCTTAGGGCATATGGAGCAGTTGACCATCCAAATATTTTAGGGATATTTTTAAGTTGTGCGATTATTCTCGCTTTAATAAAAAATCCAAAATCAACTTCCACTAGAAAAAAAATATTATTAGAGAACTTGATGATTAGTGTTATGATGATAGCGTTAATATTTAGTTTTTCTAGAGCTGCTTGGGTTGGTTTTATATTTGGTTTAATTTATTTAATATTAATTTTAATCAAAAAAAAAGAGTACCAATATTTAAAATTAACGCTAAGGCGCTTAATAATGCCAACTGCAACGTTATTAATTGCTATATTTTTAATGTTTGATCTTTTTTCACCAAGAATTAACACCAAAACCCGACTTGAAGAAAAATCAATTACGGAGCGTACTACAGGATACAATGAGGCAATACTTGTCATTAATAAGAATATTTTTTTTGGAATAGGTTTTGGTAATTATTCAAATAGTTTAAATAAACTAAAAGCCGGGTACGCTAGCTGGTATTATCAGCCTGTGCATAATGCTTTTTTGCTTATTTGTGCAGAAATTGGGTTAATCGGTTTATTGTTTTTCTTAAGTCTTTTAATGCACTGCTTCCAAATAAATAAAAATACTACAAACATGGCTCTAATATTTCCTATTGTTAGCTCATTAATGCTAGATCACTGGCTTTGGAGTTTGCACTTTGGAATATTGCTATTTTGGGTAATTTTAGGTAGTATTTATAAAGAAACAGTAAGCAAGAATATTAAAGAATTATAATAAAAATTTATATGTACAAACAAATTAAATTCTCAAATGGAATAAATTTTATATCATCAAAAAATACATCCACCAAGACTGCAACAGTCTTAGCAATGTTTAAAACAGGCTCAAAAAATGAACAAAAAAATATTAATGGTATTTCTCACTTTTTAGAGCACATAATGTTTAAAGGCACTAAAAAGTACCCTAGACCGCATGATTTATCTATAGCGCTTGATAACTTAGGAGGAGAATTTAATGCTTACACAAGCGAAGAATATACTGGATATTGGATAAAAGTTGAACATAGTAAGCTTGGTAGCGCACTTTTAATAATGTCTGAAATGCTTATTAACTCTACCTTTCCAGAAGACGAGATTAATAGAGAACGTGGTGTAATTATTGAGGAAATGAATATGATAAAAGATGATCCAATGAGATATATTTACTCTGTTTTTACAAATTGTTTGTACGGGGACACTCCAGCAGGAAGAGATATTATTGGAACAAAAGAAAATATTCAAACTTTACAGAGAAAAGATTTTATAAATTATTATAATTCGCAATATAATCCTAAAAATCTAACAATTGCTATTACTGGTAATTGTAATAATGCAGAAAAACTAGCTTTAAAATATTTTAATTTTGAGAATAACTTTAGTGCTATCCCCCAAGAGAAATTTATTATCAATCAAAATGAACCAAAGATTAAAATTGTAAAAAAGAAAACAGATCAAGCACATCTTTCAGTGGGTTTTCATACTTGCGCTGTTAATCACACAAATGAAATTTGCCTTAGAATTATTGCTGCTATTTTAGGAGGGTCTATGAGCTCGCGATTGTTTATGGAATTAAGAGAAAAGAAAGGACTAGCCTACTCAGTTAGAACTTTTACAGATTTTCATACTAACATGGGCTATCTAGCCACTAATGCCGGAGTACCTATTACAAAACTAAAAGAATCAATTAAAACGATAATCAATGAATACAAAAAAATTAAAGCAGAGTTAGTTCAAGACAATGAACTTACTAAAGTAAAAAATATTATTAAAGGAAGATTAGCAATTAATCTTGAGCAATCAGATGAGGTGGCTGAGTGGTTTGCTAAAAGCAATATACTTAGAGGAAAAATACTTTCACCAGATCAATATATAGAAAAAATAAATAAGATAAGCGCTAAAGATATTAAAAGAGTAGCAAATGAACTATTTAATGAAAAGAAACTAAATCTTGCTATTATTGGAGATTGCGAAAATGAAAAAGAATATAAAAATTTACTTAAATTATAAATGAAACTAATTGACGGAAAAAAAATTGCTGAACGGATTAAAGATGAAATTGCTTTAAAAATACTTGAAGAATGTGATAAAAAAAATAAGAATAGACCGAATTTAGCTATTATTTTAGTGGGAAATCGTTCTGATTCAAAATTATACGTTGACCTTAAAATTAAAGAAGCTAAAAAAGTAGGCATTGATACTCACCTTTATAATTGTGAAAAAAATATTAAAGAAAGAGAATTAATCAATCTAATTAATTTTCTTAATAATGATAAATTAATAAATGCTATTTTAATTCAGCTACCACTACCAGAACACTTAGATACTGATAAAATAATTAAGATAATTAAACCCAAAAAAGATGCTGACGGGTTTCATCCTGATAATTTAAAAATTTTTTTATCCTCAGGAGATCAAAAATTACTACCTCCGGTGTACGCTGTAATTAAAGAAATTTTGGATGAAATAAAATTTAAAATAGAAAACAAAGAAACTACCATAATTGCTAACTCTAAAACTTTTGGAAAAAATCTAGGTAAAGTATTAGAAAATCTTGGATCAAAGGTGACTATTACAAGCTCAAAAGCCAAAAATCTAAGTAATATTACTAAGAAAGCTGATTTGTTAATAAGCGCGGTTGGTAAACCTGAATTCATAGACGAAAATTTTATTAAAAATAAAGCCATAATTATTGACATTGGAATTACCAAAGTTAATAATAAAGTTAAAGGAGATGTTAATCAGAAAAGTGTAAAAAATAAAGCAAGCTATCTAACCCCCGTTCCGGGAGGTGTTGGGCCGATTACTATTGCTATGCTATTTAAAAATACGCTAAGATTGTATAGTAACTCCTGCAAAGATTTATAATAATACTAAAAAATATGAAATTTCTATCTTTAAACTATTGGTTTAATATGAATGCCGGAGTATTACATTCGCCTATTGAGAAATCTTTAATATTATTTATCATAGCATGGTTTATATTGATATTTACTTTTAAGCATTTTAAAAAAATTAAATACAAAGATTTTCCCCGAAGCTTTTGGGCTAGTTTAACTGGGTATAGTACTAATAATTTGATATTTGGTTTTTTACTTTTATTTTTTACTTACGAAAAAGTAACTTTACTTTCTGCTAGATTTTGGTTTTTGATATGGCTTGGATATATTATATGGTACCCGAAATATAGATATAAAAAAATTAGCACTGATGCTAAAAAAAGGAATAATGCTAAAAAAAATGAGGAATTAAAAAAATACTTGCCATAAGCAATGCGTTATAATAAACACAATAAACTTGTAGGAAATTATGGAGAAGAGCTGGCATGCAAATATTTATTAAAAAATGGATACCAAGTGATTAACAGAAATATTTATAACAGTCACAAAGAAATAGATATTGTTGCAAAAAAAGAAAATATTTTAACATTTATTGAAGTTAAAACCAGAACTACGAGTAAATATGGCACTGCTGATGATATGATGAGTAAACAAAAAATTAAAAACTTTAAAAAAGCAATAGGAGCCTATTTAGCTGTAAAGAATAATGAAATTTACATTAACATAAGAATGGATTTTATAGCTGTAGACATTAATAAAACAAATAAAAGCGCCAAAATAAAACACTACAAAGATATAATTTAAATACTATGCGCTCACTAAAATTTACACTTATTCAATTTATACTCGCTGTATTTTTTGTATTTACTCCACTTAATTATTCACAAGCAGAAAATACAAATGTTTATTTTTTTCATGGAGACGGTTGTCCTCATTGCGCTAAAGAAGAAGAGTATCTTGAAAAAATCAAAAAAGAAACTAATCTTCAATTTGAAATAAGGAAATATGAAATATGGAAAAATAAAGAAAATTCTACTCTTTTAAAAGAACTTGCTGAAAATCAAAACTGGAGCGTAACCGGCGTACCTTTTACTGTAATTGGAGATGAAACTTTTACCGGATATTTGAATGATGAATTTACCGGGACCTTACTTAAAAATAAAATAGAAGAATGCAATCGCATAACGTGCACTGACTCTGCAGCAAGCTTTATTGAAGCGAAAAGCTTAGAATTTAAGGAAAAAAATAATAATTTAAAAAAACTCTCTAAAACATCCGATCTCAAAATCACAGATAACAAAAACACGACATTACCACCTACACTCAATCTACCTTTAATTGGTGAATTAGAAACTCAAAACTTATCACTACCAATTATAACTATTATTATTGCAGCAATTGATGGATTTAACCCTTGTGCCATGTGGGTTTTGATTTTTTTAATTAGCATGCTACTTGGGATGCAGGACAAAAAAAGGCGCTGGATATTTGGTGGTGCTTTTATTATTGCTTCAGGATTGGTTTATTTTATGTTTTTGGCAGCTTGGCTAAATATTATACTTTTTATTGGACTAATAGCAGGAGTAAGAATGACGATTGGTTTAGTGGCTCTGGGAACAGGCATTTATAGCATTCGCGATTATTACACTAACCCGCATGCAGTTTGCAAAATAACAAACAATGAAAAAAGAAAAAAAGTATTTGAAAATTTAAAAAAATTTGTACATGAAAAAAGTTTCTGGTTAGCACTTTGCGGGATTATTGTCTTAGCTGCAGCCGTTAATCTAGTAGAATTAATTTGCTCTGCTGGATTGCCAGCTGTATTTACGCAAATTTTAGCTTTATCAAACTTACCAACCTGGAAATATTATAGCTACATGGCACTTTATATTATAATATTTATGCTGGATGATATAATTGTTTTTGCAATTGCAATGAAAACCCTGGAAATCAAATCTATTAGCTCTAAATTCACTAGATATTCGAGCTTAATTGGCGGAATAATAATGTTAATACTTGGAGCAATGCTTATTATAAAACCTGAATGGCTAATGTTTGGATAAAAAAACACCAAAAAACTTTCATTTCTTCTACGTTCTCTTGTCTTTAAAATTCTTGCTTTTTTTAAGCAAGTTTTTACTTTATTTCCTGCTTGGAAAAATGCTACACTATGCTTGGGAATGGTATAATTTATAACAACCATTCACAAGCAATAAATTAAATTATGAAATTAATTACAAAGCTTTTCTTATTATTAATAATCACCTTTATCTTGCTACCGATGATTGCGCTTGCTAACACAAGCTTAGAAGACATTTTTTTTAAGGCGCGAGTTTTAGAAATCACTGAAACAAAGAAAGTTATACTGTCAGACGGCATTAAAATACATCAGCAAAATATTAAATTAATTGGGATTGAGGATGATTTTAAAAACAAAGAAATATTTTTTAATGGCATTCAAGACTATGATGTGGTTAACAAAAATATATATAAAATAGGAGATACTGTTCTTGTTGCAGCGATTTATGATCACAAAGGAATTGTTAAATATTATATAACTGATTATGTTCGAACAAAAAGTCTTAAAATATTATTTATTATTTTTTTAATTGCGATTATTGCTATTGGAAAATGGAAAGGTTTGAGGAGTATATTATCATTAGGAGTTTCTTTTTTAATAATAATGCAATTTATTATCCCAAAAATACTAGCCGGGCTTAATCCTATTGCGATTACATTAATTGGATCTCTAGCAATATTTAGCTTAGTACTGTATCTTACTGAAGGCATTAAGCCTATTTCTCATATTTCTATTATTAGCGTTGCAATAAGCTTAGTTATTACCATTGTTCTTTCATGGATTTTTGTTGAATGGGCTAGATTAACCGGACTTTCAAATGAAGAAACCGGATCTTTAATAAATTTAGCCGGAAACACTATAAACTTCAAAGGATTGCTATTAGCAGGCATTATAATTGGTGCGCTAGGAGTACTGGACGATGTTGTAATTGCACAAGCTGCAGCAGTCTTAGAAATTCATAAAACAAATAAAAATTTATCAAAAAAAGAACTATTTTCAAAAGCTTATAGAATTGGTGTATCTCATATTAGCTCAATGACTAACACTCTATTTTTAGCTTATACAGGAGTTTCTTTACCCTTAATAATATTATTTACCAGCGGTGAAAGTGCTTTTAATAATTTTGGGCAGCTTGTTAACAATGAAGATATTGCAACAGAAATTATTCGCACCTTATCAGGTAGTATAGGGCTAATATTAGCAGTTCCAATTGCCACAGGAGTGGCGGTTTGGTGGGCTAAGAAAACTACTAAATAAAATTTTGATTAAAATATTATTGTTTTATTTAGCTCAAAAGTTGAAACATATCGCACATTCGTTCAGAAATGCATTATGTTGTGTGAGCAAGTATAAATATAACATGGACCAGTGCAGCCAATTGACTTCTGTAAAACAATTTGCTAAGATATGAATAAGCTAGTATTTAAATATACTGGTCTTTTTTTTAAAAAAATAAAATTATTTAAAAAAATATATGTCTGAAATAACAAATGCCATGCGTCAGTTATGTGAAAGCAAAGGGCTTAGCTATGAAGTTGTTCTTGAAACAATTGAATCAGCTTTATCTGCAGCTTATCGCAAAGACTTTGGCTCTAAAAATCAAAATATAAAAGTAATTTTTGATCCAGAAACTGCAAAATCTGATGTTTTTGATATAAAAACAGTTGTTGAAGATTTACCACCTGAAGAACTAGAAACTGATGAGGATAGTTCTGACGAAAAAAAAGAAAAGTTAGCAAATAAAGACAAAAAAAATTCCAAAACTGAAAAAAAAGAAAGTCAAAAAAATGAACAATATAACGCAATCAATGACGAAGAAGAAAGAAAATTTAACTCTAAATTGGAAATACAATTATCAGACGCGCTTTTAATAAAAAAAGATGCCAAACTTGAAGATGAAATAAAAATTGAATTAGACCCACCCAGTGAATACGGAAGAATGGCGGCGCAAACAGCTAAGCAAGTAATTATTCAAAAAATAAGGGAAGCTGAACGAAATATGATTATTAATGAATTCAAAGAAAAAGAAGGTGAAGTTCTTGTCGGAGTTGTACAACGCCAGGAAGGTAAATTTGTTTTAATTGATCTTGGGAAGTCTGTTGGAATATTACCAACTGAGGAGCAAATTCATACGGAAAATTATTCACCCGGAACAAGAGTAAAAGTTTATGTTAAATCGGTTGACGAAGGAGCACGTGGACCAGAAATTATTCTATCTAGGACATCAGAAGAAATAATTAGGCAAATATTTCAAATTGAAGTGCCGGAAATCTCTAATGAATTAATTGAAATAAAAAATATAGCCAGAGAAGCAGGTTCTAGGGCTAAAGTAGCTGTTTTACCTGCCACTGATAATATTGATCCAATTGGATCTTGCGTTGGGCAACGAGGATCACGTATTCAAACAATAATTCAAGAACTAGGTGGAGAAAAAGTTGATATTATTGAATATGACGAAAATCCTGAAAAGTACATTTCAAACTCCTTATCACCTGCTAAGATTATTAGTATTGATATTGATAATAACAATAAAAAGGCTATTGTTAAAGTCACAACAGATCAGCAATCACTTGCTATTGGTAAAGGCGGTCAGAATGTTCGCTTAGCTGCTAGATTAACTGGCTGGGGCATTGATATTGTAAGTATTAATCCTAATGAAGTTAGCAAGTCAAGCAAAGATGAGGAAAAAGAAAAGGATAATAAAAAAGAGAACAAAGCAATTAGCCAAACTAAGCCAAATAGTGATAAAAAAGAAAAGAAAAAAGATGAATTAAAAAAAGATAAAAGCACAAAAACCAAGGACAAAAAAGAAGAAAAAAAGGATTTAAAAAAAACTAATAAAAAGAGCGCAAAAAAATAAGGAAGATAAATAATAATATAAATATTATGCAAATTTTTGTTATTAGTCATAAATCGCCTGATCTAGACTCATCTATTGCAGCTATTAGCTATGCTTATTTAAAAAATCAAATTGATAATGATAATGAATACATTCCGGCGTGCGCTGGGAAACTTAACAAAGAAACTGAATATGTACTTAAAAAATTTAATTTAGATAAGCCTCGAATATTAAGCAATATTGCTAACAAGAATGTAATTTTGGTTGATCATAATGAAAGCTCGCAGATTCAGGATGGCTGGAAACAAACAAATATAATTGAAGTAATAGATCATCATAAAATTAATTTTGAATTGGACTCACCTATTCAATTTGAAACCAGAGATTGGGGTTCAACTTGCTCTATCATACAAAGTAAGTTTAAAGAACATAATATTGAAATACCAAAAAATACTAGTCGTGCTATGCTGGCTGCAATATTGGTTGATACTGTTATAACAAAATCCCCTACTTGCACAAAAATTGACAAAGAAATAATTAATGAGTTAGCAAAAGTAAACAAAATTAATTGGAAGAAATTTGGCTTAGAAATATTTAAAGTAAGGTCTTCAGTTAGTAAATATTCTGCAGTTGATATAATCAAAAATGACTTTAAGGATTTTAATTTTGGAGGGAATAAATTCGGGATTGGTCAAATTGAGACTGTAGACTTAAGCGAACTTAAACCTCGTGAAGAAGAATTAATTAATGAAATGAAAAAAATAAAAAAAGAACAAAATTATCACTCTATAATATTATTCCTTACAGACATTATTAATGAAGGTTCTCGATTTTTAGTTGTTAGTGATAATAATGGCAAAATTGAAAATGCATTAGAAAAAAAATTAGAAAATAACAAGGTATATTTAAAAGGAGTAATGTCGCGAAAAAAACAAGTTGTACCAATGCTTATGAAAGCGTTTTAATATAATAAACTATTAAATATGAAAGTAACCACAAAAGAATTACCAAAATCTCAAACTGAACTAATAATTAAACTAAGTACTGATGAATTTAAACCACACTTAATAAAGGCTAGTCAAAAAATTGCAAAAGAAATAAAAATTGACGGTTTTAGACCAGGAAAAGCTCCGTATGAAATTATAAAAGCTAAAATTGGTGAAATGACAATCTTAGAAGAAGGCGCTAGAATTGCAATAGCAAAAATAATTGACAAAGCTATTGATGAGAATATTAAAAGACGCGTTATTGGACAACCTCAAATAAATATCACAAAACTTGCTCCTAATAATCCTCTTGAATTTAAGGTAATAGTATCATTGCTGCCTAATTTAACACTTAGCAAATACAAAGATCTTAAAATTAAAAAAACAAAAGCTAAAGTGGAAAAAAAAGAAGCAGAAAACACTTTAACCCAATTACGGGAAATGCGTGTTGTTGAAACTATAGTAAACACTGCAGCAAAGGATGGTGATAAGATTGTTTGTGATATTAATATGTTTTTGGATAATGTGCCTGTTGATGGTGGCCAAGGCAAAGGAACGGCAATAATAATTGGAAAGGACTATATTGTACCCGGCTTTGATAAACAACTAATTAACGCAAAAAAAGGAGAGGTAAAAAATTTCAAGCTTCCATACCCATCCAAGCATCATATGAAAAATTTAGCCGGAAAAATGGTAGATTTTAAGGTAAGGATTATTGAAGTGTATAAACGAGAGCTACCGGCACTTGATAAAGAATTTGCTAAAAATTTTGGATTAAACTCGACAGAAGAACTTAAAAATAATATCTTAAAAAGCATTAAACAAGAAAAACAAAGAGACTTGGATCAAAAAAGTGAAATTGAAATACTAGATAAAATTATAGATAAAACAAAATTTGATGAATTACCAGAAGATTTAATTAATCATGAATCAGAGCTAATGATAAAAGAACTTGAAAATAACATAGCAAAACAGGGTGGTAAATTTGAAGACTATTTAACAAGCATTAAAAAAACACGTGATCAAATTATACTTGACATGCTACCTCAAGCCATTAAAAGAGTTAAAAGCGCTTTAATTGTTCAAAAAATTGCACAAGAAGAAAAAGTGGAAATAAAACCAGAAGAAATAGAGAGAAAAAAGAAAGAATTATTACTACAATACAAAGGTTATAATAAAGTTGAAGAAAGAGTAAACGCGCCTGAATATATCAGTCACTTAAGAAGTATGCTTGTAAATCAAAAAATAATGGAAAAACTAAGAAACTGGAACTTGATTTAATCCTCAGTCTTTATTCAACTTTTAATATAAAGTCTTCAAGCTTTAATTATATCTATGTCAACGCTTGCCTTAAATAAACGCGCCAATTATGATTATGAAATAAAAGATAAATTTGAGACTGGAATTGTTTTAAAAGGACATGAAGTAAAATCCATAAAAACAGGGCATATTAGCCTTAAAGGAGCTTTTGTGACGTTAAAAAAAAATACAAAAAATTCAAACAAATTACCTGAATTATACTTAGTAAATGCTCATATTCCATTATATAAATTTGCTGGAATAGTAAAAGATTATAATCCTACACGCCCACGAAAACTACTAGCTCGTAAACAAGAAATAAAGAGACTAATAGGAAAAAAGCAAGGAGAGGGCTTGACTCTGGTTCCTGTCAAAGTATATACTAAAAAAAGATTAATAAAATTAGAATTTGGAATTGGAAAGGGTAAAAAGAAACATGATAAACGAGAAGATATTAAGAAAAAAGATATAGAAAGACGGATAAGAAAAATTATTAATTAATTGCAAACTAAAAACTGAACATTAAAAATCTAATAATTGGGAGTGCTTGGCTTCGATATTAAATATATTAGTTGTATTGCAAGACGTGGATTCTAATAAGCACGTTAATCATATTAGAAATAATAAGTGCAAAAGACTTATTTGCAAAAGCTAAATTCGCATTCCGCGTTCCAGTTTTTGCACCAGTTGCAGCTTAATTAAAGCCGTGACCATCTGCCCAGTAATTTCTGGTAACTGTAAGCAGGTGTTATTTACCAGAATAGGCTAAATTAGTGTCAATATTTTTTAGCTTAAATTTAAAATGACTCGTTTGTGATTATTTTGCTAAAGTTATAGATCACAAATTAAACATTTAACCTTAGATAATCTTGCTACAAAATATAATTCAATAATTTATTACACGTGGGTTCGATCCCCACCACTTCCACATTACCCTATTATGTATTATGTATATATCTTAAAATGCTCTGATGACTCACTATATACCGGATACACCATTGATATTAACAAAAGAATAGAAAAACATAACAATAAATTAGGCGCTAAATGTTTAAAAGGTAAATTGCCAGCCAAACTAATTTACCAAGAAAAATACAAAACAAAAAGAGAGGCACTAAAAAGAGAGATTGGAATTAAAAAACTTAAAAGAAAAGAAAAAATAGAATTAATTAAAAAAAATTAATGCCCAGGTGGCGGAATTGGTATACGCGACGGACTTAAAATCCGTTGAGGGCAACTTCGTGTGGGTTCAAGTCCCACCCTGGGCACAAAGTGGGATAAATAGCCTCGTAAGAGGCTTTTTCTATTGTATTAATCGGCATTTCCGCTGGTTCAAGCCTTGCATTTTTAGGTATCTCTAATTTAAAAGTATTTTGAGCCATATAAAAAGGTTTAGCTAGTGTTAATCCTAGTTTTCTTTGCTCTAGTGTCCAGTTCACGCCTAAAGTTTTTAAAATATTATTTTTGTCTTCAATCGTTCCCTTTTCAAACCAATGCTTGGCATAAATACAAAATTTAAAGGTTTTCTCGGTTAGCTCTACCCATTCGTCTTTTTGCTCGTTTTGCTTCTTAATTTCTTGGCTTGCTTTTATTTTTTCTTGCATTAGGCTATTTTTTTGGCTTTTAAATTCTTCATCTCTTAATAATTCTCGGTTTTGATTGCTTGATGAAACAAAAAGGCTAATAAGATTATTAATTTTATTTTCCGCTTCTTTTAGGCTATTTTCTAAATTTTTAAGGATTATATTTTTATCTGTTTCTTCTTTGTCCTTGTATTCGCTTAATACTCTGCGCCCCCAAGTTAAATAAATTTCAGGCAAATTAATATCTTCAAAATATTGTTCAACTTGCTTGATTAAATCGTCTTTGGTTATCGGCTTTTCATAGCAAATCTTATCTTTCTTTTTTCTTGTACAGCGGTGATAAATATAGCTTCTAATTTCTTTTGTTTTCTTAATTGTTTTAAATTTTTCATAAGCGGTTATCATGCCACCGCAATAAGAACATTCAATAATACCCATAAACGGCAGTCTTTTATTCTTTGGTCTTGGCTTTCCTTTTTTACCTAAAATATATTGGGCTTTATCAAATTCTTCTTTGGTTATCATAGCCTCATGCTTTCCCTCGTAAATATAGCCTGCATAGCTAAATTTTGATTAGTCCTGGATAAACTGAACCGGTAAGTTAACGACAGTTAACGAGTT
>CAZMSR010000010.1:0-25469 GCA_964569045.1 uncultured Gammaproteobacteria bacterium | reverse complement strand
CACGTACGGTTCGATGAGGGGACGGAGGATTAACATCCTCCTCCTACTCTACTTTTATTAGAGAATTTTAATAAAAAAATGTTCTTTTTAGGTCTTGTTGATAAATCATTGAAATATTATTAAGTATGTGTAGTATTAGCTGAGTTTATTACTTAGTGAGTGGCTATGTTGAATAATGGTGATTGGTGGGGTATAATAGTAACAAGTTGGGGAGAAGTGGGGAAAGAATTAATTATTAATTTGAAATTATCAATGTTTATTGGTGAGTATTATCACAATTTAGATGAAAAAGGCAGGTTAGCAATTCCAGCTAAATTTAGAGCACTTTTAGATACCGGAGCTGTAATAGCGCGAAGTTTAGACAATCAATGTTTAACCTTATACCCAAGAAAAAAATGGGAGGAAATTGCTGAAAAGTTAGCTAATATTCCAATTAGTCAAGCAAACGCTCGCGCATTCGCTAGAGTTATTTTGAGTGGAGCTACTGATATTGAGTTTGATAAACAAGGGAGAGTAAATTTGCCAGATTATTTGTTAAAATTTGCAAAATTTGAAAAAAAAGCAACAGTAACCGGACAATACGATAAGATTGAAATTTGGTCAGATGAAGCTTGGAGGAAATACACAGAGTTAGCTGAGATGACAAGCGAAAAAGTAGCTGAGGGCTTAGCAGAATTAGGCTTATAGTAAAAATTGTTATGATTAAGAAAGTTTATGGAATATAAACATATTCCTGTAATGCTTGCAGAGATAATTGAATATTTAGAGATAAAAGAGGGAGGTTTTTATATTGATTGCACATTAGGTGGTGCTGGATATACTTTTGCAATAGCTGATTTGATTGGTCCTAGTGGAAAAGTTTTAGCGATTGATTTGGATGATCTAGCAATTAAAAATACTAAAATGCAAATTTCGGAATTAGCATTGAATAATATTTTAGTGATTCAAGATAATTTTAGAAATTTAAAAGAAATAGCAAAAAATAATCTGGGGACGAAACAAAAGTTTGATGGGGTTGTGTTGGATTTGGGTTTATCTAGCGCACAATTAGATGACAGGAAGCGCGGAGTGTCATTTAAAAATTTAGAGGCACCCATAAATATGGCATTTAGAAGTGGTACATCATCTACTTATGATATCTTAAATAATTATAGCGAGAACAGTCTTTATCGGATTATACGAGAATATGGTGAAGAAAGATTTGCAAAGAATATTTCTAAAAATATTATTAAAAAAAGGAAAAGTAGTAAAATAGCTAAAGTAGGAGATCTAATTAAAATAATAGAAAGCTCAATACCAAAAAAATTTAGACAAAAAAATATTAACCAAGCAACAAAAACTTTTCAAGCTTTACGAATAGAAACCAATAAAGAATTAGAAAATTTAAAGTTAGTTTTACCACAAGTAGTTGAATTATTAAAAAAAGGTGGTAGATTGGTTGTTGTCTCGTATCATAGCCTGGAAGATCGAATTGTAAAGAATTTTTTTAAAAATGAAAGCAGGGAATGCATATGCCCAGAGGAGGTATTATTGTGTGAATGTAATCATAAGCCAAATTTAAAAATTGTTACAAAAAAAATTGTAACACCTAAAGAATTTGAAATTAAAAAAAATAAAAGAGCAAGGAGTGCAAAAATGCGTGTTGCTCAAAAATTATAAAATAAATGATTAATATAAGAAATATAAAAAATAAGTTTAATTATAAGTTTAGTTTTAGCGTGGTTAATAATTTATTATTTATTTTAATATTAGTGTTAAGTGTATTTTATGTAACAACTATTAATGATTTGGCAGTAAAGGGATATGCTATGCAAGTTTTTCAAAAAGATTTAAAAGAATTAAAGGAAGAAAAAAATGACTTAGAACTACGTGTTGCATTTTTGCGATCTTATAATTATTTAGATGATAAAATTAATTTATCTGGCTATGTCGCATCAAGTAATGTTGAATATATAATTTTATCATCACAAGAAAGTGATATAGTCGCTAGGAAGTAAATTAAAGTATTCACTTTTTATTTTGCATTGTGTTGCAAGTGTATACAATTTAAATATAAATGTCATTCAGAATTTACAAAAAGCAGAAGTCTAATGATGATAATCGCGTTAATCTAATTATGGCGATTATTTTTTTGTTAGGAATGTCAATAATATATAAGTTGTATGGCTTGCAAGTTATAGAACATGATTTTTATGTTGCAAAAGCTAATTCTCAGCATAAAAGTGAAAATATTTTAATTCCGGAAAGAGGAAAAATTTTTATAAAAGATGGTGTAAGTGGTGAATCAAATATATATCCCATTGCAACTAATAAAGATTTTGCATCTCTATATGTAGTTCCCAAGGATATAAAGAGTTATGATGAAATTGTTGAGATTTTTTATAAATATTTCAATTATGAAAAAGTTTTAACTGAAGTTGAGGAGATGTTTAAGAAGGTTGACAAAGAAAGGCTTATTCGTGATTTAGCACACGCAGATAATTTACCTGACACAGAAAAAGCCCAAAGAATAATAGAGATAACACAAAAACATGAACAAACAATGAAAGAGCCTGAATTTATAGAGTTTAGAGATTTAAAAAAAGAAAAAGAAATTGAAGATCGAAAAGATCTTATTATTGGAGATTATTTATTAAAGTTAACAAAAAATAATGATCCTTATGAGCCAATTGAGTCAAAAGTTGATGATATAATATTGAAACAATTATATTTGGAGCTTATTAAAGTGACAGATAAAAAGCTATTATTTAATTCTCGCAATAAATTATCTGATTCTGCGATAGATGCTTTGATTAAAGATTTAACCATAGATCAATTAACAATAAAAGACAATTATATAATTGTCGAAACAAGTGATAAGCAGAAGCGAAAATTAAATATTCCCGGAGTAGGATTTTTTATGAAAACTCATCGTTACTATCCAGAAAAAAATATTGGGTCTCATTTACTTGGTTTTGTTAGAATGAAAGATGATAGACAAGTCGGTAGGTATGGTTTAGAAGGTTTTTTTAATGAAGAGTTAGAAGGTATACCTGGTTCCGCTCAGGTTGACAGAGGTGCTAGAGGTGAATTGATTGTAATAAACGACATGGAATATAAGCCGGCTCAGAATGGTCAGGATTTGATTTTAACAATTGATAGAACTATTCAATACACAATATGTAATACGCTCAATCAAGCGGCTGAAAAACACGAGGCAGATGGCGCTTCTGTTATTGTTGTTAATCCAAAAACCGGGGCAATTATTTCAATGTGTTCTTGGCCAGATTATGATCCTAATAATTTTAGAAAAGTTGAAGATATTGCTGTTTTTAATAACCCAATAATTTTTAATCAATATGAGCCCGGATCTGTTTTTAAAACTTTTACTTTAGCAGCAGCAATTGATAAAAGGAAAGTAACTCCATCCACAATGTATACCGACAATGGCTTTCTAATGATTGATGGTTGGCCTCGACCAATTAAAAATTCAGATTATAGTACAAAAGGAGGTCATGGTGTTGTTGATATGAATACTGTTTTAGAAGAATCTTTAAATACTGGTTCTATTTTTGCAATGCGTCAAGTTGGACGAGAGTTGTTTGTTGATTATATTAAAAAATTTGGTTTTGGAGAAAAAAGTGGAATAGAAATTAATACAGAGGTTCGTGGAAGCTTAGGGCAGTTATCAAGAGATAAGATTTATGAAATTTATGCCGCAACTGCGTCATTTGGACAAGGTATAATGACTACGCCTTTGCAATTAGTCAGTGCTTATGCTGCATTAGCTAATAATGGGATTTTAATGAAGCCTTATCTGGTTGAAAGAATTGTGAGATCTGAAGATGATATAGAAATAATAGAACCAAAGGAAATTAGAAGAGTTGTATCGGAAAAAACTGCAATATTGATAGGTGGTATGTTAGCCAATGTGGTTGAAGGTGGGCATGCTAAATTAGCTGGGGTTGAAGGGTATTGGGTGGGTGGTAAGACAGGTACGGCGCAAGTTGCATCAAAAATTAGCAGAGGATATGGGGAAGAAACAATTCATACTTTTATAGGTTATGCTCCAATTGAAAATCCAAAGTTTGTAATGCTAGTTAGAATAGATAATCCAAAAGACGTTCAGTATTCAGCTAGCTCAGCTGCGCCTTTATTTGGAAAGATTTCAGAATTTTTGTTAGATTATTGGCAAGTGCCAAGAGAGAGAGAATAAAAAATATTAGAGTGTTATAAATATTGTATGTTGAAAAAAATTTTACAATTTAAATTAGGTTTTGCAACAAAATTAATATTAGCTAAATATAAACCGGAAGTGATTGGGATTACCGGATCAGTTGGCAAGACTAGCACTAAAGAGGCAATCTATGCGGTATTAAATGGTAAGTTTAATGTACGCAAGAATATTAAAAATTATAATAACGAAATTGGTTTGCCATTAACAGTAATTGGTGTTTCTTCACCGGGAAAAAATTTTTTTGGTTGGATAGGAGTGATTTTAAAAATTTGGAAATTATTATTAATTCGAGACAAGAATTATCCAAAAATTTTAATATTAGAAATGGGCATTGATAGACCGGGTGATATGGATTATTTGTGTAAAATTGTAAAGCCGAAAATTGGTGTAGTAACAAACATTAGTCAATCACATTTAGAGTATTTTAGCTCACTTGCTCAGATTCAAAAGGAAAAATTAAAACTTGTAAAAAATTTATCAGTGGGCGGTTGGGCAATTTTAAATTATAATGATCAGAGAACAAAGAATATTGCTAAGTTTAATAAAAAAATAAATATTTTGACATATGGCCTTGATCATGCCGCAGACATTAAAGCACGCGAAGATAAAATAGTAAATGGCAGAAGTGGTAAAGTAGCCGGTGTTAACTATAAGTTATCTAATAAAGGATCAGTGGTACCGGTTATGATTAAGGGTGTGATTGGGTGTCCAATGATTAAGTCGAGTTTAGCTGCTGCTGCAATTGGTATAATTTATGGGTTAAATAGTCTTGAGATTAGTCAGGCTTTTAGAGATTTGAAATTTCCTCCCGGTAGGTCAAGTCTAATTAAGGGGGTAAATGATACAACTATAATAGATGACACATATAATGCTTCTCCAGAGTCAGTAAAGGCAATTATTGCCACTGCTGATTTAATTAAATTAACAAGAAATGCTACTCGTTGGGCAATACTTGGAGATATGCTCGAGCTTGGTTCTTATGAAGATGAGGGGCATAGACAAGTGGGTCGTGCAGTAGCACATTCAAAGTTTAATAAATTAATTGTTGTAGGTGAGCTAGGAATTAAGATTGGCAAGGCTGCAATTAGAGCCGGCATGCGAGAAAATGACATAGTTTATTATGATAATTCTAAAATTGTATGTGAAGGTATTAGAAAAATAATTAAAAAAAATGATTTAATATTAGTTAAAGGCTCTCAAGGTGCTCGTATGGAGAGAATTGTAAAATGTTTAATGAAGGATTCGGATAAAGCGAGCGAGTTATTAGTAAGGCAAGGAAAGGAATGGATATGAGTTACAAAAAATTATTTTGTTTTTAAAAAATACAAAAGATGTTATAATATATTATATTATATTAATATTTTTTGAATTGTATTATTTAAGTTTTGTGAATGCCAAGAAAAAAGAAAAATAAGATAAGTAAAAAGAAATTAGTTATTTCGCTTTTTTTTACTGTTTTTTGTTTTTTTGTAATTTATTTAATGATTCCTAAGAAGAAAGAAATTGAGTATGCAACAGTTGTGGCTAAAAAAAATAATATAGAACAAACAGTGTCTGAGACCGGGGTTGTGAAATTGCCTAAAAAAGTTGATTTAAATTTTAGTCAGTCAGGAAAAGTACATGAGTTGTTGATTAATGTAGGGAGAGTGGTGAAAGTGGGTGATTTATTAGCTCGTTTGAATAATGATAGTTTAAAAATAAAAGAACGTGAATTATTGGCTAGCTTAGAGATTGCGAAAATTAATTTAAGTAAATTAATTTCTGGCGCTACTAAGAATGATATTGCAGTTAGCGAGGCAAATCTTTCTTCAGCGATAACTGCTTTTGATGCAGCTAAAAATGAGTTAGAAAAAATAAAAGCAAGTGCAAGCATTAATAATGCTCAAAATGAAAAAATATTAAATGATCTATGGTCTAGTGATAAGAATAATGTCACAGCCTATGAGCAAGCAATTGAATTAGCAGAGCTTAACTTGGAAAATACTCGTATTACTTACCGCAAGTCTATTGAAGATAGTGTAAATAATGGATTGATTGATGTTGATGTAAAGTTATCTTTGGCAAATGTAGCGCATGATAATATTTTAAAAATAATTGACGATTCAGAAATTAAGAGTGTCTTGAGTATTAAAAATCCAGTTTTTTTAGATGTTGTTAAACTAGAGCGAATTAGAGCAGTTAACTTAGTTTTTGAAGCAAGAGAATTTTTAACTAAAGTTCAAAGTTCAAATAATTCTGATCAAGCAGAGGTTGCTCTAGAGCGTGCAAAAGAAGCACTTAAATTAACTCTAAGTGCTTTGCGAAATTGTTTTAATGCTTTAGAAAATACATTAATATCAGCAAGCTTTACACAAACTCAATTGGATGCTTATAAGGCTGAAATTAATACTCAAATTGGAATAATAAGTGCCGGAATATCGTCCCTGACCCTAAAGGAGCAAATTTATAGTTCGGCATTAATTAGTTTTAATACGAGTATAAGTAGTGCAAGTGAAGAGCTTGAAAGAGCTCGCGTAAATTATAATGATGCCTTGTTAGTTGCTGAGAATGCGTTATTAAGTTCAAAATCATCTGGAGAACAGCAGATTCAGGTTGCTCAATCAAGAGTAGAGGCTGCAGAAAAAGCGTTAAAAGTAGCACAAGTTAATTTAAATAAAGTTAAAGCTCCTGCTAACGAATATGATGTTGTTTTAGCTAAAATACAGGTAGATCAGGCTAAGGCAGCACTTGATTATGTAAGGCAGCAGATTAAAGATACAGAAATTGTCGCGCCATTCTCCGGTACAGTGTCAAGAATTAATTTTGAAGTTGGTGAGTTTATGAGTGCTAATCAAAATGCTATTACATTATTAGGAGACTCGAATTTTGAAATTGAAGTTTTGGTTTCAGAGATAGATATTTTTAAGGTAAAAAAAGGAAATAAAGTTAATATAACATTGGATGCATTAGGCGATGATGTTGTGTTTGTGGGAAAGGTTGATTTTATTGAACCGGCTGAAACAAGAATTCAGGATGTGATTTATTATAAAGTTAAAATTATTTTTGAAAGTAATGGGAGCTTATTAGAAGTAAAACATGGGATGACAGCTAATTTAGATATTATGACGTCTTTTAAAAGTAATGTTATTGCATTACCAGGCAGGGCTGTTCTTGATGGTAATGGTATGGGGCGGTACGTAAGAATTTTAGTTGATAATAATATTGTTGAAAGAAATGTTATTTTAGGATTAAAAGGTGATGGTGGTATGGTGGAAATTATGCGAGGCGTAGAACTGGGCGATGAAGTAGTGCTTTATGTAAAAAAATAATGCATATTGAATTAAAGAATGTTAATAAAACTTTTTATACTGATGGAGTTAAAACTCCAGTGCTTTTTAATATTTCTTTTAGTATTAAGCAAGGTGAATTTATTGCTATTATGGGCCCGTCAGGATCTGGTAAGTCAACATTAATGCATATTATTGGTTTATTAGATTATGCAACGCGAGGTAAGTATTTTTTTGAAAAACAAGATGTATTGAATTTGGATGATAAGGAATTAGCTTTATTGAGAAATCAAAGATTGGGTTTTATTTTTCAAGCATTTCATTTGCTATCAAGAACAAGTGTGTTAGAAAATGTTAAATTGCCATTAATTTATGCAAAAGAGCGTGTTGATGCTGATGTTTTAGCTCATAATGCTTTAAAGAGTGTTGGTTTGTCACATCGTTTGCATTATTTAACAAATCAAATATCTGGAGGTGAAAAACAAAGAGTAGCTATAGCGCGAGCTTTAGTTAATAGTCCGGATATTATTTTAGCAGATGAGCCAACCGGTAATCTTGATTCTAAATCCGGTATGCAGGTAATGAAAATATTAGAAAAATTAAATAACGAAGGCAAGACGATTATTTTAGTGACTCATGAAACCTATACAGCAGAGCATGCAAAAAGAATAATAAAGATGATGGATGGTAGAATAAAAGTAGATAAAAAAGTACGATCAAGAAGAAAGGCGGATATAAACGGTAAGTTAAAGTAATAAATTAGTAATATGCGTTATTTTTTTATTTTCATTGAAAGATCAACAGCACATTTGTTGAAATCAATGTTAGTTAATAAGACCCGAACATTTTTAACAATGCTCGGGATTATTATTGGTGTTGCCGGTGTGGTTGTTATAATGTCAGTTGGAGCTGGTGCGCAGGCTTTGGTTGTGTCTCAAGTAGAAACAATTGGATCAAAAATTATTGGTATTCATCCAGGAAATTCCGGTAAAGATGGACCTCCTGCAAGTATAATGGGTATTGTTATTACTACTCTTAAATATGAAGATTTACAGGCTATTCGCAATAAAAAAAATGTCCCTAATTTAGTGGAAGCAGTTGGGTTTTTAAGAAGTGTCGGTACTGCAAGTTGGCTATCAGGTAATTATAGTACTACATTTAATGGAGTTACTAGTGGTTATATGGAAGTTGAGGGTACTGAATTAGAAAAAGGAAGATTTTTTACAGAAGCAGAAGAGAGGAGTATGAGCAGGAATGTTGTTATAGGTCACACTGTTAAAGAAGAATTATTTGGCTCTTCAGATGCAATAGGGCAAAAAATAAGAATCAGAGAGCATAATTTTAATGTTATTGGTATTTTAGAAGAGAAGGGTAGTGTTGCCTTATCTGATGTTGATGATCAAATTCTAATACCGCTTAAGACCATGCAAAAATTAATTTCTGGTGTTGATCATTTAGGATTAATAAGAGCTAAAGTTGATTTGGACGAGAGTGTAGAAAAGTCTATGGAAGATATAAAATATACTTTAAGAGTGCAGCATAATATAAGAGATCAGTCAGGAAGTGGTGATGATTTTACAGTACGTTCAGCAAAGCAAGCTCTTGCTGTTATTACTACTATAACTGATTCCTTGAGATATTTTTTAGCTTTAATTGCTGCTTTATCTTTGATTGTGGGTGGTATTGGTATTATGAATATTATGATTGTGAGTGTTACTGAAAGAACTAAAGAGATTGGATTGCGTAAAGCAATTGGTGCAAGTAACGCTAATATCTTGAACCAGTTTTTGATTGAAACAATTTCCATGACAGGAATTGGTGGTGTAATAGGGATTTTATTAGGAGTGATGTTGTCTTATTTGATTTTTTTAGGGGCTCAATTTTTAGATTATACGGATTGGGAATTTATTATAACCGCTGATTCGATTTTGATGTCTGTTGGTGTGTCATTAATGGTTGGACTTGTTTTTGGATTGTATCCGGCCTGGCGAGCAAGTAAGCTTAAGCCTGTAGAGGCATTAAGATATGAGTAGTTGTCTTGATTTATGTCAATTATTTATTTAATAAAAACAGCATTAATTTCTTTGAGTTCACATCCTCTTCGGACCGGACTTGCAAGTCTTGGTATAGTTATTGGAATTTCATCTGTTATAATTGTCTATGCTGCTGGTGCAGGGGTTCGTGGACTAATAAATTCTCAAGTTGAAACTTTTGGAACAAATTTAATTGAAACAGAAATAAAATTACCAAGCGCAAAGCAAGGAAGAGCTGAAATACAAGAAATGGGAGCAGCTGTGGCTGCCGGAGCTCAGGTTACTACTTTAAGATTAGAAGATATGGATGCTATTAATGAAATTGATAATGTTCAAAGAAGTTATGGAGGAACTTATGCTCAAGAACCTGTTAGTTATAAAAATGAATTCCATAAAACATTTATTTGGGGAGCGAGTGCTACGTTTATTGATATTGATCAAAGTGAGGTAGTGGAAGGCAGATTTTATACTAAAGAAGAAGATAAAACACTAGCCGAGGTAGTAGTGCTTGGTACTAAAATTAAGGATAAGTTATTTGGTGAGTCTGAAGCTATTGGGAAATATATTAAAATTAGAAATTCAAAATATAGAGTGATAGGAGTCATGGAAGAACGTGGTGTTTATATGGGATTGCTTGATTTTGATGATATGCTTTATATTCCAGTAAAAACAGCTACAAAAAAAATACTTGGAGTAAACCATATTTTATTCATGTTCCACGAGATATTAGATGTGGGCAAAGTGAAAGAAACAGCTGAAGAGATAAGGAATGTAATGCGATTGCAACATAATATTACAGATGAATCAAAAGAAGATTTCCGTGTTACAACTATGGTGGAAGCAATGGACATGTTGGAGACTATTATGGGAGCATTAGAATTACTTCTTTTGGCAATTGTTGCAATATCTCTTGTGGTAGGCGGGGTTGGTATTATGAATATAATGTATGCTACAGTTAGTGAGCGCGAGTTTGAAATTGGTTTAAGAAAATCACTTGGTGCTACCAAAAGTGATATTATTTATCAGTTTTTATTAGAAGCAATACTAAAAACTTCTATAGGAGGAATTTTTGGAGTAATTTTAGGAATTTTATTTTCTTATATTATTGCAGTACAAGCTCGTAACAATGATCTTGATTGGGATTTTAGTATTCCTTTGGAGGCCTATATTGTGAGTTTGGGGTTTTCTGTTTTTTTTGGAGTTGTCTTTGGCGTTTTACCTGCCAAGCGAGCTGCAAATTTAGACCCTATTGAGGCATTGCGTACTGAACAATAAAGAGTAATTAATAATTATTTATTAGATAAAAAGCTGTGAAAGTTCAAAATATAGCAAAAAATACATCATACTTTACTTTTGCGCTAGTGCTTCAAAAGATTATTTCTTTTACGTATTTTGCATTTTTAGCAAGAGCTTTTGGTCCTGAAGATTTGGGTAAGTATTATTTTGCCATATCATTTACTACGATTTTTTCTATTTTCATTGATTTTGGTTTAGCTAATACTTTAATGCGCGAAGTTGCGCGAGATAATAAAAGAGCTCAAGAATTAACAGGTTTAGTTTTGGCTTTAAAAATTCCATTAATTTTAGTAGTATCTGCCTTAGTAGTGTTTTTGATTAATTTCCTTGGATATGAAGAATTAACACGAAATTTGGTATATTTAGCTGCTATTTGTATGGTACTTGATTCTTTGTCTTTATCTTTTTTTTCTATTATTAGAGGATTTCATAACTTAAAATATGAAAGTGTGACATCTGTATTGTTTCAGTTTATTATTTTTTGTTTGGGTTTATTTTTTTTAAAATTAGGCCTAGGGCCGGTTTATTTAATGGGAGCTCTTGTTATGGCTAGCGTTTATATGTGTTTGTATTCCGGTTGGCTATTAGTTCGTAAATTTAATATAAAACTTATCCCATTATTTGATTTTAATTCGTTAAAGTTGCTCGTGGTTGTTACATTGCCTTTTAGTTTATATGCTATTTTTCAAAAGGTATATACATATATAGATACTGTATTGTTATCTGTGTTAGCTGGAGATATATATGTGGGATTATATCAAATTGCATTTAAAATAATTTTTGCTATTCAATTTTTACCTTTAGCGTTTGTAGCCTCTTTATATCCTGCTTTTTCAAATTATTGGGCAACTAATAGAATGCAACTTTCATTTTCTTTTGAGCGAGCAATGAGTTATTTGATAATTATTTCTTTACCAACTACAGTCGGAATAATGTCTGTGGCTGATAAATTAATAATAGTATTTAAAGAGGACTTTGCTAATTCTGTTTTTCCACTTCAGGTAATTACGCTTTCACTTGTTTTTATATTTTTGAATTATCCTATTGGTTCATTGTTAAATGCTTGTGATAGGCAGAAAATAAATACAAAAATTATGGGAATTACGTTGGTTGTTAGTGTTTTTTTGAATATTTTATTAATACCTAAGTATAATGTTATTGGCGCTAGTGTGACTGTTGTTTTAACTAATGCATTAATGTTTTTATTAGGAATGCATGAAGTTCCAAAGATAATTAATTGTAATTATAAAAAATTAGCTGCGGTTTTTGGAAAGTCTTTTATTTCTGCTATTATTATGGGCATTTTTGTTTTTTATTTAAAAGATAAGTTAAATATATTTTTAGTAATTATGATGGCCGGATTATTATATTTTTTAACACTTTATTTTATACGAGGTTACAAAAAAGAGGATGTATTTAGTATTGTAGAATCGCTTAAAAGATGAGTGTTGAATTTGTTAAAATGGAATTATATACAAAAAATTCATAAGTTAATCTTAATTTTTTGTATTAGATTTTTTAATACTATCTAGTCGCTCCACTATATGCTATAGCTCTTACTGCATCCCAATTAGTTGATTTGTATGGATTATAGTTGAATATTTTTTTAAATAAGCTAATGGCTATTTTTTCAGAGTTTAAATTTCTTTGAGAAGGTCTTAAGCCGTATGCCATTACTGTTATAGCTGCATTATCATTTACTTGGTTCATATTTGCTTCGCGTTTATAGATAGTGTTAAAGCTTGCTTTCGCTCTGTTTTCAGCTTTTTGACTTCTTTCATTTGGCCAGCGACCATTTCCGATTTTTAATAAATCTTCCCATTCTTTTTTTTGAATTGGGAGTTTGCTAAAAGCTGATTTATAGGAGTTTAAAATACCTGCTCTTTCACCTTCTCCGAGTTTTTGTGTGCTTGGTGTGCCGTATGCAATAAAATTTGTAATTGCATCAATGTTTGTTTGGGGTAGATCTTTTAAGTTATTTAAAAGAGTTTTTGTATATTTGTTATATATATTAGTAGTTTTTTTGTTGTTAAGTTTATTTTTCCATTCCGGTATGTTGTTATTTGCTACATTATTAGAGTCAGATTTTATAGTAATAAGTGTATTGTTTGATGTTGCTAATTTGGAATTAATTTGTTCACCTGAGAGTGTTGTGATTGCATTTGGTGTGTTTGTGTCTATGTCACCAATGGTGACTCTGTGTAATGTTTGGGGTGAGTCAATTAATTTGTTGCCACTTTGATCTATAGCTCCTAGTACTATTATTTTATTAATATCAATTATGTCATTTTTTGGTAGAGTAAGAATGCCTTTGTATTTATTGTTGGTATAGCTAGTTGGTGTTAGTTCGTAGTTATTATTTTCACCTTGCACACTTACTTGTGGGTAAGTGCTTGTGTTCATAGTTTCAGAAAATAATAACAAGACAGTGTTTTTGCCTATTTTTGGAGGATTATTACTGAATTGTGTAAAAGTGATAGTTGGTGAAATAGTATCTTCTCTTGTTATTAGATTATTTAAATTTTTGAAATTTTCTTCAAATATTTTTGAGCTAGATAGGGAATTTTGCGGGTTGTATTCAATGCTAGTATTTGCAGTGCCACTTATTTCGGGGTCGCTTGTTATTAAGTTAAATGAATTGTCTGCATTAGGCTCAATTGCATCAGCACTGTTATTGTTTACAATAAAATCATTGGCTTGAAATGAGTTGTGATCTATAGCATTATTAAATTCAAGCGTAATTGTATCTATTAATCCATTTTGATTTGTGTCTTTTGGTTTGATTTTAGTAACGGATGGAGGGTTTGCTATTACATTAATTGTGGCGTTATTGTTAGTTATTTGCGTAAAGTTGGAAGTGTTTTCATGTATTATTTTAAAATTATAATTAGTATTTTGACTTATTGATGGTGCAGTAGCACGCACTTGAATTGTACCTAACTCATTAAATGAGATTAAATTTGGATTATCAGAGCTTGCACTTGTTTTGCAGGTCATGTGATTTTTGTCTTGACTAATAGCCCAGTCATATTTATCGTTTTTGTTTTTATCTTCTGGGCAAGAAATCGCTTGACTAAATTTGATGTCAGAATTATCAGGTGTTTCAATGCGCAAGATATAAATAGGATCTGAGCTTTGGTTTGTGATTCTGAAAGAATAATTGCTTGTTTGTCCGGCCCCAACTTTTAATGGTTTTAGATCTATTTTGGTGCTTTGAGAAGCCTGAGCGTTTAAGTGGGTTGTTAATAAAAAAATAATTAGTAAAAAAATTTTTTTAAATTGCATGAGGTTTATGAAATTATTGAATTATTGTTTAATTATAGCATAATATAATAATGATATAATTGATACTTAAAACAAGGCATTTTTTGCCTTGTTTTTTTGTGAGCCACCTAAGGGACTCGAACCCATGACCCGCTGTTTACAAAACAGCTGCTCTACCAACTGAGCTAAGGTGGCTAATATTCTTTTATTATTAAAGTTTATAGGAAATGATGTTAGTGGTCAAGAATGCAAGGTGATAATGGTAAAAAAAGTGTGAAGAGCTATTTTTATAAGTGTTGATAAAAAATAACAAAAAATGTTACTATGTAAATAGTATTAGTAATTAAGTGAGTTGTAAATTATTAACAATATTGACAAATTAAAATTATTATGATATAGTTACTATATGTTTGATCTTTCTAACTGCCAATAGTAGGAGTGTATGATATGTTCCAAATAATTGATCCTTTCTTAGACTCCCAGGATCAACCTGATTTTTACAAGGAAGATGGTCGTTATGAAGAATCGTGGCAGTCTGCAGTTGGTTCTTTGAATAGACACGATGATGATGGAGGTGGGGACGATGAATTAGGGCAATCCTATGAAGTAGGTTTTGAATTAGGAATTACTGGTTTTCAAGGAAGAGTAATTTCTTCTTTGACTGAGTTTTGTGTGGAAGAAGGTGAAGTGGTTTCTTCCGGCAATGAAAATGAATATGATGGGATAGTATGTATGAATACAGTTTTAGAAATTCAACAAATGAATCGTTTACATGAAAAGCGGCTTAAAGACCGTCGTTACGAAAAAATAAATGGTAATCTTGTGCTTTGGGAGATTAGTGTCCCGGAAGACGAGAATTTATCTGATGGAGTTATGTATATTGGAATTAAGGAAGACGAAGGTCTGTGTGTGGATATTGCTTGTGTTGAAAGTAATGATACTGTTGAATTGAATCTTCTTGGTAATTCGAATCATTCTGAAAAATCAACTCAAGAAGTCGAAATCGCTGATGATTTGGAATTTCCAGTGGATTCAAAGGATAAAGAGTTTTATGGGTTGTGTGAAATCTTGGAGATAAATTTTTTGAAAAAGAGATGGAGATTGAAAGATTCTCTGAGATTTAATAAAAACAAGAAAGAAATTTATTACCCAAGAGGAAAAGCAAAGTGTCATTTTGGTGATAAGTCACAGTCATTTGCAGGAAGGTGGGGTCAGATTGAAAAATATGTTTATCCGGATGGTAGCACCGGTTCTTGGTTAGAAACTTCTGAGGTGTATGCAGAGGCTTTTAAAAACAGTATGGCTGCTGAAGCACGTAAAGAAGAAGAGCAGATTCAATTATTGCACAAAAATGACGTAGAGAATTTCGGAAATCCTGACGTTTCGTCTGTTCCGCTTGCTCGAAGTAGCAATGCGAAGCAGATTGACCGTTTTCCATGTTGGATTAAAGAGGACCAATTATATTTTCGGCGGAAGTATATAAATAAGCTTGCTCGTTAGTAAGTTTTAGCACTAAATAGTTGGTGCACAATTTTCACCTCGGATATCTGCGGATATTCGAGGTTCTTTTTTTGTTGATTTGTTTTTAGATGCTATTATGCATTATGTAAAGCGTTGTAAATATTTTTTTTGAGTGAATATAAAAAAACAGAGAGGGTGAGCGGAATCGAATCGTCGTATCAAGTTTGAGAAATTTGTGTAATAACCATTATACGACGTCTGTTGTTTTAATTTAAGTGTGCATGTTATGATGTTTTTTTATTCACAACATTTAAACTTTATATATGCTATAATTTATAATAATCTTTCATAAGAAAAAAATAATCATGAAAAAATATAATTTTAAAGCAAAAGCTAGCTTTTTGAGTTTAGTTTTATTTTTTTTAATATCGAGTCCGGTTGAGGCTTCTGTTAATGGGTGGATGCTGGAAGCGATGAGGATGTTAGAGGCAAGAAATGTACAAGCTGAAGATGTTTTTGATGATGAAAAAGATGTAGTAATTGAGGTGAGAAAAGAAAAAAGCGAAGAAGATGATGCGCAAAATAGAGCGGTTAAAATGATAAAGAATATTTTGAATCCATTTAGTTCTGAAAATAGTTTGTTAAAAAGAGATGAAAGCCAACAAAATGGACGTTTTTTTGTTGATTTAGGAGAAAAAGAAATCAAAATGGATTATACAATTAAGGCTTTTCAAGGTAATTTTAAATTATTATTGGCATCAAGTACTTTAGAGAGTAATAGTGAACTGGAGATTGTTAAATTAAATGAAGACATGGAGACTCCGTGGAGATTGAAAAGAATTAGTCCAATATATCAATATGAAATTAATAATAAGGAGGCGTATGCAGGTGTAATGCCTCTTGAATTAGAAATTGGGTATGATGAAGAAGTGGATGACTATAAGGAAATTTTCTTTTTTGATGGGGTGAGAGGGGTGTGGAGACCACTACCGAGCCGTGATAATTTTAGTGACAAGTATGTGCAAGCTAAAATTCATTTACCTTTTGCGCGTTTGGCTATTTTTGTGTATCCGAAGGTATTAGTAAATGGTAAGGCTAGTTGGTATAAATATAAAGATGGTGATTATGCCGCATCACCTGATTTTGCTAAAGGGTCTATTATTAAGGTAACTAATTTAGATAATGACAAATCTATTAATGTTACTATAAATGATTGGGGGCCAGAAAGAGATCTTTTTCCTGATAGAGCTATTGATTTGGATAAGTTCGCATTTAAAAAAATTTCATCACTTGGTGCCGGTATTATTAATGTATTACTTGAACCGATTTATATAGCATCTTTTGATGGGGTGAAATTGGGTTTAAGTGAAAAGGGAGCAATGATTAGCCCTGATATAGATTCAAAAGCCGCTATAATTTTAAGCGAAGAAGATGGATCTGTGGTTTATGAAAAAAATGCTACTTCTACTTTGTCAATAGCTAGTTTAACAAAACTTGTATCTATGAAGACTTTTTTTGAAACAAGGCCTTCGCTTAATAGGATAGTTGAGTATAAAGACGTAGATGAATTAAATAATCATCGGTATGTTGATGAGCCTTGGCGAATAGCTAAGATGAGTTTAAATGAAGGAGATGAGATTACCTTAGAGGATTTATTATATGCTTCGCTTATCGGGTCTTCTAATAATACAGTTGAGACTTTGGTGCGAACTAGTGGTTTAACTCGTGATAAATTTGTTGTGTTAATGAATCAAAATGCTCGTAAATGGGGAGCTAAATCAACGCATTTTATAGAGCCGACAGGACTTGCGCCGGAAAATATTTCAACAGCTTTAGATTATGCTATAATGACCAAAGAGCTTTTTAGGAATCCGCTTATTAAGAAAACTAGCACAATGAATAAATACCGATTAAAAGTGATTAATGGTGATAGAGAATATTCAGTAGTTAATAGAAACCATTTGATTTTAAAAAATACATATAGAATCGTAGGTTCAAAGACCGGATATTTAGATGAGGCCGGATATTGCTTAATGACAAGGGTGCGAACACCTGATAATAAGCATTTAATAATAGTGTTACTTGGTGCTGATTCAAGAGAACAAACATTTAAAGAAACAGAGGAATTGATTCAATTTGGTTTATTAAAAAAATAGTTATTAAAAAGAGTGTGATTAAATTTATTAATGCTACAAAAAAATATGGTCGTAAAGTAACTGCGCTTGATAATTTAGATTTACATATACTTCCAAGTGAATTTGTTTCAATTGTGGGGCGCTCAGGAACCGGAAAAACAACTATTGTTAAAAGCATGATAGGTGAGGAGCGTCTTGATAGGGGGCAGGTATTAGTTGGCGGATGGGATATTACTAGAGTGAGGCAATCAGAGGTGCATATTTTGCGTAAGCAAATAGGTGTTATTTTTCAGGATTTTAAACTTTTGCCAAATAAGACTTTATATGAAAATGTTGCCTTTGCTATGCAGGTTTGTGGTAAAAAACCTTCTAAAATACGAAACATAGTACCACAACTTTTAAAAATTGTGGGGCTTCAGGCTAAAATGAAGCGTTATCCGCATGAAGTATCAGGAGGCGAAAAACAACGTACAGCTATTGCTCGGTCATTAGTGCATCAGCCAAAAATACTTCTAGCAGATGAACCGACCGGTAATTTAGATTCATTTAATGCCGATGAGATAATTGAATTACTTTTAAAAATTAATAAATTTGGCACTACAGTTGTTCTTGTGACGCATAATCGTGAAATTGTAAATAAACTTAGAAAAAGAGTAGTTACAATAGAAAATGGTAGTGTTGCACATGATCAAGCAGTTGGTAAATATGTGTTATAAGTTAATGTATATTCAATGTTTATATCATTATTACGTATAATTAGATTTAGTTTCCAGGATATTGTTCGAAATATTTGGTTGTCACTTGTGACTATAACCATTTTAATTTTAGCACTAGTGTCTGTAAATGTCTTGCTTATAGTTAATTTACTTAGCGAGACTACAATGTCAGCGATTAAAGATAAAATTGATATTAATTTGTATTTAACTCAAGATGCACCAGAAGATGAAATTTTAGCTTTAAAAGCTAAAATTAGTAATTTACCAAATGTTGTATCAGTTATTTATGTGTCAAAAGATGAGGCTTTGTTGAGTTTTAGAACTAAATATAAAGATAATTTAGAGATATTACAGGCATTAAGAGAATTGGGCAAAAATCCTTTAAGCCCAAGTCTTAATATAAAACCTAAGGATACGGATAGTTTTAAAGCTTTAATAACTCATTTAAGCGCACTTGATGAAAATATAATTGAATATCGGAATTTCGATGACCATGAGACTGTTTTAAATAAGATTAATACTATTTCAAAAAGAGTAAATAAAGTGGGGCTTTCTGTTAGTTTAATTTTTATTGCTATTGCAATAATGATGGTATTTAATTCTATCAGAATGGCCATATATACTCATAGGTATGAGATAGGAATTATGAGGCTTGTTGGGGCTTCAAGGTGGTTTATACGGGCGCCATATTTAGTGTCTGCTGTGATATATGCTTTAGTTGGTGTTTTAATTGTTATTTCAGCATTTTATCCATTTTTAAGTGTATTGCAGCCATATTTGGAGACTTTTTTTGTTGGATATCAGATTAATATTTTTTCATATTTTACTCAAAACTTTTTTAATTTTTTTGGATTTCAGTTTTTAGGAGCAGCTGCTATTAGTTCACTTGCTAGTTTAATTGCTGTAGCTAAATACTCAAAGGTTTAAATAATTTTAGAAAATATAAAAACAATGCTTGGGTTGCATTGTTTTTTTGTGTTTTAACATTAAAGCCACTTTTTTTTCTTAAAATACATTAGCATAACAAAGCAGCCTATTATCATTATAAGTATAATGATAAAAAATCCATATGGAGAACTGAGTAATGGCATTCCTCCTGTGATATTCATGCCAAATATTGCTGCAAGCAATGTTAAAGGGAAAACAATAACAGAAAAAATAGTTAAAGTTTTCATTATGTTATTTAGTTTATAATTCATTAATGATTCATTTGTGTTATTTAAAATTTCAACAATTTCTTTTCTGTTTGTAGATATTTCCCAAAGATTTTGAGAATAATCTATTAAATTGTCATAGTATTCTTTAATATCAGCATTTGGTATTAAGCGATCTCTTTCAAGGTTTTGAATTTTTCTGATAATGCTTGTATGATTTTGCATTATTTTTCTTATGTTAATAATATTTCGTCTAATTAGTAAAATTTTAGAAACAGCTTTTTTTTGTTCTTGCTCAAATATAATACGTTCAGCTGTTGATATTTCTTTAGTGATATTATCTAGAACATCAAAAGAATTAAGCATGAGTTTTTTAATTAGTTCATAGAGTAAAATTCTTGGTGATTCAGTTTTGTATGCTAGGGTATTGCGAGGCTCTCTTTTAGTATTAGTAAAAAAAGTATTTATTTCTTTGATATTGTTATGGAGTGTAATTAAATAGTTGTGAGCAAAAAATATTTCTACTTCTTTAATTTCAATATTTCCGTTTTTTAGTTTAGGAAATTGCAAGATAATAAATAAATATTCAGGCATTCGTTCAAAGGTAGTTCTTTGTGCATAAACATTTCCCCTAGAAGCTGAAAGGTGTGATGACTTAAAGTTATATTTTTTATCTAAATAGGAGGTTTCTTTTTTTCCGGCTCCATTAATATTAACCCAGGCAAGATTTTTTTTGGGTCGTTTAGGATTGTTTATTATGATTTTTTGAATTTTTTGAGATTCTTCTTTTTTCTTCATGTTAAAATTATAACATAAAAATCCTATTTAAGGGTATATAGAGTTTTAGTAGCTGTCCATTGACTCTTTGTATTTTTGAGCAAATGTGAGATTTGTGCTTGTTTACTATAAGTCTAGGTTTTCAACATTTGTTGCGTGTGTTTGAATGAAATGTTTTCGTGATGGCACATCATTACCCATTAACATTTCAAAAGTTTCGTCGGCCCTGGCAGCGTCCTCAATCATGACTTGTTTCATTAGTCTTGTTTCCGGATCCATTGTTGTTTCCCATAGTTGCTCTGGATTCATTTCTCCAAGACCTTTGTATCGTTGAATGATTATTCTTGTGCCTGATTTTTTCTTTGTGTCTTCCTCGTTTTTTTCCTCTTCTTTTTCTTCTTCTTCTTCATTTTCCTTGATTGTCCCTCCTAGTTCTTTGATTATTGAGTTTTTTTCATTATCTGTGTATGCATATTTAATTTTTGTTCCTTTTTGTAGGCGGTAAAGTGGTGGTTGAGCAACATACAGGTTGCCGTTAGTTACTAATGGAGTGAAATGTCTAAAGAATAGTGTTAATAAAAGTGTTCTAATATGAGCACCGTCAACGTCAGCATCTGTCATTATTATTATTCTGTGGTATCTTAATTTTTCAATATCTAGTTGGTCATTTATGTTTGTGCCTAAAGCAATGACTAAATTTTTTATTTCATTGTTAGCAAGCATTTTATCAAGACGTGCTCTCTCAACATTTAATATTTTACCTCTAAGAGGTAAAATAGCTTGAAATTTTCTATCTCTTCCTTGTTTAGCACTTCCGCCAGCCGAATCTCCCTCTACTATATAAAGCTCACAATCCTCGGCTTTACGACTAGAGCAATCTGCAAGTTTACCGGGCAGTGTCATGCCATCTAGAGCTCCTTTTCTTAAGATGGTTGCTCTAGCAGTGCGTGCCGCAATTCTTGCTTGAGCAGATAATATACATTTTCCTATTATTGACTCAGCTTCTTTTGGGTTTTCTTCAAGAAAAATTGTAAATGCTTCTCCCATTACTTGTTCAACTTGAGCTTTTACTTCGGCATTTCCTAATTTTCCTTTGGTTTGACCTTCAAATTGTGGTTCTGGCAATTTGATGCTAATTACAGCAGTTAGTCCTTCACGAACGTCTTCGCCGGTTAAGTTATCTTCTTTTTCTTTTAAAAGATTTTTGTTTCTTGCGTAAGCATTTAAAGTCCTTGTTAGCGCTGTTTTAAAGCCGACTAAATGTGTTCCACCTTCTTGATTATAAATGTTATTGGTAAAAGGTAGGACAGTTTCATTGAATTCGTCATTATATTGCAAGGCAACTTCAACTCTTGAATTTTCTAATTCTTTTTCAATGTAAAAAATTTTTTCATTTTTAAGAGTTTTGTTGTGACTTAAGGCTTTTATATAAGATTTAATTCCACCTTCAAAATAAAAATGATATTTCTTTTTATTATCTTTAATTCTGTTGTCTTCTATGTTTATTGAAATATTTTTTGTTAAATAGGCTTGTTGACGCATTCTGTCTAGTATTTTTGACCATTTGAATTCAGTTTCAGTAAAAATTGTATTATCTGGTTTAAAGATTATTATTGTCCCTGTTTTTTTTGAATCTCCAATAGTTTTAATTTTGTTTTGAGGTAAACCTTTTTTGTATTCTTGTGACCAAATTTTTCCTTCTCGGTGTATTTCAGCTTTAAGATAGCTACTAAGCGCGTTAACAACGGAAACACCAACCCCGTGCAAGCCTCCGGAAACTTTGTATCCACCTCCACCGAATTTTCCACCTGCGTGAAGTTTGGTTAATACGGTTTCTAATGCCGAAAGACCGGTTGCCTTATGCTTGGCCACTGGAATACCTCTTCCATTATCTTCGACGCTTACCATTCCTTCAGATAGAAGCTTGACTGTTATGATGCTAGCATATCCGGCCATTGCCTCATCTATGCCATTATCTACAACTTCCCAAATTAAATGATGCAAGCCTTGTGAAGCAGTGGATCCAATATACATTCCCGGTCGTTTTCTTACCGGATCTAATCCTTCTAGCACTGTAATCGATTCAGCACCATATTCTTCTTTTTTATTATTATCTGACATGTTTTTGATTTATTAAGCTATTTAGTCTGTTTATAATATTATTTAGTATGACCATATATTATCAAGAATAAAGGAAAGTCGCAAATTATTGACAAGTATTAAGGTATATGCTTAGATATTCTATAATATAGTAAAAGTATTAATAATTAGCAAATTTTAAATTTAATTATCTATGTTGAATGAATTTAAAAAATGTCCATATTGTCATGAAAGTATTAGTATTGACGCTAGTAAATGTCGTTATTGCTATGAATGGATAAGTAAAAAATTAAAAAAAGATAAAATTGAAATTAATAAAGAAGGTTCCAAGATAAGTCATTCAAAAAAGCAAATTGTAGCTCTTGCTATATTTGCCATAACATTTACTAGTGGTATTTTTGTGCTTGGAGCTAAAGCGTTTAAGATGATTGCCCAAGAGTCAAAAGTTGAAGTTTGCAGCTTTAATGATGTAAAAACACGTGATGGCTATATATTTAGACTAATGGATGATCCGCAAAAAAAGGAATCTCAAGCATATGTATTACGCGATAAGGTAGATTGTAAATATTATTTAAAAATTGGTAATAATAAATTTGAATTAACTAGTGATTTTCAAGAGAAATTGCTTAAGGATTTAGAAAATACGTCAGAGCTTAATCCTTTGAGTGTAATCCTCCCTAGTAGTGACATAAAAAAGCTACATCTTTCAGTTGATGTTGTTAGTAAAAATGAAGGAATTGAAAAATCATTAAGTGATTACATAGATAATTTAGAGCCTGAGACAATTTTGACATTACAAGTGTATGGTGGTAGTGATGAAAATGCTTTAAGTCAAAAAAAGTTAAATATTCATTATACTCCAGTTGGGTTTAATATGTATAAAAAAACATTTGAAAGGCAAAGAGAAACTGTTGTTTATATTATGAATAAGTCAAGTGTTCAGGAAAAAATAGATTTAGAAGTAATAAATAGTAATGATAAACAGTATATAAAAAAAGAAGTTATTAAATTTTATAAAACATATAAAGATAATGAAGATTATAATAAATTTCGATTTTTATTAACTTATTTAGACTATTTAATTGATAATTATAGTAGTGATACAGAATATAGATTTTTAACAAGTGGGAATTTTTCTAGAATTGATTCGCGATATTATGATTTTGGAGAAAAACATTTTATTTATCATTCTAAAAGAATTATTGAGAGATTAAAAGTAATAGAAGATGCTAAAGCAAGACAAGTGGATAGTGAGAAAGAAGTTGAAATACCAAGTGCGTTGCCTCAATTTTATACTTATTTTAGTTTGAAATTTAAAGAAAAAGTGGGTAAGTTTAAAAATATTTGTTTTGAGTTAGTACAAAGTGAAAAAGATCGTAATATTAGTTGGTTAAACGAGAAAAGTAAATTATTTAAGAGTAATATTTGTAAATAAAAATGAATATATTATTATTTCCAAGTTTAATAATTCTAACATTTTTAATTTTTGTATATATATTATATCAAAATACAAATAGGTATTTTAAGCTTGGTTATGCTAGATCATCTAAGGTAATTAAAAATTTTTACCCAATACTGCAAAAAAGAACAGAAAGCATGAATATAGATAAAAAAATTTCATATATTAAAGATGAAGTATATAATCTTGTAGCAAAGCCACTAGATATAGCAAATTTAATGAATAATCAAAATATTTTTGAAAAAGAGATAAATGTTTTAAAAAGTAGAAAAGAAGAAATTATAAAAAGGTTAAAAGAAGAACGTGTTAATAAATTTAATCAAATAAATTTTAGATTGTCTGAGAGCATAGCAAGTCTTGAAATAAAACGAAATAATTTAGATGAATCCAAGGAGAAAATATTAGATGAGATTATATTTTTAGAAGATCAGATTAAACAAAATGAATTAGTATTATTTGATAAAGCAAAAGCTGTTGAAGAAAGTAATTTTAAGCCGGAAATAGAATGTAAGAGTGGACATATGTTAAAAAGATTAGTTAATTGGATTAGTCAATTTTATGATATTCTAAAGAAAGATATTTTGCTTCTAGTTCCTATAATAATTTTGTTAGTATTGATTGTTGTTGATTATTATGTTGGCACAGCTTTTGTTATTGATCAGTATCGTGGTGATCTTTTTGAGGCTAGTGGTGTGGATCGGTTATTAATTAATGTAAAAATATATTCAATGGCATTTATGGTTTTTGGAGTTGTGCTTTTGATGATAGAATTTGCAAATAATAAATTATTTAATATATATCAGAATACTTTTGTGCAAGGCTTGAAATGGTTATTTAGTTCTTTGATAGTTGGTTTGACTTTTTTAGGTGTGGCGTTTTACCTCGGAGCAACCAGATTTTTTGCAGGTGATATGAATATGCAAAGCAAGCTTGAAGATATTGGTTTAATTTTAGTTTGGTTTGGGCTTGTATTTGTTTGTTCTCTTTTGTTTAATGAAATTAGAAATTCAAGTAGAGGATTTTCGCCTATTATTACAATATTTGAAGCTATTTTAGCACCATTCGTATTTGTGGCTTTGATTGTTTTTATATTGCTTTGGATGATTGAGTATGTGGTTCGATATTTAGCTGGTTTAGTTAATTTGTTTTTACCACAATCTAGAGTGCTTGAAAAAGCAATAAAAGTAGCAAAAAAAAAGGTAGAGGATTATGAGAGAAGGGTAGCACGCATGGAAGCGGCTCATGAGCAGAGAATAATTAGTGAAAAACAAATAGCTCAAAAACAAATTGAAAAATTAGAAATTGACTACAAACAAAAAGCAGAAAATACAGAATGTGAATTTGTTGAAAAAATTGATAGGCTGAATTTTAAGATAAAAAATATAAATGCTACTGAGGCATTATTTAGAGAAGGAAGTGACTCAGCGGTTGTAAATTTGTGGGGAAAATATATTTTTTAATTTTTTTAAAAAATATATTTTATATTAAAAGCACTGTAACTTTTTTTAAAGTTAGTGTTTTTTATGAATAAGTCCACGGTAGCGTCCACGGAGTGGCGGTTTTTATTTGCCACTTTTGTGAATATTTTTGAG
>CAZMSR010000009.1:0-30050 GCA_964569045.1 uncultured Gammaproteobacteria bacterium | reverse complement strand
TCCTTAAAAACTAAACCCAAAATCGTCATTTACACAAAACTATTGACAGACTCTTATCAAGAATTAATTACAAAACTCAAAAACAACAAGGAAGATAAAAAGCAAAAAATCACAGAAACCTATGAATTAGTAAACGAATTAAAAAAGAAGTTTGAGGGCGAAGGAGAATACAAAAATCATGCAAAAAACAACAAAAAACAGATTTTACTTGATTTAGGTTCAAACCCGTCTTTAGAGAACAGAAAAGCCCATTTTTACTTAGATTTACGCTATCAATAATTTCAAAAATACTCTAAAGGTGCTAATAGAGAAATAACACAAGTTCAAACCTCTCAAAACCCTTTGTTTAAAGCACAAAACACCTCTTTGCGAGGTGCTTGTAGTGAGCAGTGGGCCGAGCAAGATTCGAACTTGCGAAGGCATAAAGCCAGCAGATTTACAGTCTGCCCCGGTTGACCGCTTTGGTATCGACCCATATTTGAAAACTCTAAATAATTATGTTACATAAATTATCACATTAAGTATTTTATTTCAAGTAATCATTCCTTATTTTTTTATAAGCCCATATGTAATTGGAATTATAAGAATTAAAGCATATGTCAAATATAAATCAAAATCATAATATTGCATATTGCCAAAACCTTTCATAACTATCAGGTAATCAAGCAACGCAATTACGCCAAGCCAAACAAATCCGGTAACAAAATAATAATAAATAGGCTTTGTTCTAGCTTCAAATCGCACCATTGTTAAAAAAATCATTAAAGGGAACATAATTGCCAAAATCGGCCAACCAACATACCTAATCGGTACGAATATTAAAAAAATCATACCTAATATAAACCCAATCATCCAATACATTAAACCATACCCTAAAGTATCTATTATATGCTTTTTATTCATAGCAAAAATATAATTATTAATATTTTTACTTAATTATAGCAAAAACATAACCACATGACAAAATAAATCTGTTAAAGAATTTATTGTGCAGCTGAGCCGTTATCGGGACTTGAACCCGAGACCCCTTCCTTACCATGGAAGTGCTCTACCACTGAGCTACAACGGCGTACCTTTGCAGATTATTGCTCTACAATTCACTAATCTTCTTTTTGAATTGCTCTAATTTTGCATTACTAGAATCTGCACTTTTTAATCTCTTGTAAACATCGAGTCCTACAATCTTATCTTTCATAACAATAGCTGCATCCAATAACGAATCCAAATATCTTGGATTATTTTGATTTAATTTTTGAGCTTTTTTTAAATAATTAAACCATAAAGCATTATTGCCCATAGCTTTACATATTAAAGCTAAATCAAAAAAGATCTCATCACTAGCACCCTCTAATCTAATAACATGCTCTAGTGTCTGTTTAGCTTCACTATAATTTTTTCGCTCAAAATACACTTGACCTAAAGTTGCAAAAGCATCAATATTTTTGTGATCAATTTCAATAATACTTATTAACTTTTTTTCGCTTTCATCAAATTCACCACGCTTAATTAGCTTATCTGCTTCATCAAATAATTTTTCAATTTGCTCATCTTTATTTACTACTACTTTTGGTTTTTTTGAATTAATTTTTTCTCTACTTTCACTAACTTTATGTATTATTAACTTAAAAAAAGTAGCCCCTTTAGTAAAAAACGGAATAATTAGCCCGGTAAATTGCTCAAGCAAATGAGATAGACTTCTTTTTAATCTATTACTAATGATTTTTTCTTTAAATTTTGCCTCTCTAACAGAAGGAATGCTTTCAACACTTAAATTAGCCAACTCTTTAATATGCTTAACTAAAATTGCTATAATAACACTAAAAGAAATTACAATAATTATTATTGGAATTGTATACATAGTTCTTTATCTACTTCACCTTATTACTACTACCAAATAATTTCATTTTCCTTGCTACCACTTTTTTAACACTTTTAATAGCAGGAAACAACAATTTCCTTGGGTCTGTTTCTTTTTTATTATTAACTGACTCTCTAATCACACTTTCACAAAAAGCAACCTTTATGTCAGTACCAACATTAATAATATTTACACCCATTTTTATTGATTTTTTAATTTGGTAATTTGCCACCCCTGAGCCACCGTGCAAAACAAAAGGCTTATTTTTTATTTTTGACTTTATGTTTTTCAATAACTCAAAGGAAATATTTTCATCTTCGTATGACCCATGAGCTGTACCAATTGCTGCTGAAATTGTATTAACTTTGGTAGCTTTCACAAATTCTATCACACATTCTGGATTTGCCAAGGGAACAGTACCTATTTTCTTAGCTTTTATACCATGCCCACCTTTTATAACACCAATTTCTCCTTGAACCCAAACATTTTTCTTTTTAGCATAATTCACCACTTTTTTGGTAATTTTAATATTTTCAAGCAAATCATACGCGGATGCATCAATATGAACAGAGCTAAAACCTTCATTAATACATTTAAAAATTAAATCAGTGTTTTTTCCATGATCAAGATGCAATGCAAACGGAATATTTGAAGCTAGTCCCATAGTTAATTCTCGCACCAAGGAAACAGCTGATTTTATACCCATGGTATTGATTGAACCTTCCGAAGTTTGAATTATTGCCGGTGATTTAGCATATTTTGCCGCTTCTATTATACCTTTTATTGATTCTATATTATGGATATTAAAAGCGCCCAAGCAATAATTATGTTTTTTAGCATGCTCTATTAATTTTTTAATATGCACTAACATGTAAATTATTTTAAATATAAGTTAATAATTTTTTCAAAACTATCTAATTTAAGGCTAGCTCCGCCAACTAATAATCCATCAACTTCTAATATTTTAGAAAATTGAAAAACATTTTGAGGGTTTACTGAGCCGCCATATATAAATCTAAAATTATTTTGAACAAGCCCTATTCCAAACATATCTTCAACTGTTTTTTTAATAACTTTATGCATATGCCTTGCCTCTTCAATGCTAATTACCTCGCCTGTGCCAATTGCCCAAACCGGTTCATAAGCTATAATAACCTCTTCAAAACCTAAAAATTTAATCCCGCCCAAAGCCATTTCTAGCTGACTTGACAAAATAAAATCCTGCCTTCCTTTTTTCCTATCTTCAAGTGTCTCACCAATGCATATTATTGGAGTTACACCCCCTAAGCTAACAATCCTCTTAACTTTTTTATGAATCATTTCATAATCTTCGTGTAAGTACCGCCTTCTTTCAGAATGCCCGAGGATAATATATTTACAGCCTATTTCTTTTAAAATTTTTCCGGAAATTTCTCCGGTATAAGGTCCATGACTTTTCCAAAAAGCATTTTGAGCTCCTAAGCTTATTGAACTACCTCTTAAAATATCTCCAACTTCTTTTAATGCAACAAAACAAGGGCAGATAACTATTTCCCCTTTTTTTATTCTATCTAAATTTTCTGCTATTTCACGAGCTAATCTAATTGAATTAGCATTATTAATTTGCAATTTCCAATTAGCAATGATTATTTTTTGCATTGTTTTATAGACCTATTAAAAAGTATACAAGCATAATAAGTATCCACTCACGATTAAAACACTCGAATAAATCCTAAACTCACAAAGGCAACAATATAGGCTGAAATCATAATTCCTAAAGTAATATATAGCAGTGCTTGACCTTTTGGTATTTCAAGTAGCCATGCTGCAAGCGCGCCTGTCCAAATACCTGTAAACGGCAATGGTATTGCAACAAGAAGCATTAAAGCTAAGTCACCCCATACTCTATGCTTATGAAAAAAATTTCTGCGAGTTCGCTCAAAAATCTTGTTTAAAATTTGATCAACTTTTACACTTCTGCCTTTTATCCAATCATTAACATGATTAACAAAGTATATTAATAATGTTGCAATAAAAATATCAGCCACAATAGAAATAAATAACGCCTCTGACAAAGACAACTTATAAAACCCAAGCGCTACCGGGATCGAAATACGCATTTCGCCAATAGGCATAATTGCTAGCAAAAAGGTAGCAACATACGGATTTAAACTATTTAATATTTCATTTGGAATAATATCAATCATTAAAAAAACTTTAAAAATAAAAATCACCTCCACGTATAATTATTATACACCCATTTTACCATTTTTTCAGTTAACATGAAACGATCTTGCTTTTCTTTAGCGCCCATTACTACTGAGATTACTTCATTTCCATTTTTATTTAAAAATTTTGCAACTAAACAATATCCGGCTAATCGATTAAAGCCGGTTTTACCACCAATTAAATCAATTTTAGTACTTTCAAAATTTTCCAAAAGATCATTTGTTGAAGATATACTACGATTTTTTCCTGAACTTAATGAAAACTTATAGTTTTTTTGACTAACTGCGCTAATAATTTTTGAATTTGACAAAGCAACACGAGTAAGCTTAGCAATATCCCGCGCTGTTGATAAATTACTCTCAGACAAACCTGTTGCGTCCACAAAAATAGTATTATTTAAACCTAAAGATTTTGCTTTATTATTCATTTTTAATACAAATTCATTCTCATTTAGACCTATTGAACTTATCATTGCTATTGTTGCTGTATTAGCTGAAGAAACTAAGCTAATATTAAACAAATCTTTTATTTTTAACTTTTCTCCGGTATATATGTATATTCTTCCGCCATTCCTTCTATCACTTGGCTTTACTTTGTAAATATTATTAAAATTTGGATTTTCCTCTAAAAATACTAAGGCACTCATAAGCTTAGTAATACTAGCGATTGGCACTTTTTGATCTACACGCAGGCCATACAATAAGTCTTTAGTTTTTAAATCCATGATTATGCCACTTGTTGCGGTTAATTCAAAATCATTAAAATTTAAAACTTTCTTAGCACTTATGACATTTTTATTTATAGGTAATTTAGATTTAACAATATATTGACTCTCTTTATTAACATTAAATACCGGCTCCTCATTAACCAAAGTGCTTGCTTTTACAATATTTCCAAATACTTTTTTATTAGCATTCTCTAAAATTGGGTAAACAAAACTAACTCCAACAATTGCAGTAAAAAATATAGAATTAAGAATCGGATAAGTCATTTTATTTATTATATATCACTCTTAATTAGCACACAATAAAAAACCTCGAAAACGAGGTATTATTTACTATTTAATCTTTTGTAGCAAAGGACTGACTTGCTGAACAAAATGTACAAGCATATATAATGCGATCTCTATACTTTTCTCTCTTTGACGAATATCCTCCTCAATAACAACGATTTCGTCAATAAAACGCGAGTAGAATACTGTAACTTTATTATTTAAATCTTCAACCTTATCAAAATACTTCAACTGCTTATCTGGCAACTTTTTTTCATTATGGAGGCAATCTGAAGATAGAGGCTAATAACTTTTATACGCTGCTCAACTTGTCTAAAATCACCCGGAACAATCTTACTTTCTTTCTCTAGACTAAAAAGATCAACCTTAACCATATCAAAATGAAGCATTGCACTTAAAACACATCTCCTGGCTTCATCATAGCAACTCACCGGAACTGACATTTTGATTCTCCTTTTTCAATGTTCTAATTGCTATAACCAAAAAAAACCGCCATACTCATTTTATTTTAAAATTATCATTCACAATTACTCGCCCCGTAGCCTTACAATCTCTTTTTTCTTCTTTTGACTTTTTAAGTCCATTGTCATCATGGATTATAATCATACTCAAATTTTTTTGTGCATTGTGCCAATGTTGGTCAAAATCTTTCGGCAAGCTATAGCCATACCTATGCTCATTACTCATAACAGTTCTCCTAGTCAAAAGTGGACAACTATATAGGGCTGTCACCTATATTTAAATGAACAAAAAAATTAAAAAACCTTATGAATTAACACAAGATTTCTTTTTTATTATTTTATCATTATTGGATCGCGCACCGGCATTTCTTTTCTTAAAATATCTATTTTTATATTTTTATTAATCTTTTTAATAAAACATTCTTTTCCCGCCTTATGCTTCCATCTTTCTTCGTAATATTCTTTTGGCATGTCTTTATTAATTTCTTCTGTTGCCAGATTAAAGTCAGCACAAATCCGATATTTTTGCTCTTCTAAAACGCGATATTCAAATACCTCACCATTAATTACACCTTCTATTCCATCAGAATGAAGATACACAACCTCTTTATGCAACTCTTCTAAATAATCCGGTAATTGTTCATTATCTTCAAAATAATCATTTATGGCGCGATCTATATTATCTAATTTGGATATTGTAAGTTGATCTATTTTTCGTAAACGCGTTTCATGAGGTGATTCAACAAACAATATACCGCTTAAAAAAACAATTACTACTATACACAAAGTACTATAAAAATACTTCCTTATTATAGGATCCTTAATATCTTGAATTTTTTCTTTTTTAATATCACGATAATAATAAGAACCAACAATAGCAGCTATAATTAAAACTGTTAGCGTTTTTAAGCTAAATTTAAGAGTTAGGTCACCATCTAAAATAGAATATACAATTGCTATTAACCACCCAACAACTACAACTCCACAAACAAATATTATCAAATACGTAAGCCACCTTCTTACTGCTGCGTCCTTTTCTAACTTTCCGGAAAATAGGCTTTTATTAATATTAGCGGCACTATAATAATACACAGGGGCTGCTATTAATAATGATGAAATTGCAAATTTTAAAGCATCTGCCGAATAAGTACTGCGATACGCATGCACTACATCTACTATATGCTTATTAATTAATTGAAAAATAACATTGCCTACTGCGATTACAGTAAAAATAAGTGACAATAGCGAGATTAAATACAAAAAAGTATATTTAGCCGTGTTTGAAGATTTCATAATTATAAACAAAAAATATGCTTATTATAAGTATAGCATAAAGTGAAAAAACGTACGCAAGGTCACCGGGTAGTTACATGCCATTATTATGAATAGGTGTTTTTATGCTTCTTCAATTATTCCTATTCCTAGTTCTTTTAATTGTTTTTTGTCAACGCAACCAGGCGAATCCATTAAAACGTCTCTGCCTTGACCATCCTTAGGAAAGGCATATAAATCACGTATTGAATCAGCATTTAGTAAGACCATTAGTATTCTATCAAGTCCCGGAGCATTTCCACCATGCGGAGGAGCGCCAAATTCAAAAGCACGAATCATAGCGCCAAATTTTTCATTAACTTGTTCTTTACTATAACCGGCAATTTCAAAAGCTCTGTACATAATTTCCGGGTTGTGATTTCTAATAGCTCCGCTAGATGCTTCAAAACCATTAATCACTAAGTCAAATTGATTTGCTAAAATATCTAAAGGATTTTTTGTATCTAGCGTCTTTAACCCTCCACGCATCATAGAAAAAGGATTATGAGCAAAATCAATTCTTTTGTCTTCATTTAACTCATACATTGGGAAATCCACTATCCAGCACCAAGATGCTTTAGAATCATCTTTTAATTTTAGCTTTTTCCCGCATTCGCTTCTAACGGCACCAAGTGAATCACATACAATTTTCCACTTATCAGCTCCAAAAAATATTATATCACCGGGAGCCGCTTTTAATTTCTTTACTATTTTAAAAGCTAAGTCTTCACCTAAAAATTTAACAATTGGTGATTGTAAGCCACCTTCTTTTTTTACTACTATATATGCTAAACCTTTTGCATTCTTTTCTATAGCTAGCGCAGTTAAATCGTCTATTTCTTTGCGAGTAAATTTAGCACCTTTATCTACTTTTAAAGCATGCACAACTCCTTTGTTTTTTATAGCTTTAGTAAATACTGTAAATCCTGAATTCTCTACTAAATCTGTTATTGGCTCTATTTCTAACTTAAAACGCAAATCCGGCTTGTCTGAGCCGTACTTTTCAAGCGCTTCTTGCCATGGAACTTGCTTAAACCTGCCATTTTTATCTAAACCAACTACTTCTTTTTTGCTAAACTTTTTAGTTAGTTCTAACATCAAAGGCTCCATTATTTTAAAAATATCTTCTTGCGTAACAAAACTCATTTCCATATCTAGTTGATAAAACTCACCATATACTCTATCCATACGTGGATCTTCATCACGAAAACAAGGCGCAATTTGAAAATACCTATCTATTCCGCCAACCATTAAGAGCTGCTTAAATTGCTGTGGCGCTTGTGGTAAGGCATAAAATTTACCGGGATAATACCGCGAAGGAACTAAAAAATCACGCGCTCCTTCTGGGCTAGAATTAGCTAAAATTGGCGTTTGAATTTCTAAAAAATCTTTTGCATAAAAATAATTCCTAATGTGCCTAATAAATTTATCTTTAATTTTTAGTAAATCTTGGATTCGCTGCCTTCTTAAATCTAAAAAGCGATATTTTAATCGCATGTTTTCATTGGCTATACTTGATTTTTCTTCACTTATTTCAAATGGCGGGGTTTTAGATTTGTTTAATACTTCAATACTAGTACACTCAATTTCTACTTCACCTGTTTTTATTTTTTTATTAACCATATCAACCGGTCTTTTTGCTACACCCCCTTTAACACTTACTACCCATTCATTGCGCAATTTATCAGCCTCGGCATGTACTTTTTTATTAATTTCCGGGTCAAATTTAAGCTGAGTTACTCCGTATCTATCACGTAAATCTATAAAAATAACTCCTCCGTGGTCACGTCTGCTAGCAACCCAACCTGATAATTCTACTTTTTCTTTAGCATTTTGTTTATTTAATTGTCCGCAAGTATGTGTTCTTTTCATAGTACATGCTTTAATATAACTATTCTTTATTCTTCATTTGCCTCCGAATAAAAGCCGGAATATCTGAATCTTCCTCATCATCATTTTCGTTATTTGAAAGCGTATTAAAACCTTTATTTTTAGCTGGAGCTACTTGAGCTTCTTTTAAAGATGCGACTTTATTTGGAGTTACCGGCTCATCTTGCTCTACTTTTGAAACAGTATCACTAAAATCGTTTAAAACCGAATCAGAAGCCCCAAAATCATCTTTTAAAAATGCATTTGGAGAATAACCTGCTTCTTTTTGTTTAATACCACTGGTTCTTGCACCATTATCAAACCCTGTTGCTACAACAGTTATTTTAATATTGTCTTTCATTTTTTTGTTAACCACAGAACCAAAAATAATTTTAGCATCTTCGTCTGCTGAAGCAGTAATTACTTTAGCTGCTTCGTTTACTTCGTTCATAGATAAATCCGAGCCACCCATTATTGTAAATAAAATTCCTCTGGCTCCTTCTATTGACATTTCAAGAAGTGGTGAACTTACTGCTGCTTTGGCAGCTTCGATTGCCTTGTTTTCTCCTGTTGCTTCACCAATACCCATTAAAGCACTGCCGGCGTTTGACATAACAGCTTTAACATCGGCAAAGTCAACATTAATTTCTCCGGGAATAGTTATTACTTCGGCAATTCCCTGCACCCCTTGCCTTAAAACTTCATCTACCACCTTAAACGCGTCCATTAATGAAGTTTTTTTATCAATAACTTGAAGAATTTTGTCGTTTGGGATTGTGATAATAGTGTCAACTTTGTCAGCTAAGTCTGTTAAGCCTCGCTCGGCTATGTTTTTTCTTTGAGCGCCTTCAAAAGAAAAAGGCTTAGTTACAACTGCTACTGTTAAAGCGCCTAAATCTCTAGCGATTTCAGCAACTACCGGTGCCGCTCCGGTTCCTGTACCACCGCCTAAACCACAGGTAACAAAAACCATATCAGAATCTTTAAGCGCATCTCTTATTTCGTTTTGCGACTCTTCGGCTGATTGTTTGCCAAGCTCCGGATTCATTCCGGCGCCTAGTCCGCGCGTAATAGATTTACCAATATGTAATTTTTTTTGAGCTTTATTGTAATGCAATGCTTGCACATCTGTATTAAGCGCAATAAATTCAACCCCTTTAACACCGGATTCAATCATTCGAATAACAGCACTGCCTCCAGAACCGCCTACGCCGATAACTCTAATTTTAGCCAATAATTCAACTGGTGGTTTTATCTCACCCATTATTTAAATATTTAGTACTTAGTTAATAAATAGATTATATTATTTTCTGCAATTAATCAAGCGAGGACTATGGCTTTAAAGACATTATGCCGTTTTTAATTCGATTAAAAAAATTTCTTATAGCATCACCGCCGGCACCAAAGTTAACACCTCTTTTTTCAGGTTTAGCTACTCGCCCCCAAAGAATCAAGCCAAGAGCGGTTAGATAATGCGGATCATTAACTTTTTCTATAACAGCGTCAACTGTTTTGTTACTTGCTATACAAACCGGCAATCTTAATTTTTCTTTAGCCAAGTCAATCATTCCATTAATTTTAACTCCGCCACCTACTAAAAATACTCCGGCAGGCAACATCCCGGATCTATCAATCTTTTTAAATTCTTTGTCGATTTTTTCAAAAATCTCTTCGGCTCTGGCTCCCATTATTTCGGCAATATATTTCTTAGATATTGGATTAATATCTTTTAGCTGATCTTTCATATCTTCATCGGCAAGCGTGCTTATGTCTACTTCGTCCTTTTTCATAAAATTAGCAGGAATAACATGACCATATTCTTTTTTAATTTTTTCTGATAAATCAATTGGGCATCTTAAGCCAATTGCTAAATCTTTAGTAATATCTTCTGAGCCAATTTTTAAAACTGCGCAGTGAAGAAGCTCACCTTCTTCATAAACAGCTAAACTAGTAGTTGAAGCGCCAATATTAACGACTGCGGCACCTAAATCCTTTTGCTTTGGACTTAAAGCAGCTTCTGCGGCTGCCATTGGCGAAATTACTAAATCTTCAATATCTAACCCTGTGCGATATATTGCTTTTGTTAAATTATTAATCTCGCTAGTAACACCGCGAATAATCAAAGCTTCCACTTCAAGCCTTACGCCTGTCATGCCTACAGGGTCTTTTATGTCTTCTTGATTGTCTACTATAAAATTAACAGGTATTACATGCACTATCTGATAATTAGAGGGCATTGATAAAGCCCTGGCCGCTTCTATAACCCTATCAACATCATCAGTAGTTATTTCTCCGTCACTTTTGCCAACAGCAACCACACCACGAGATCTTTCGCATTTCATGTTTGGAGAATTAATCCCTACCCAAGCGCTATTAATAGGCACACCAACAAGCCGCTCTGCTTTATCAAGGCAAGTGGATATAGCTGATGTAGCGTCTTCTATGCTTGAGATAACACCTTTGTTTATACCATTAGTCGGAGTGCTGACAGCTCCGATTATTTTAATTTGAGGCCCTTCAACATTGGCAACAGTCTGCCCAACAACCAACCTAACATTTGTTGAGCCAACATCTAATCCGGCAATAATATTATCACTCATAGTTTAAATCAAAATGCTTAAATAATTTTTTCTTGTTTTAATTGTAAAATAAACTTGTTTCCAAGAGCTTCCATGTGCTTAGCTTCTCTTTCTGTATTATCATTATAGCCTTTTAAATGCAATAAGCCGTGAATTAATATGAAGATCAGCTCACTTTTTGCAGCTTGCTTGTGTTTTTTTGCTTGCCTTTTAATTTGAGCGTAATTAATTAAAACTTCTCCAAAACTATCTCCACTATCTCTAAAAGACAAAACATCGGTAATTTTATCTTTTTTCCGATACTCCTTATTAATTCTTTTCATTAAAACATCACCAATAAAAGCAATAGATAAATTCTTTTTTTTTATTTTATTTTTCTTTAAAAAAAAACATGCAACCCTCTTAGTTATTTCCAAATCAATTCTTGATCTAGTTTTATTGCATATTTCTACCATATCACATTTTAAATTCAGTTTGATTATTCAGCGCTTGTGCTTGTTGATGTTTCTTTGGTTGTTGTTGAAAGCTCTTTTTGTGCTTGGCTGCTTGTGGCTACTTCTTCTATTACAGAGGCTGACGAAACAGAGGCTCCGCTTTCTTTAAAACTATTAACCATTAATGTAAATACATTCATGTAATCAAAACTAGAGTTAAAGCCGGGTGAATATGAAATCACATAAACCTCTGAACCACCGGGATATCCTAAGTAAATTGTTAATCCATCAGGAGAATAAAGACCTTCCCAACCGTTTTTACTGATTCTTTGTGAGTCTTGAATTGCTCTTGCACTAACTTCTGTATGATACCACTCGTCAATTGGTAATAATCCGGGATTAGAAGGCGAAAGAATCTGCACGCTTTGGTTATCAGCTGCTTTAAACATTACTGATCCATTACCGCCAATACTTGAATATGTCCAACCGGACGGATATAGTAGCTCATAACCAAGGCTATCATTAGTGTATTTATTAACACTATTACTAGTATTTATTACTCCCGGCCCTGCCGGGTTATTCAAACTATGTAATTCTTCTTTATCACTATATCCATCTCCGTCAGTATCATTAGAGCTAGGATTCATTCCAAACAACTGTTCTTCTTTGTCAGATACACCGTCTTTATCGGTATCAGTCCCCGAAGCAGGTTCTAGAGACTCCTCTACTACCTCTTCAGTTGTGGTTGCTTCTGCTTGCTCTTCTTCCTTAGTTAATATTTGATCTTCAGATGAAGTTGCTACAACTTCTTTATTCTGTTCTTTGTCTTCTTCCGGTTCTGATTCTTCAAGAGCTTCTTTAATAATTTCTTCAGGATTATCACGAGTACTCATTGTGTCTTGTGTTGCTCTTTGCTCACCTTCGGAATAAATGCCTTTTTGGCCCTCTAGTGCATAATCAAGAGTATAACTTTGGTAATCTACTGCTAACTTATAGGCATATGTTTTGCCGCCGGGAACTGGATTTTTTGGGATTTCTTTGATATTTCCTGATTCTACTAACTTGTCTAACAAAACCGGATATTCACTAAATTCAAAATAATAATCGCTCAAAGCTGCTCGTAAATTTTGAATATCGGTTATTCTTTGTGTGTCTCTTGTGTTTCTTTTTTCATCACCGGAAAATTCAACTTCCTCTTGCTCTTGCTCTTCTTTTAACTCCTCTAGGTTAACTTTTGATTTTACTGCTTCCGGGCTAAAATTTTCTTCTTCAATCATTTTAGTATCAACCATAGAGCTATTGCCATTAGCGTCTTTTATTTCTTTTGTTTTAGCTTTTAAATAATAGTAACCACCGGCTAATACGCCTAAGCCGATAAACACCAAAAATATAATTACTACAACAAAATTTGTTTTTGAAGCTAATTTTTGAGCTTTTTTGCTAAACTCACGAGGCATAACATGCACCTTTTCGTTAAATTCGACTCTTGAAATCTTTTTTTCTCCACTTAAGATATCACCCACGGCATCTTCAAGCCCGTCTACCGGTTTTTGACCCTGAGCACCACTATCCTCTGCTTGAGTAACTTCTTTTGGTGCTTCTTTTTTTTCCGGTTCTTTTTCTGTTCCATTACCACCATCTCCTGTTACTTTAGCAACTTCTCTATCAACTTCTTCGGCAGCTTTAGTTACTTCTTCTTTCATCTTGGTTTTTGTTTCTTCTATGTTTTTATTGTTGTTATTGTTTTTTGGAATACTGAACATTTATATTTTAATTAGTTACTTCTATTTTACCCGGCCCAATTGGATTATATCCATTTTCTACTTCAATGCCATCATTATATCCATCACCGTCCGAATCAATGTTAGATGGATCACTAAAATAAATTGTTACTTCTTCATAATCATCAAGACCATCTTCATCACTATCCATAGCCATTGCATTAGTAAAATATACATACAATTCTTCGTAATCCGTTAACTGGTCCTTATCGGTATCTACTAAAACCGGATTAGTGCCAAGCTCAGCTTCTTCTGCATCAGTTAAACCATCATTATCAGTATCTTTAATAATTGCCATTTCTTTTTCTTCTTCTTTTTCTTTTATGCTATCTGAAGTTGTGGCTTCCATTGCGCTTCCTGTTGCGCTTTCTAAATGTGCTTGCACACCACCAATTTCTTCTTCATCTTTCATTAACTTTTCTTGCAATTCTTTTAATTGCTCGTCTGTGTCTGTTGCGATTTCTGCCTGTTGTTCTTGTTCACGTTCCTCTATTACCACACCTTTAGGAGGAATTTGCCGACTAGGCGTCAAAGTTTTAACAACAAGCCAACTACCGCCGACAAATATAACTAAAGCTAAAACAGCAAAACCGATATAAACACTCATAGGCGGTTTTTCACCTACCAATGCTTTGGATTTTTTTATAGAACCGGCACCTTTAACCGAGCTAGCTTGAGGTTTATCTTTATCTACATCAGCAAAAATATCTTCAACATCTCCAATCTTTTTAGGAGGAAAGGCTGATAGATCTGTAGGGGGTTTTGGTAAAGCCTGCTTAGGCTTTGGTAGTACTCCTTCAGTAGGAGGAGGGGTGTTATTTACCTTTGTTAAATCCGGAGCATTATCACCTTTATTAATACTTTGCTTTGGAGCTTCGTCAAACATATTTTGTTTAGATTTAAAATTATTATAAATAGACACTATAATAAACTCTTGTGTTTATTATAGCATAAATATTTGATTTTTAAGTGGTATGGTTGTGTAAAAGTTTTATTATGAAATTTGTAACTATTCTTCATACTTAAGCACTTTTTCTTTTTTTCCAAATATATATGCCTAAGATAATTTCTACAAATACTATTAAAAAAAATATAACATAAAGGTAATTAAACTGAGAAGTTTTTGCCGGCATGCTTACTATGTCACTTTCACGCGCTTCTTTTTGAGCTATTTTTTCTAAGTCTTTTTTTTGTTTTTCTTGCTTCTTTTTAGTGTATTCTTTGTTCTTTTGTTCATTTTCTTTTAGTCTATTTAATATTTTAATGTCTATAAGTTCTTCTATAGCTACTTTATAATATTCTTCTTTGCCTTGAGAGTCCAAGATAGTAATATACTTAATATTGGTATTAAAAGGCATTGTTAATGATTCTTTTTGAGGAAAGTCACTTATTTCATTAGGAACATATATTTGCTCACCGGTTTCGGGGTCAAACCAGTCGGGGTCAACAACAGCTTCAAAATCGCGAATATTAAACTTAAGCTCGTTAATAATTTTTTCTTGATTATCTAAAGTGCGCAATAAATAGCTATATTCTTTAGAATTTTTAGTAGCATAGCCATAACTTAAGCTTAAGCTCTCTATTTTAATACTATCTCCTTTTTTTAAAATATTAATACTAAGTATTTGCTGACGTGAACTAGCTTCAACTGCATTTACAAAAATAAAAAATATAAATATAGTGCTAAATAATATTTTTTTAAGCATAATTAATTTGTAAAATTATAAGGAGTGTCGTAATGGCCTTCTTTGGTGCCGATAGTATTAATAACTTCTTTAATATAGTGCTGATTAACCGGCCCAAATGCATCAGGCCAATTTAAAGAGTTTGTAAATTGCCCCACAAACCTCATTACCGAATTTTCTTGTGGACGATAAAACCCCACTGTTTCGTAAGTTGTGTCTGTTATACAAGTGCATCTTGTTAGCTGATTTCCATCTTGGTCATTACCGGTTTCTATGTTTTTACAAGCCGGTTTTTTTTCTTCAGGTAAATCGCAAACAATATTACTTGCCCATGATGCAGATGAGGCTGCATTACATATGTTAATATCTGAACAATTTTCTTTTGGAATTGCTCTTTCAGAATATCGCAAACGAAATGCCGATGGTCCGCAGCCCGCAACTTTATTGTTTGATGTGTAACCTTCAATATTACTCCACCTTGTTTCAAGATCATCTGAATATTTACTAATGCAATTTTTTTCATTGTATTTATGTCTTGGTGTTGTAGTACCATACTCATACTCATCATTAAGCAAGAACATGGCATGGCCTAATTCATGAGCTGTTATGCGAGATACTTTTGCACTAGTTTCTTGATCTGTACTTCCTACCATACGCGAGCAACTTGCGCCTACTTTAAAACCTCCGGCAACAGTTTGATTTTGTTCATTTATGTAAAACTTTTGAGCATGAGGCCATGTGTAGGAATTATTTGATAAATATACTTTTAAATCTACCCAATCGTAATTATCAAATACTTTATTAAATTTATCTTCCTCATTCACTTCTTGGGTTTCTTCTGAATCAATTGACCAAGCTGAACTAAGTTCGCGGTTACAGTTTTTATTATCCTTATAATCTATTGCATCTATTCTGTGATACCAAATATTAAACTTATCTCGAACGCCTTCTTCTGTAAACGGCTTAGTGTTAAAAAAGGAAAACTTACCATTATCAAATGCGTCATTTAAATACATGTCAAACTTTTCATCCGGCAAGTCCGATACTATTAGGATATCATATAGTTTGCTATTAGTTTTATCTCCGCCTTTAAAAAAGGTTAGCTTAGGAATATAATGGACCGAAATGCTAAACGGGTAATCTAAAACATCTTCAATATTTTGATCAAAAATCCTGTGTTTAAAAGTAAAGCTTAAATCTTTGTAAAAAGGTCCAAAATTACACTCATTATTAATAATATCTTGATTTATTCCTTTTATTTCTTGACTTGCTATATCCATAATTTCTAAATGACAACCATGAGCTATGGCATCATAACCTTCACCAAAAGCTTCATTCACTTTTGTTACTTTAATATAATAACTATCGCCGGTTTCGTAACTATAGTCATCGGTATCGGTAGGTGTTAGCTCTACTTCTTCGCCTTGATCATTTAACTTATATGGGTATATTCTTGGCTCGCCGGTATCACAAGCTAAATCTCCATAGCAATCAGAGTCAGCGCAGTCAGTGTAATTATCGCAATCATTATTAAGATTATCACTACAACTCAATTCTTTAGAATCCTCATAATAACCAACAAGCGGGTCATAATCCGGAACCCATTCTCCTTCTTGACATACTTCCTCTAAGCTACTGCAAACTCCATGGGTTAAGTTAGTGTCAGTAGCCGGTCGCGCATCCAAACCTTCGTCTACTAACCCCTCGCTATCACAATTATTGTCAATTCCGTCGCAGATTTCAGGATTACCCGGGAACATCTGATTTTTTTGATTGTTGCAGTCCTTTACTTTTCCATCATCTAAACTAGAAGATCCAATCTCGCAATTATCAAAACCATCATTGTCATAATCTTCGCAAACTTTGTCTAATTTTGCGCTTATTTCTTCGGAGTATTGAGAGTATTTTTTATCACGCTTTGCTCGAACTGCATAGTAGTGAGTTTTAAATCTATTATTATTTACTATACTCACTTTATGTTTATTAGTTCCTTCTTCACTAAAACTTACTGAAGATGATTGAGTTTTATACGAATCTTCGCCTTCTAATTTATATGAAACAGCATAGCCATCAGTAGCACTAGGCACAGTATCCCAACTAATTGTAAATTTTTTACTTTCATGATCAATTTTTACTTGAACATTGCTTGGCTTACATGCGTCACTATTTTCAAAACAATTAAAGTCAGCGCAGTCAGTGTAACTATTACAGTCGTTATCTAAATTGTCTGCGCAATCTATTTCAATGTTGTTCTGGTAGTTCTTTCCATAATTATTTGTCCAATCACCATCCATGCAAACTTTCTTGTGGCTAGTTAACCTACACACCCCATGTTCACCAACATAGCCAGAGTCATTGTCAGGAATACTATCTCCCACCACTCCTGATCCATCAAGAGTTTCTGCGTTGCAGTCATTGTCAATTTTGTCGCAAATATCAATAGCGTTCGGGTTAATAGCGTTAGCGTTAGCGTCAATTTCCTGATCACTATTAACAACTCGCCCACCATTAGATAGTATTTTATCTAAATCGCTATCAACGCAGTCTTTTTCTTTATCATCATCACCAACTTCACCTATCTCGCAATCATCAAAGTCGTCTCCATCTAAATCTTCGCAATTAGTAAGCAGCTCAAAGTCAGCTGTATTTACTACCTCGCTATATACCTTTTGTAAATATACTTTAGCTGCATTTACAGAGACTAATGAGCGATCGCCATTTACGGCGGCTATAATACTCGCAACATCATCATCACTTGCAAAGTCTTGAGCTGATTTATTAAAGTCTATTTTAGTAATTGACGGATCTATTTGATTAATATTGTCTACACCTTCGTCTGAAATATGTATGCCATTATCCGGATTTTGGTCATTGTCTAGAGTTTGCAAAAATCTAGCTATATTTATTACCTTGTTATTGTTAATATCTGTGCTTTGGGCTAAATCAAAAGGGGTGATAATTGGTTTTGCTGCTGATTTACCAATATATGTATTGCCAACATAAAACTTTATAATTTTATTTTCTTCATATTCATATATTCCTTCTACTAATGTTTTTTTAGGAGTCATTGCACTGCTATATTTATAACTTAAACCACTAACCGCGCTATCTAAAAAAGCACCGATTCTTAATAACATATATTCATTTTCTTGTATGCCTACATTCCCGGCTTCGTCAGTTGCTTCTAGCTTATAGTAATATGTTTTCTCAGGCTCTAAAGGAACAATAATTTCATATACAGGCGAATCATCGTCCTCTATAACTCGAGATTGACTATAGGCATCTGCAGCTTCACCCCAATATATTTCATATTTCTCAACATCTGCGCTACCGGAGTCAGGCCAACTAAGCTTAAGACCTTCGGGTAGGCTTTCTGCTGTAACATCACCTAGTGTGGGCGCTTGAGTGTCTTGTACAAGAACTTGCTCTTCCTCGCCAAGCGGATCTTCGTCATTACCAAGGGTAGCGGTTACGAGAACGTAATAGTTTTGATTATTAGTTAAACCGGAAACAGTGGCGGTTTTTTTATCGGGATCATCATCGTTCGTAGTTATAATATCACCACCAAACACTTGATAATTACCTCCTTCAGGGCGATAGTAAACTGTGTATTCGTAAGTTAAAGAAGGATTAACATCATTCCAACTAACTACAAAAGCCTCGCCTTCACCAACTGAATTTACAGTAATACTTGCATTGGCATTAGATAGGTCTAGATCATCACGCAAAAAATATACTTCTTTATTCATCCCCGGCATGCATATTCCGGAAACTTGGCAGTCAGAGTCAAGATTACAGTAGCCATAGTAGCAGCCGCCGTCATTCGCGCAAACTCGCTCACGAGCATTTTTAGGTACGCTTAGGTTTTTTCCGGAAATCGCGTATTCTTGAGTGTATATTTTTACAATATAAGTTGCACTTTCTTCTATACCTATGCTTTCTTCATTTTCAGTGCATCCATCACCATTTTGAGTAAGTATTTTTGTCACTTCGCTATTATTACTATTTGATTTCCATAAAAAAATATTACCTAATTTACTACAAGCCTCTTTTAAATCATCAAAAACATCTTCTTTAACTTCATTAATTTCATCAATTCCAAGCCATTGAATAGAGCGCGTAGTACTATTTTCCATAATTACTGTATCAGGCTTTTTTTCAAACTTGCATTGATTATTATGACATTCTGAACTAAGCTCACCTATGCAATTACTATTATCTGCGCAGGCTTCTTGGTTATATCCCCCGCCATAACATTGACTCGCACTACCTCCGCGGACTATTGGATTTGAACTATTTAGCTCACCATCATTCTGCAATGCAGGCAAATCATCGTAAGTGCCTTCGGCGCCTGCGTCGCGGCAGTAGTAGGTTCTAAAATTGTAGTTTAAATCACAACCCTCAAATTCTAAATCTGTCGTACAATTACTCCTTGCATCTTGCCAACCGTCCCAAGTTTCCGGGTCATCTAATGGTGGCCAAATATTTACGCATTGGAAAATCATTACTTTTGCTTTTTCTGAGACTACCTTGTCTGAAACTCCGCTATCTCTTAAGGCACTAGAAATATCAGTTGTACTTGCAACAGCATGAATATATGTAAACTTGTCATCAACGTTTTGGGATTTAATAGCTCTTGGGTTGGGGTTTGTTTGATTATCAGGAGTATCACCAGCTCCTGACTGATACTCTAAAACCTCAGCAACCCTATTATTATCTGAATGCCAATTCCATTCCCATTCGTAGACACTATCATACGGCGTTATTTCTTGAGCAAACTCACCTGTACCGCTAATTGCGGTGGCAGTGAATTGTTTTTGCTCTTGAGGTTTTTGAAATATCCAATTAGCAGGATCAAGACTAACTGAATCAAGCTCGCAGATTTTATCACCTGTGGTAAATGTCCATGTTTTATTAGCTGTGCTATTACCACCCAAATTACCACTCACTCCAACATAACTAACAACACCTTCGTCAATATTATTGCCTAAACCATGATCACCTATTATTCTAACAAAATATTGCTTATTTGACTCAAGAACACTAGTTGGTAAATATTTTAAAACTGTATTCCCATCACTATTAGTATAACTTTGCACGCTACCGGGGACTATGCACCAATTAATACCACTTTCTCTTCCATAAAACAAATCAACCGGGCATTGATCATCTCCATGATTTACGCCCATTATAACTTTCCCGGTAAAGCTACTAGTATCCATTCTAGTACTAAAAGTAGCCGATATCATAGCGTTGCGACAGACTTTGTCTGTACTTGGTTCATTACCTTGATTTTCGGTTGGGGTTACGGAGGTGACAGTTGGGCGAGCTGAGCAGCAAGAAATATCAGAACAACCTTCGCTCTCTCCACACTGACTATCTAAAGTGCAACCGCAATAAAGACCTCTTTCTGCATCGCCATCAGCGTCCGGCTCGCCTGTTGTGCAGTTGACCTCTGTATCACAAATTAAGCCATTTCTTTCATCGTTTTCTTTACAGCAACACCTACAATCTCCAGCATTACTTGTATTATTTGTTAAACATTCCAAACCTTCACTACAACTATTGTACTGATTGTCATCACAACTCGCATTATTAGTAATAACGCATTCGCCATCAATAGTGCATAAAAGTTCCTCACTTATGCATTGTTCAGTGTTATCACTAGTCTCTTCTTCACATTTGAACGATTTACATAAATCACCGGAATCGCCACAATCCTGACCTGGCGAACAACTATTCTTATTCACTGTATCTGAACTATCCACACAAACTCCTAATCCATTATATGCATCCATATCACAAACCTTATTAGTAACCCCGGAACAAATGCAATTATTGTCGCTTAAATCTTGTTTTGCTTGACCACCTGCTACAACAGTACATCCGGTGCACATTCCGTAACTAACATATTCCTCTCCACATAAACTAGCCGTACAAGTTGTACCGCTTGTACTTCCGTCTTCACCGGTAAATATACAACAATCTTGACCGGGTGGCGCATCTACTCTGCAGCAACATTCGCAAGTTGGTTCTTTGATGCAGGTATTTCCAATACAAGTTGAATCTAGAGGGCATATAGGTGAACTTATTGTGCATACTCCATTTTGACTTTCTTCAGAATCTCCTTTGCAATTAAAACCACTTGGGCATAAATCACACATTTGGTAATTACCGGATGTGCCAATATTGCACCAACCGTTACTGGTATCCATGTGCGTAAAATCAGGGCACGAGACACTACCGTTATAAATCTGCCAAACACCTTTATTTAGAGCTGTTTCAGGTGCAATAGTATAAAGCCATGAAACCGGATTGCAAACGGCAGTGCCTTCAAAGTTAAAGCCTGTAATAGAACTATCTTGTTTTATATTGCATACTCTTTCATTAGTAGAATTTCCCGGTTCGGTTAAGTAGCATAAATTATTAGTTTCATCATAGCTACACTCATTATTATTACAAATATCAGAATAGGTTGTATTGCAATGATTAACACCGCAAGAACCTGCTTCATAATCGCTCACAGTCCTGCAAACTCCGGGAGAATTAGGGCAACCTTCGCCTTCAACCGACACTGCGCATTGCCGGCTAGTTAAACTGTAACCCGCACAAGTTGGTGGAACACATTGACTAGTTACTGTGTCACATTGCCAATAGCCGGTAATGCATAAATGATTAGCATCATCTCCATTACTCCATAAAGAATTTACTGAACTCAAAAAAGTTTGCAAATCATCACCCGATGATACAGTTCTAAAATATGCTTCTACATTTTCAAACTGCCGACTACTAAAAGCTGCTAAACATTCATCACTATACCTCACGCACTGTTCATTTTCCGTGCAAGGCTGTTCACATTGATTTGTATAATTATTGCACACCAATCCATTTTCACATTGATCATTAGTGGAGCACTCTCCATACTTTGTACTAAAATCCCACTCATAAACACAATTACTAATATCAGGGTAACAGTTGTCATAAACACCATTTTGACCTTGCACACATTCTCCAACCTTATAACTCCCCTGAGGGCAACAGACGTTATTTGAGCCGCATGCTGTAGTCGGATCTTCTGCACTATTGCAATCGCCGACTGTCAAATATTTAGGATTACTAGCTAACTGACCTTGCATAACCCTAACAGGACCGGTAATAGCTCCATCTATAATTTTAGTTTTTATTCTCATAGCAGGGTTTGAACCATTGTTTTCATTATCCCAAAAAGTTATATCATTATTTGAAGCATCTTTATTATACTGAAACCTAACTTTTCCATCAGAGTTCTCTGCTCCAAAATTCTCACCCCAAAGGCTTATACTAGCATTATTAGGAGCATAAGTTGGCTGAATTTTACAAAGATTAGGGGTTATTGGGTCGTTAGGATTGTACGTGAACTCTGACACCACAGCATTAGATGAATCAATAGTATTATTTAAAATATTCATTACTATTTTATAACGAATATTATTCATTAAACCTTCCGGGACTTTTACTATAACTTCATTATTACCCCAAATAGAATCTGAACAGACTTCCGGGAAAGTAAAGCTGGCAGGAGCAGCTCCTTCACTAATATTTCCATCAACATCAAAATACACCTTGTAATTCTCTGTATCAATCTCAGCTCGGCTTGGAGTGCCTAAATCTCGACCAATAATTGTTACATATTCCCCGGCAGGTCCGTGAGTCGGGTCAAAAGAATAAATCTGAGGGCCGGCATAAGGGTCTCTAAGCTTTTTAAAAGGAAGGTAGTTACTAGCAACTTCGCTACCCGGGTCTCCCTTAAGAACAAAAACAGAAGTACTGCCTTCAGCAATTGTTGGGACATTAGCAATACCTGTTTTGCCTTCGGAATAAGTATTAACTGTAAAATACTGACTATCTCCACCCTGCATATAACCGCCCTCTCTGTAATCCCCAAAATATGCTGTAGCGTCAGTTAAGTTTATGCCATGCAAAGTTACTTGCTTACCGGACTCACCCTCAATTGGATCAATTTTACATAAACCCGGCCTTTCAATGGTGTTTATTACTAAATAAGGTATGCCGGCATCAGTAGTAGTATCGGCAATACCGCTACTATTTACTACTTTTATAGGGCCACTTGCAGCTCCAGTCGGTACCTCAACTATAATTCTAGTATCAGTCCAACTATCTGCGCATTTATCATTAATATTCTCATTATTAGCTAAACGAGCTTTTGTGTCTGAAAAAGTATACGCATCATTGAAAAAACTAATTGCAAAATAAACCCCTCCATTACCCCCGGGATTATCCCCAAACCCACTACCTAAAATTGTTATCAAGTTACCGTGCTTAGCATTGGGTGAGCCAATATTCGTAATGTTACCTTGGGCGTCAAACTTAGTTAAATTGCATTCACCACCATTATTACAATCATTATCATTACTACATAAAATATTAATATTTGTTAAATTGCTAGAATTAGTCGGCGTACAAAACCCACCATCCGGGCTAACCCAAGTTATTTCGGGCTTAGCGCGGCAAATGCATCCGTCTATCTCACAATTACAATAATTAGTAGAGCAAAGAGAATCGTTACAATTTTCATTAGTTGTTTCGCTTAGATTGCAAAGCGACTCAAGACTCCCATAAACATTACAAGCACTACCCTCGCAAGCAAGGCAAGAGCCACCGCAATCAATTCCGGTTTCATCATCACTATCTTGCCGGTTATTACAGCAATGCGTTGGACTTATAGTTGTAGTAAAACTTGAAAAAGCCTCGTGACTAGCAACATCAGTTACAAAAACTCTAAATTCATATTCATTTCCTGAAGTAAGATCATTAGTATTAAAATTACATGTGCTACTTACATTTTCCGCTCTATCTCCAAAACCTGAAAAATCACAGTCAGAAATATCAATAAACTCACCTTCAGGATCAGTTACCGCTCTATACTTAAACTTCATAGAACTAACACCAATATCATCAGTTGCTCTGCCGGTTAAAGTTATGTCTTGATTAGTACATACTTGAGCTCGGCTAATATTTGCAGTTGGGGCATTTTCATCTACTTGATCACCGGTTTCAAATTCAAAAGTACAGACCTGGTTAAGGCAAGTTACTGCTCTACTCGATCCAAGTAATTCACCATTTGAATCGATAATAATAGTAGGAGGGTTAGAGCCTAAAGCGGTTCCATTGCTTCCATTTATAGTCACCTTAAACTTTGAATTTTCAGGTAAGCAATTTGGGGTATTGCCGACAGGACCGCAAGTTGAAGTGTCTGAGGCTTTGTATGTAATTTCTTCTCTATTTGAACTTATAGTTATACTTTCACTATTTTCACCACTTAAATCATTTACAGACTCTAAAACACTTTCTTCTTGCTCTATCTGCTCAATCTTAAAATTAGCTTTTATATTTTCTTCATTTACTGAGGCATCTATAGGAACATTAAAACGTACTATTACGCTAGTGTTGCGGACGTTGTTCTTGTTTTCTTTAACCGGATTAGTGCTTTTAATAAAGAAACTAGATCCATCAGAATTCACAAAAGTAGATCTAGATTGCGTATCATTTTGAGTGGGCGCTACCCCTGTAACTTCTGTTAACCTATCAATTACAAAGGTGGCTATTCCAAAGGCGGACATTATTATGATTAAGCCTATTATGGCGGCGCGGAGGGTGTTTTTGGCTTTGTCTATTTGATCTTCTCGACCGGCAGCGGTCATGTAGAGGAAGCCGGCATAAAGGATTATTAAAACTGTAATTATTCCTAAAAAACCTAAAGCAACGCGAATAATATTAACAAGTATTTCTTGTGGATTTGCTTGGCCTAGTGCAAGTTGCTCACCATATTGCAAACCAAAATCTGTTTGAGCTAGAGCAATATCGCCTAGCACAAATAAAAAAAATAAAGGAAGAGTGTATTTAAATATGTTTTTAAGAATTTTTTTAAAATTCATTTTTTACTTTTTTTTATTTTTTCGTGCAATATAATACCAACCATAAACTTACCTAGCACACTCAGCATTTGCCTGCGCGGTACCGCTACAACAACTTGGAGTAGCTTCAGTGCATGTATCTGTATCACCATTCCTACATGCCGGTCCTTTGCATGGTTTAAAACAATTTTGGTTAATATCACGAACTCCGGAGCCTATTTGACCCTTAAAACGATTAGCTGTTCTAAATTTTGTATGATTAATATATACCTTTGTCTTATCAGCTTCACCATCTAAAGGATCATCAGTATCTATATCCTCATTAGTTACCCAATAACCAATCGGTTGACCACTTTGATTAATTAAGTTTATAAACTTATGGACCACATCTCCTCTTGGACTCTGAACTGTTTTTTGACCGGTTGAAAGAGAGCGAGATTCCATAACCTTAGAAAAAGTAATTTCAATAGGAGCATCCAAATTAACACTAGAAGCACCTTGAGCAACTGTTTGACTTTCTATAACCGGCGCAGTTAAATCAACATCATCAGTAGTATAAAAACTCCATTGAAAGTTATCGCCACCAGAACCTGAATCAAGATAATTTAAATTATAAAAACTAACCGGTCCTTCAGAATTATTATCCCTATCACCATCCAAAGAATTTAAAGCCGTATCGGTTATACCGGTTAAAGGAATAGCAGCAATCGGTCTATTTATTACAGTCGGAGTTTGGCAGACGCCCGAGGAATCTCCGTTATCAGAAGAACAATCCGAATACACTCCACGATTAGCGCATTGTGCGTCATCAGTACAAGCATAACTAGAATCAGGGTCAACTAAAGAAGCAGCTGATTGGCAAAATCTAGGAGTAGAAGGTTCAGTTTCAGGGCTAGCAGCAGGACTACACTCAGTAAAAGGCGAAAAATTACTACAATAATCATCACTCGTACAAGCACCCAACCCGGCAGCAACTAGCTCAACTTTTAAATTAGCATTACCGGGAAGGCAATAGACCTCTTCGCCACAGCCATTAACCCCGCAAACTACACTAGCAACAAATTCAACTGTCTTGTACATATTAGAAAGCACAAACTTACCATCAACCGCATCTCCAACGCATTTATTTTCACCATTTATTTCTGAACATTTATATGATTTGCAGTCTGAGTCTAGATTACATTCTACATTATCATCTTTAGCATTTTCACTTGCATTAACAACTCTTATATAATCCTTTAGCTCCTCACTGCTTCCGGTAACTGTTATAGGGTTTATAGCTTCGTTAAAATTTATTTTAATAGTTACGTTTTTATCTTTATCCCTAGGTGAACCATTTCGATTAATAGTCATCTCTGCATCAGCCCCACCGGTCATTTGGACAATGCCTATAGTATTAGTATTACTAGTAGATAGAACTATATTATTACCTGCGCTACCGGGAGTAGCGGCTGTTATTATAATAACTGAATTATTATTTACGTTTACATTTGCACTTGCACTAACTAGAGAATTAGTATTAACTTTTGCAGACACTTTAGAGGTTATGGAATTAATATCACTGCTCTCCGTAATCTCAATAACCTCAAACAAAGGATGAGTTTCGCCTGACTCTACAAAAACATAAGTAACATCACCAACTCTAATAGAATCAGCTGATTTTTGAGCTTTAACTTCTATGGTCCAAGAATAGCCGGCAAGGCTTCCGTCATCCGGGCTTCCAACACTCTTTATAACTATGCCACAACCAAGCTCTATTCTACCATCACTCGCACTATCTCCGGGGACAAATATGCTTGAAATGTCAGGATCTTGACCAACTTGGCCAATACTTGAATTAAGACCTTGATCTAACGAAACTAAAATCTCACCATCTTTACTACAATTATATTCACCACTTAAATCACCGACATTACTATTATTCCCATAACTTTTTATCTCTGCACTCGCCTCTTGGGCAATATTTGGAATACTTTTAACTTTTATAGCGCCTGTTGCTTGAACATTGTTATCAAAACTCACCAAGTCCTGAACACTATCCGCTGCCGGGTAAATGGACTTTACTTGGGGTGGGGTCCAATCCATTTTACCATTAGTCTGGAACTCCCAATGGTAGCCGGATGCTTGAAAGCTAGTAAAAGCCGGTTCGCCGGTTTTCTTTTTAATTCCATCTGAGCCGCCTTTGAGGAATACTTCAAAGTCAATATGTTGCCCCGGCACGCCAAGCGGTTCAGAGGGGGCAATAACTATAGTAAATGAATCTGAAGAATAAGTAGCTTTAGCACTAACAAAATTACTAGAATCAACATTATTAACATGGCAACTACCATTATCACAAGAATCATCTTTCTTATAAATCCTAATATTATTAGTTAATGCTTGTGAGGTACCATTGCAACCTAAATCACCATTATTAGCATTATTACAAATTAAAGAATCTAAATCTATGGCCTCCCTAAAAGTAACTAATATGCTAGTGTTCATTGGAATATCTTTAGCAAAGGGTTCGGGGTAGACGGTTTTAACTATGTCAACGCCAACCACTCCGGAGCCACCCGACCAAGTAGGAGCTAATTGCCTTTGACGAGTTGCGTCGCCGCCTGCTCCTGTTGCACTAGCAAGGGCGTTTATAATAAAGGTGGCAATACCAAAGGCAGATAGGATTATTAAAAGACCTATGAAGGCGGATTTTAGGACATCTTTGGCTTTGTTGACCTTTTCTTCGCTACCTTCGGAGGTCATCATTATAAAGCCGGCATAGAGGATTAAAATAACAGCAATAATTCCTAAAAATCCAAGAAGTACGCGGATAATATTTACTATTATAACCATTGGACTAGCCGTACCAAGACCGGTACCTGCAGCGAGTGCTAGACCCTCTTCTATTGTTTCGGCTTGCACACCAACAGAAAACAAAAATAAACCTCCTAAAAAGCAGGTAATAAAATACAAAATTTTAGTTGCTTTTGATTGTATCATTGCTCTAATATTCCATTAAATTTAATGGAATATTAAACCAATTAAATACAATGCTTATACACACCTTAAGTATATTATAGCATATTCTGAGCAATGTTTCGCATCTTAATATGCTACTTCTATAAGGTAAAAATTAATATACAAAAAAATTAATATTAAAGAAAAAATTAATTATTAATAGGCAATTGTCTGCAAAATATTTGACAATTTATTTTATCTGTGATAATATTGTACAATACTGTTCATTAACAATTTGTTGATTATTTTTTAGGTCATATTTGCAACAACCACAACAAAAAACAAAAGGAGAAAAACCGGTTATGACAAAATCTACTAAAGCATGGTTATATTTTATATGCTTTTGCTTTGGGGCTTTATTATTTCTTTACAACAAAAAACCCATAGAAACACTAACAGCAATAACACAAAAGGAGGAGCCAAAAAAACAACATAATACCCCGGATACAAAAAACCTTATATCCGGAACAGCTTCAAACGGAACCATTGAAATAGTGGGCAGGTTTGCTCGCTAAAAACAGAAGTTTCAATCAATGTAGACAGAGGAGAATATCATGAAATCAGTCATCAAGCAGTATTTTGTCAAAAACTTGTTTGTTTTATTGTCTGTTGCGTTGCTTGCTTTTACAGCAACAAACAGCTGGTCAGGAGAAAGAGTAGTTAGTGATTTACAATACTGTCCATACAATCATGTAGAAAAACTCAAGCTAACACCGGAGCGAACAAGACAAATTGGCCAAAGCCTTGAGAAGAAGATTGTAAGTTTGAACTTACAAGTTTTTCAGGTAAGCTCAAACGGAAATCAAAAATATTGCGAAAACAATAATCCCTATCAAACTTCTACCGGAAATGTAAAAGAAAACGGAAGCTTTAAAATCAAAATTCATGGCCTTGAAAACGGCTTGTATTACGTGCTTTTATTGGCAAAAGCCGAAAAAAACGGGCATGGCTCAGCTCTCTTTTACTGGACCGACCTTATCGAGGTTAAAGATGAACCTACGATTGTCAATCCAATATTTAAACTCTATCCTGAACAAAGAATTCAGATCAATGTTACAGATGTACCCGGTAACTTTTCACCTGAGAACCCGGGGTTCATGATTATGAATTATGATCGTGGATCACAATGGATTAGACCTGCTATTAATACCGATAATAGCTTGAATGCCGATGCAGATATTCGGATTGACCAAAAGCTACATAACATAGTAGTTGCTGACGAGAATGGTGAAAATACTACTATTGTCAATCTTTCCGGCGTGGATGTTATATCCATTATTTTGGGAAGCAGAACAATTCAGGCTTCTCATAATACTCAAACTATGAATGGCGGAATTACGATTGATAACATCTCTTTTGAACATAACAAAATTCAAGCTTCTAACTTAAGCTTGGATTTTTCAGAGGTATCACTAGTCTACATAGAGGGATGGAGCGAACCTAAGCAGCTTTATTTCATCCTTAACGAAAAACGTTATCCCTTGCCTATGATAGACGGGGACACCGCCTATAGTAACAATATTCTGAAAAGCTGGGGAAGAAGTAGAGAGGAGGCACGATCCATGTTTGAAAGTCAAGCAGTATCGATGCCACTAATTGAGAATGCAACAATCCGACCAGGCATGTTTTTTCTCAAAACAGCTGATGATGAAACAATTTGGGAAGTTTATGCAGAAAAGAAACTTCGCAAAGTTAAAGATCAAGCTGCCCTTGAAGTAACTCTGGGGTATGACTGGAGAGAGCGTTTGGTTATTGTTATACCAAATATTTTTCTTACAAACTACCAAATAGAGAGGACAACAGACATACCCTAACTAAGCTTTAAAAAAAATCAACATCTAGTTTTACTGACCAATCCCATGGGGTTGGTCTTTTTTTATACATCAAGGGACTGTCGCCAAACTCGCCTCACCCATAAATTGTTAATTTTGGCTAAATTTT
>CAZMSR010000008.1:0-39519 GCA_964569045.1 uncultured Gammaproteobacteria bacterium | reverse complement strand
AACTCGTTAACTGTCGTTAACTTACCGGTTCAGTTTATCCAGGACTAATCAAAATGCCCTTTAAACATCTCAACGGGAAAATGTCACTTGAAGTTGCCATAAAAAAATAGGCCAAATGGCCTGAAATTCTTGGTATAAAAGCACCCAATATGAAACGGTAACCCTTGTTACGGACCGATTTTTTTTTCTTGGTTTTTAATTTTGCCGTTCATTGCCTTCAAGCACTCAGACACAATTTTTGACACATCAGAGTTGTGGTCGATACTTACAATCACGTGATTGTGCTTGAATTTAACAATTTGTCTTAATACAGCTGATAATTTTTTGGCAAGCTGACACTCTTCATACAAGTTATTGGAGAGCAGAAAAAATAAGCCGTTTTTTTTGCTTTATAAAACGAACGCCACATGAAGTAATATAAAGCTTACCTTCAACCACATTTTTTTGGGGTTGGCTGCAAACAGTGAAGGTCAAAGTTGAAATTTGAATACTGGTTTTACTTAACTGTTCTTGGGATAAAGGGTAGAAACAATGCTCGGCATTACGTGCCATGGATTTTTTCCTAGTTGTAGTTCATTATTGTGGTTTGAATATTTCTTTAATTAAAAAAATTCTTAAATAAAAAGATGTTAAAACCACTTAAAATGTTATCGATAAAATTAAAAAGGACATAATTAAAATAAATTTTTACTTTATTTATTGAATTGTTATGATATAAATATATCATAATTTGATTTATTTGTCAATATATAATCTAAATTTATTGTTATTAATTCCTAAAGCAAGCCTAAAAAAAGTAATTTTTTTAAAAAAGTGTTTTTGTAATTTTACAAATATTATATTATTATAAAATAATTAAGCGTTATTAATAATAAAAACTTAAATAAAAACATGGGAAAAATAGCCACAATAGACAATCAAGTAATACGAGGAATAGGTCGAACTTTTATGATTATTAAAAAATTTGAAGAGAAAAATTTCAAAAATACCCTATTTACAATTACAAGTATTTTAACTTATTAGTCAAGAGCCAGATACAGAATTTTTGACGGTTTCCTTTTTTTTAAGCTCTGTTTTTGTTATTTTATAGTTTAACGAAGTTTAATGGTATTAAAAAAAGAACCATCTTAAAAGATGGATTTTTATATTTTTAGAATGTGAATTCTATTTTTGTCGGTCTTTGTGTTTCGCGTATCATTCTGGTGTGATTTTCAGTTGCATTTCTTTTTTCGTAAAGTGCTCTTTTGAGTGCTGCTCGGTCGCTGTTATTTAGAGGGATTCCTATACATAGTTTTGCCCAAATGTGAGGTATGTAGTTTCGAGTCATATCTACTAGTAAGTCAATTTCTGTTAAAATTAATCCATCACCACTTGGGACAAATACGTCATTTATATTATCAGTGCCAAGACGCACATTTATTCCAACACTAAGCAATTCTATTATTCTGGCTACGCTATTATGCGTTGGAGTCATTTCGCTTCGTAATTCCCTCATAGAAAGGGCTGCTCGCGGACATACAATCACTCCAATATTATGTTTTTTTAGCTTGTTTACAAGGTACGTGAATTTTTTAGATTCATACGAGGTTGGTGAAATCATATGGACAAGCCAGAGTCTGGGTGTGTCGTTTTTGGTAAACCAGTTGAGTTCTTCCGGTGCTAGACCTTCAAGACATTCAATTGTTTTAATTGTATCGTTGGAATGGGCGGTGTTAGTTTGATCAACGTGCATATGAACCGGTATCTTGTGTTGATATCCAAGTCTTAATAAGATGTTGACATGACCCTTAAAGCCTACACGTGAATCTTCTTCATCTTTTTCCGGTAAGCCAACTATAAAATTAGCTCTTTTTGCAGCCTCTTCTAGTGTGTCTAGTTGATCGTTGTCTTCTGCCGGATTTTTTAAACCAAATACCGGGTAGCATCCAATGTGTAGAATTATTTTTCCTTTGTATTTTTCTTTTAGCTCTAAGGCTATTTCAAAAGCTTGCAATCCAATATCTGCTGTTGTATCTGTGACAGCCCACATTTCTCGTGTGCCAAATTCAATGACCCTATTAATTTGCCATTCCATTCTTTCGGATAAATTTTCTTTTTTGTATGCCGGTCCATTATGTAAATCCCCTATAAAATCTTGTTTCACCCTAAGCGGTGCATCAGCTATTTCTGATAAATTTACGCCAATTGGTAAAAAATCGCTATTATATGTTCTTGCTCTGCATAGATGCGTATGGGCATCTAGAAATCCGCGAAAAGTTTTTTTTCTTTTGTGATATTTCAAGCCTTCAATTACTTGCCTCCAAAGCGTTGTCTTCCATGGACCAAGGAAAAATTCCATGCTTGAGATTATTTCTTGTAATTTTTCATTATCCATAGAATATTCGTGCGTTTTATTTTTTTTCGTTTTCATTATGATGCTCCTATTGGCTGTGTTTTATTGTGAAAAGGGCATAAAAATACCCCTATACAAAAGGGGATTTTAAATTAAAAGCTTGTATTTAAATTTATTACGCTTGTAAATATACTTTTTCATTAGCTCAAGTATATCAATTAAGTTTTTAGTGTCAAGTAACAGATTCTGTGTTATTGCCTCTTATTTTTTATTGGGTGTAATATTGGCAATATGTGAGTTATTTTTATCTTTTTTTTGGTGTAACCCAAAAGCCCATATATTTGCCAAACATTAATCTTGTTTGTGCTTCAAGAGCCGGTATTGACCCAAATAGTATAATTGAAATTGGTAGAATTAACCACTCAATCACCATTTTTACTCTAGTTCTCCATTTTAGTTTTTTAGGAGGTTTTGGTAAAAGAAGAGTGGATATTATTGCAGATAATACTAATCCTAGCATAGCAATTCTCATTAAATTTTCTGTAATGATCGGTAAATTACTAGAGAGAACTAGTTCATTAAAATCTTTACCACCAAGTAGAATTGGCATCCAGCCAATTATTCCAATAATTAAAGCATTAGTTGCCCATGAATGAAATCCATATATTTGAACAAAAATATGCCTGAGCATGGTTGATTTTTTTATCGTTTGCCATTTTTTTATTGTATTAAAAATTAAATATGGTACATTCTCGACTCCCCAGCCCCAACGTCTTTGTTGTTTATAGAGATTTTTTAAGGTAATAAAAATGTTTTTGTCCATACAGATGTCCATAGAAATTGGAAAATGTAAAGGCTCAACTCGGTAGTCTCCGTTATAGTGTAAAAGAGCGTGCCAAAATATCCTAGAATCTTCCGAGACCATATTTGTACTCCAAAAATCTAGTTCACAAAGCATTTTAAAAGTCATAGAATGTGATGAGTAAGTTGCTAATTTTTCTTGCCTGATTTGTTGCATCATTTGCCAGAAAGTATTAGAACTTGCTGCAATTCTTGCAATAAACGGTGCTTGCCAAATGTTATTGTTATACATTGGAATTGGTTGGTAACTAGCTTTGTAAGGTTTTTTGCATGTTAAAAATTTATGTGTTAAGCAGAAAAAATATCCTTTTGTAATAATAGTGTCAATATCAAAAACACTAACTAGTATTTTATTATAATCCCATTGTTGCTTATCAATTATTTTTTCTTTTAAAATTCTTACTGCCCATGCTTGGTTTGCTCCTTTGCCTTTAATCTCTCCTTTGATGTTATCGGGATGAATAGTTACTAAAAATTCTTTAAAGTATTTTTCATATTTTTTTTTGATTTGTGTCGCGTTTTTATGAGCTTTTATTCCACCTCTTTCTTCTGTTGCCAGCACTATTGCAATTTTATTGTTTGGGTAATTATCCTTAAAAATTGCTTTTATACTTGATTCAATAATGTCAATACTTTCATTATATGTTGGTAGGATCACTATGTGAATTACCTCTTTCCAGTTGAATTTTGAATTTTGAGTTTTGAAAGAAAGATTTGCGCATTTTTTGTCCCAATCTGTTTTAATGTTATTTTTCATTTGTTTATATGCTGCAATTAAATGTATTCCTAGATATATTACTAACAAGAGCCAATAAACATCAAATATTATAATAATATAGGCAGCTAATATTGGGTTTGAATATGAAAGGTGTATTAAAAATGCGAAAGTCGCAAAACTTAAAAATCCTGGAATTATTTCCAAAGTTCTGTAGAGTAAATATTCTGTTCCTTTTAAGTTCGTTGCTTTTCCAATTTTTAAATAGTTCATTTGTTCTTTGAATTATTTGTCAATTATTTTTCCGTATAATCCAAGATTTTTAGCTTGAGTTATTTTTATTTTTACAAATTCACCTGTTTTAAGTATTTTATTTTGTTTTATTTTAATATTTTTACTAGTCTTGGTCTTTGCTAAAATATTTCCGTTTTTTTCTCCTATTACAATTGCATCTAATGTTTTTCCAATATATTTTATATTATTTTTTTCGCAACTTTTTTGAATTATTTTAGTTAATTCTACCTCTCTTTGTTTTTTTTCTTCTTGTGTTATGTTGTCTTTTAAGTGATAGCTTGCAGTTCCGGGCCTTGGGGAGTATTGAGAAATATATGCCATATCAAATTGAGCTTTTTTAAGTAATGCGGCTGAGTTATTAAATTGTTCTCTTGTTTCATTGGGATATCCAACTATTACATCGGTAGTTATGGCAACCGGTAACTCAGAGTCTAGATTGACTCTTATATTTTTTATTAAGTTTAAATATTTTTTGCTGGTGTAATGCCTGTTCATTGCTTTTAATAAATTGTCATCACCGGATTGCACAGGTAGGTGGATATGCGGACAGATTTTTGTTGATCCATTTTTTAATGCATTAATTAGTTCTTCAGATATGTCTTTTGGATGGCTTGTTGAAAAACGAAGCCAAAAATATCCGTTAATATTATCAACTAACTTGAATAATTCTGCAAAATTTGTTTTTTTTCCATTAGGAGAAATATGATTGTAGCTATCTACATTTTGCGCAATTAATGTTATTTCTTTGTAGTTTTTACTAACTAAGTCTTTAATTTCATTAATTATTTCTTCCGGATCTCGATAAACTTCTTTTCCTCGGGCTTTGGGTACAACACAATAAGTGCACCAATTATTACATCCACTGCCAATTGGCACAAAAGCTGAGTATGCACTACTGTATTTCGGTTTTAGTGATAAATAATTTTTTAGGGATTTGATGTTTGGATTATTTTCTTTTTTTAGATTTGGGATTTTTTTATGAATTTCTTGAGCTAAATTTTCCATGTCACTAGTATGCATCCATATGTCAACATGTTTATTGAGTCTTCTGAAAACATCTTTTCTGCGAGATAAGCAGCCTGTTAGTATAATTATTGTTTCTGGTTTATGTTTTTTTATCTTGGGAATTAAGCCGTAGATTTTGTCTTCAGCTCGTTTTCTAATTCCGCACGTTATTGCAATAATGACTTTTGCATTTTCCTTAGATTTACTGCTCTCCAAGCCAAGATCTTCTAGAATACCACTGATTCTTTCAGCGTCGCTTATGTTCATTTGGCAACCTATAACTGCAATATGATATTTTAATTTATTCATGATAAGTAATGTAAAATTTTAATCTATCATACCAAAAAAACACGATTTTTGCAATCGTATTTTTTTAATAATTGTTAAATCACAAATATTGTTTATTTTACTATAATATTTATTCTATCAATAACATTAGGCACTCTTTCGATGAATTTTGGCTTAAATTCAATCCTGTAAGATTTAACACTTGCTAATCCTTCTAAATATTCTTCAAGTTGCCTTTTAGTTAATCCAAGTATTTTTTCTTTTTCAAATAATGTGCCATCGCTATTATAAGCTATATTGCCAGAAAAAAATGAGTTTATTGTAGCAATTCCTTCGTTTATATCATAATTGTCTAAATGATGCTCAAGGCTATTATCATAAATTTCTATTAATTTCTCCCCTCTTTCTAATTCATTTTGAATTTTTGTTTGTGCTAAATCTTCTACCGGCGCATTATTAAAAGCTACTATTGATACTTTTGCCTTCATTGTAATATTAAATGTTTCAAATTCGTCTAATGGTTTTACTTTGATTGTTTCCTCTATGCTGTCTTCCTTGATTTTATATATAAATTTGTCAAAGTTAGCATACATTGCTCCTACTTCAGATTCTGCTTTTTTTATAATTTCTGCTTTAAGGTCTTCTTTTGCATTCATGATATCAGCTTTTAGAATAAATCTTTTTGCATTTTCTTGATAAATAAATGGCTTGTTGTTTTTGGCGAATATTTTATCTTGTAAACCAGACCATAGCCCTGGAATCGTTAATCTTGTGGGGCTTATGGCCATTTCTTTGCTAGGATTATCAGTGTATATTTCAACTTCAATGCTTTTTCCTGCCGGAATATTTACTGTGTTCTTAATTCTGAACAATTTATTATCTGCTGTTAATAGTCGAGTAGTTGCAACTAGTGGTTGGTTTTTCCCATATTTATTAAATATTTCAACTTTTCCGACTATTTCATCATTTATTAATTTTTTCCCAGTTGATTCATATGTTTTTGAATGAGTTACTTCAAATTCTTTTACTACTCCAAATATGCTTTTTTCGTCTTTTAGTTTAGTAAATTTTTCAGAATCAATAACATCTACAATTATATTGGTGTTTACTTTTTCAGTGTCCGGGACAATGTGAATTGTAACTTTTACTAGATAGAGATAGATTATAAAGCTAAATAGTACTAATGTGGCAATAATAAAACTAAATGCTATTTTTCTATAAATACCTAGAGAGATTTTTGTTTGTTTTTTTTCTCCTTCAATTTCTTCTGTGTCTATGGCTTCATGATCTTGCCAATTTTCTTCTTTAAAATCATATATTTCTTCTTTGTTTGGCTGGCTTTCTTTTTCTTTGTCTGAATCTTTTTTAATGTCTTTATTTCTTTTTTCGTCTTTGTTTGAATTGTTATTTTTTTTGCTGTGCTCTTCTTTTGAGTTATTGTCTTTTGTGTTGTTTTCCTTGTCTTTTTCTTTTTTTGGAATTGGCATTTTATAAAAAATAATGTTAAATAATATTTATTTTATTATAGCAAAATTTTTTAAATTCAAAAAGTGGAAAAAATTGTATTTAGTAATTTTTTATTTGTATAAACTTGATGTTTTTTATTTACTATGGTTAAATAGATGTATTCATAATTTATTGATTAATATTTATGTCGCAAGATAATATGATAAAACTCGAATGCACTAAATGCAAAAGAGTTAATTATCATTCTCGAAAAAATAAAAAAACCTTAAAAGAAAGGTTGATTTTAAAGAAATTTTGTAAGTTTTGCAAAGCGCATGCTGATCACAAAGAAACTAAATAGTATTTAGTGTTTATTTGTATACTAGAAATTTTAAAGCTTAGTTTCTTTTAGAAACTGAGTTTCTTATTGTAAAGCTATATATAAAAATTTTGATGTGTTATTATTTAGGTATTAAGAGTTGAAGATTTTAGATATTAAATTATAAGTTTGGGGGTGTAGTATAATGGTAGTACAGGGGTCTCCAAAACCTCTAGCGTGGGTTCGATTCCTACCACCCCTGCATGGAAGCAAGAATAGGGTTAGAAGCCCTATTTTTTGCTGTGTTCATGGGCATTGGGGGTAGCGCACTATTCTTTTCGTTATGCAATAAAGTTAAGAAGGCTATTTTGATCGATAGTAATTTAGAATTGGTTATTACATATAATGCGATTAAAAAAGAACCTCGAGAATTAATCGAAAAACTAAAAAAACACGCTAAATTTCACTCAGAAGAACATTACTATTTTGCTCGTCAAAACAAACCAACGAGTCCAGACCATAGTTATTTTGGAAAATTAAGAAAAAGGCTTGGTACAAAAAATGTCGGAGACATTTTTAACAAAGTGAATGAAACCTTAAGAAGCAAGGGATTATTCGGAGATGTTTTTAAATTCATTGACGCTTCTACAGTAATTACAAAATCAGCACTTTGGGAGGAAAGAGATAGAGCTATAAAAGCCGGAGAAGAAAAACTAAATAATGCTGTTGTCAGTAAGTATGCAGTTGATAAAGATGCAAAATGGGGAGCTAAGGGTAAAAACAAAAATTAATATTAAATAAACCGCTACTATTAATTTAAATCTATTTTTTTCATATTTTCAATATTGCTATATATTTTTATTTCATTATTAGACTTTCTATGTTATTTTTTGTATTTTTTTCCATTAAATTTTTAGCTCTGTTTAGTATATTTAATTTAAAATCATTAATATTTTCTTCTGAATTTATTAGTGTAATTTCTGAATTTTTTACATGTCTATAGTTTTCTGTAATGCTTTCAATTGATATGTCTGAGTTAGAAAAAATTAAAGCATTTGCTAGTTTTTTTGTATCTTCTTCAGATTCATAAAAAGCAATAATTAATTGAAGTCCTTGAATTGTATGAATTAATTCATTTACCAATTCAATGATTGTTGATTCAATTGTTTTGCTAAATTTTAAAAAATCATTTTGGTTTATTGTGAACCACACTAATCTATCCTCGTAGTCACTTTTAAGATTGCTTAATATTTGTCCCCATGATTTAATATCATTGATTTCGCGAGATGCAAATAAATTTTTAACTACTTCTTCTTTTTTGGCTCCTTTGTCAATTAAATTTGAACTGAATTCTAGTATTTTGGCATTCATTGAATTGGTTTTAAAATGATTTGTTTTAATTATTATTGAGCTAAGCAAACAGGTTGATATGTCGTTATTTAATGAATCATCCCCTATTATTTTGTGAATTAATTCAGCAGTTGAGTTTGCATTAGTATCTACATAATTAATATTCGCATAATTAGCATTGCCGGCGTCATAATCAATATTTATAACAGGTTTTGTGTTAAAAAGATTAGTGTATTTTTTATAAATTAAGTCAATGTTTGAGTAGTTGTGAATTCCAATACATATTATCAGATCATAATCATTGTCTCTATTAGCGATAACGTCAGAAGATGATAAATTTGTTGAAGTGTGTTTAATTATAAATTTTAGTTGATCATCTTGTATGTCGTATTTGATTTTTTTCAGTTCTTTTTTTGGAATATTTATGCAAATAGTAAAATTTTCATTGAATTCTATTTTATTAATATATTTATATGGCTCTAAAAAGTCTAGATGATCATTTGTTGGTGAATGCTTTTGGGAGCTTATAATATCCACTTTTTTTCCTTTTTCTTTTAAAAATAAATAAAGTCCTAAGGCGGAACAAAGATGCTCCTCTGTTAGTGTGTTATTAAAAATTAACAAAATTTTTTCAGATTCATTAATTTTTTTCTTTGTTTCTATTAAGGTATTATCCATATTTAGCTTTTGTTAAGCATAATTTTGTTTTAGTTTATTAAACATAACTTAAAAATTTAATATTTTCAAGTAAATGATTTTTTATTATTTTAATTTTGTAAAAAAGTTATAGAAAAATGGGATGTAATGTATTGTTTTTTGTTGATTTTTCCGACTGAATAATTTAATATATATAAAAGTGCAAATAGGTGTGGTTCTATGTTTTGCATATATTTAATTTTTAGGAATTTTTTATGTATTTATCAATAAATTGGATAAAAGAATATGTTGATATTCCTGATTTAGTAACCCCTGAAAAGCTTGGTGAATTGTTGTCATTGCACGTTGTTGAAGTTGATCAAGTAATTGATCAGAGTAAGCAATTTAAAAATATTGTTGTCGGTAAAATAATTTCCATTAAAAAGCATCCGAATGCCTCAAAATTACAAAAAGTAGTAGTTGATGTGTTGAGCGAGAAGTTGAATATTGTGTGTGGTGCAATAAATATTAAAGTTAATCAATATGTGCCGGTTGCTTTAGTTAGTGCAATTCTGCCAAACGGAACAAAAATAAATAAAGCTTCAATTAGAGGAGAAGAGTCTTTTGGAATGCTTTGTTCTGAAAAAGAACTTGACTTAGGGTCTGATCACACCGGTATATATATATTAGATAATAAAGCGAAGATTGGTCAATCTATATCTGTATATTTAGGATTAAATGATTTTATTTTAGAAATTGATAATAAGTCATTGACTAATCGTCCAGACCTTTGGGGGTATATTGGTTTAGCTCGAGAAATAGCCGCTATAACCGGTGGCAAGCTAAAGTTACCAGACATTAATTATGTTTATTTGGTAGAGGAGAACGATAAACTTAATATAAAAATTGAAAATCCAAAAAAATGCCCAAGATATATTGGGGCTATACTTAATGGTATTAAAGTTACTGAATCTCCGGAGTATTTTAAAAAAAAATTAGTGTCTGCAGGTATTAGACCTATTAATAATATTGTAGATATTACTAATTATGTAATGATTGAAACCGGGCAACCAATGCATGCTTTTGATAAACTAAAATTAGTTGATAAAAATAATGATAAAGTTAATATTGTTGTGCGAGAGGCAAATGAAAAAGAAGTAATCCAAACATTAGATACTCAAGTAAGAGAGTTAAATTCCAGTGATTTATTAATATCAGGATTGTCAAACCCGCTAGCTGTTGCAGGAGTGATTGGTGCATCTAATTCAGAAATAAGTTTGAATACAACGGAAATTTTTCTTGAGTCAGCTAATTTTGAACCAACCGGTGTAAGAAAAACTTCACAAAGACTTAGTTTAAGAACAGAGTCGTCTATGCGAAATGAAAAGGGCTTGGACCCTAATTTGCCAGAATTAGCCATGAGTCGAGCAATAAAATTAATAAAAGAACTATGCTCCGAAGCTAAGGTGGTTGGTAGTGTAAATGATGTAAAAAATTATTCAAGCGAGTTGTCGATAATTAAAATAAATTACGATTGGGTAATTTCTAGACTTGGATTCCAAATAGAAAAAGAAAAGATATTTAATATCTTAACTTCTCTTGATTTTGCAGTAAAAGAAGAAGTTGATAATGAATTTATTGTAAAAGTCCCTTCTTGGCGATTAAGAGATGTTTTAAACAAGGAAGATGTGTTAGAGGAAATAATTAGAATTTATGGTTACGCGAATGTAGTTCATGGAATGCCTAGCTTGCAATTAACTAGTCCAATTATTCAGCCTGCTTTGAAATTAAATAATGCTCTTAAAAATATTCTAAGCAATGCAAATGCTTTAACTGAAGTCTATAATTATTCTTTTTGTTCAGAGGCGCATTTAAGTAAATGTAATACAAGCCATGAGAATTATTTAAGATTAAAAAATCCTATTTCAGAAGAATTGGTTTTTTTGAGGCAAAATTTAGTACCAAATATTTTGAACAATATAAAGATTAATCAGGCAGATTATTCTAGGATTGAATTATTTGAACTTGGTAATGTTTTTTTAAAATTAGAAAGTAATTTAAAAAAATTTCCGAATAGTGATGAAAATATACCTTACCAGGAAGAAAAATTAGCAATAGTTTTAGCTGGTTCTGATATTTATACGGAATTTGATTACCTAAAAAGTATTGTAGAAAATATTGGAAGTCATTTAGGCTTTCAAGTAAAATGGATAAAGTCTGCTACTCTTCCTGGTTGGTGTGACCAGGAGAGAGGTGCTTATATAGTCGCAAACAATCAAGAGGTCGGTTATGCAGCAGTAATATCTAGTGTTGTTATTAAAAATTTAAATATTAAAAAAGATGTTGTTGTTTGTGAGATTCGTTTGCCTGACTTGCTTTCAGTTGTCTCTGCTGCTCCGAAACAAGTATTTATTCAAGACTCTAGACACCCACTAGTTTTAAGAGATTTGTCATTTGTTTTAAATTCAAAGATATCGTATAATGAAATTATAAATGAAATTAAGCAATTTCATGAATTTATTCATTCTGTAGAGTTGTTTGATGTGTATAGTGGAGATGTTTTAAAAAAAGATGAGAAAAGTATGTCTTTTCATATTAATTATCAGGCTGACAGGAACTTAACCAATGAAGAGGTTGATAAAATTCAGTTAAAATTAATTCAAAAAATCCAAACTCGTTTTGAGGCCACTGTTAGAGTGTGATTAATAAATCTTTGGTTGTTTTATTAATTAATTTAAATATATACTCTAGTATTTTGCCTGATTTAACTTTATGATTCAAACAACTGCTGATATATTGGATTTAACAAAAGCATTCGGAATCCTTTGGGTGAGTCTTTTTTTTGGAATCCTCTTTTTTTATTCTGCAATGATGGTTAGGCAGATGTTGTTAACATTACGTGAAATGCGTTTGCGTTTTAAAAAAGTTGATGGCTTGATTCAGAAATGCCATGCAAAAATGGGTGCAGGAGTGTCTGGCTTCCTTTACATAGCTGAAGGTATTAAAATTCTTGTAAAAATGCTAAAAGATAGCAAAATAATTAAACCCGCTTCAAAAGGTAAAAGTAAAGTCAAAAAAAAATAAAGCATTAGTTTTTCCAGAAATAAGTATTTAGATTGTTTAATAAGTTATTTTTTTCTTTATCTAGGTTTAAATTAGCTAAATAAATTAGATTATATTTTGAGATAATTATCAATAGTTCATTAAAAGTGTTTACATAAGTGTTGATTTTATATTGAAGACAAAAGTCTGAGTAATCATTTTTTTGTGGAATTAATCCTTCTATTGAGTGTAGCTTAAGTAAAAATATATTAAACATTGATTGAATATTAAGTTTTTGAGTTTGACTAATGTTATCTAGTATGGTTAATAGTTCTATTAATAAATATAAAGCTTTTGGGCTTTTAATGCTTGGTTTAATTATTTTAGAAATAAAAAAAATAGCCTGCATAGCTATGTCTAAGTGTTCTAAATTCTCTTTTATATTGCAAAAACATTTTAATGAAAAAATGCTATGAATATAGCTTAATTTTTTGCCTTCAATCGTGTCAAAGTATACTAGGTTTAAAGGTTCAGCATGTGCTGCCATTTTAGATTTGAATTTTTGGCCTCCACGAACTACGGCTTCAATGTTTCCTTTGGTATCACATAAAATGCTTACTAGTAAATCGTGTTCTCTGAAAGCTGCTCTTTTTAAAATTATTCCTTGCATTTTTGCTTATTTTGAAGCTATTTTTTTTTCCATTCATTCCAGACAACCATTAATGGGCTGGCTAGAAAAATAGATGAGTAAGTTCCAATTAGTATACCTATCATTAATGCTAGTATAAAGTTTTTTACAGTTACTCCACCCAAAATATATATAGATAATAGCACTAAAAGTGTGGTTAGTGAAGTATTTATAGATCTGGTAATAGTTTGGTTTATGCTGATATTTACAGTGTTATGAAAGCTTGAATTTGATTTTGGTAAATTTTCTCTTAATCTGTCAAAGACTACAATTGTATCATTAACGGAGTATCCGAGTATTGTTAATATTGCGGCAATAAATTCAACACCAATTTCAACTGCAAATAGTTTTCCTAATAAAGCAAATGCTCCACATAAAATTATTATATCATGAAATAATGCAATAATAGATATAATTCCATATTTCCAAGAGGAGATTGGCTTTGATACCTTTCTAAAAGTCCATGCAATAAATAATACGATTGTGATAATTACCCAAAAAATTGCTTTTAAAGATTTTAATTTAAGTTCAGTTCCTATTGATGGTCCCACTGAATCAAATCTTAATTCTATGATTTGTGAGTTGACTGTAGTTGCATTAGCGTCTTCCTTGTTGTTTATTTTTGGTTTATTTTGTGAGTAGTTTTTTGAATGTTCATTTAGTTTTGTTAAGATTTTTTGATGAGTTACTTCATTTATTTCTTTGAATTTTAAAATTAATCCATTATCACCAACAGGTTTTATCGATAAGTCGTTAATATTTATAGTGTTTAATGCATTTTTAATTTCTTCTGTTGCTGGTCTACCTTCCGGGTATTTAATTTCTAGTAAGCTGCCACCTGTAAAATCAACGCCAAAGCGCAATCCAAAGGTTAGAATCATAAAAAGTGATGCTGCTATCAGAAAACTTGACAATCCTAATGAAATCTTTTTGTTTTTAATTATGTTATACATTATTTTTTTAAACTACTTTTAAAATTAATTGCTTTAGTTATTTTTGTTTTTTATCCAAAGCCATTTATTGTTCCCTATTCTTAATGTACTTACTAATATTAACAGATTTTTTGTAATAATGACTGCCGAGAACATGGAAACAATTACGCCAAGTGATAGTGTTAGTGCAAAGCCTTTAACAATGCTAGTTGTAAATTGAATTAATAAAAAGCAGGTAATTAGCGTAGAAATGTTTCCATCCCTTATTGATGGCCAAGCTCTTTTAAAGCCATCTTCAATTGCAATTCCTAAAGGTGAAGCATTTTTTAGTTCTTCTTTTAGTCTTTCAAAAATTAGTATATTTGCATCAACTGCCATCCCAATAGACAATATAAAGCCTGCCAAGCCAGATAATGTCAGTGTTATTGGCCAAAGCTTAAAAATAGCAAGCATTAAACTTCCATATACCAGTAATGAGAAAACTGCAATAATTCCCGGTAATCTATAGAAGAGTACCATGAATATAATTACTAAAATTAATCCAATAATACCTGCTCTAAGGCTTCGTGCAACAGATTCTTCTCCAAGACTAGCACCTATTGTTTTTTGGTTTACTAAATTGATAGGCACTGGCAAGGCTCCGGCATTAAGTCTTTGTGTTAATAAGTTAGCTTCTTTTATGTCAAAATTTCCGCTAATCACAGCTTGACCTCCTGTTATTTTTTGGTTAACAACCGGTGCACTAATTGGGTAACCATCTAAAAATATTGCTACTTGCTTACCAATATTACGTTCGCTAATATCAGCAAATATTTTAGATCCGTCCTTGTCAAATTCTAGCATTACTTCTGGGGAGTTATCAGTGTAGTTAAATTGAACTGAGGCTTGTTTTAAATATTTTCCAGTAAGTTCTGTATTTTTCCAACTATTAGTAGCTCCAAGCAAGCTTTCTTTATTCATTGTTCTGATTAGTATTTTTGCTACATTGTATTCTGTAATATTTTTTTCATCCTCTTTTAAAATTAAATGGTATCCAAATTTTGTTTCTACTATATAAGAAATCGTTCCAACTTTTTGATTATTAAAAATAGTATCCTCAAATGGTTTAAGTATCTGTCCTTTTGTGAGCCAACCTAATCGTCCTTCAGTATTGACAGCGCCTGGTTCTGTTGAGTGTTTTTGAGCTAATATATTGAAATTTTCAGGTGTTGCTTGTTTTTTTATTTCTTTTATTTTTGCATATGCCTCATCTTTGCTGATCCCACTTTTGCAGTTTTCACTGTCATTGTGACATATTAGTATGTGTGATCCAAGTACTTGTTTTTCTTCTATATTTGCATTAAATGGATTTTTCTTTGCTCTACTATTGATTAGCTTGTATAATTCAAGTCCAATTGGTGTTTCGTGGAATTCATTTGCAATACTATTTGTTTCTTTTAGATTTAAAATGGTTTTAATTATATCTGGATGAGATATTTCAGTTATCCAACCCATGTCTCCACCAGCTTTTTTAGTTGCTTCATCTTGAGAGTATTTTTCTGCTAATTCATTAAAATGAGCTCCATCTTTTATTTTTTGAAGTACTATTTCTGCAGATTTTTTTGCATTTTGATTGTATTCTTTTATTGTATTTTTTTCTTCTGCTGTTAGTTCTTTTGTCTTATTTCCCTGCTCTTTGAATTCAAGTAAGGGAGTTTCCCCTATTGATTCTATTGCTTTGTTAACGTCCTTGATTCCAGCTAACTCGACTATTATTCTGTCTTTATTGCCGGATTTAGAGGTTTGCACCAGTGGCTCACTTACGCCAAAAAAATTTACCCTGCGTTCAATCACATCTCGAGCACCTTCTACAGCACTAGTTTTATCAGCTTCAGGAATATTATCAGTATTGGCTTCATATACTAAGTGAGTGCCGCCTAGTAAATCAAGTCCAAGGCGAAAGTTGCGTTCTGTGATTTTTGGAAGACTCAAATTAATTGAGGTATTGATTTTTTCAGTAAGAATGTTATATCTTGAGTCAAGATTAATAAGAATGGAAAATGCTATTAGCAAAAAAATAAAAGTAAACTGTCGCCGGTTTTTTGCTTTTTTTGAGCTTGAGAATATTTTAGAAAATATATTCATAATATTTTTTATTGGTTTTCATGATATTAAACTAAAACATGATCTAATGCAATATTGACAAATATAAGTATTTTGTTGTTTTATGTTTAATTTATTTATTGCGTTATAATTATACGCCGGTGCTGTTTAAAACTGTTCTAATGGTTTTTAGTAGTATTGAAATATCTAGATAAATTGACATGTTTTTAATATAGAAAAAATCATGCTCTAGTTTTTTTATTGTATCTGTTTGACTTGGTGAGTGATACTCTCCGGAGATTTGATCCCAGCCTGTAATTCCCGGTTTAATTAACATTCTTATATTATAAAATGGAATTACTTTTTTTAATTCGCTAACTAATTTAGGTCTTTCCGGTCTTGGTCCAATTATGCTCATATCTCCTTTTAAAACACTTAAAACTTGAGGTAATTCATCTATTCTGGTTTTTCTTAAATATTTACCGATTTTAGTGATTCTTGGGTCTTTTGCTTCTGTTGGTCTTTGATTGTTGTTTATAATATTCATTGTTCTGAATTTAAATAAAGTAAAAGGCTTTTCGTTTTTTCCAAGTCTAGTATCAATAAAAAATATAGGTCCTGTACTTTCTGTTTTTATTAATATTGCTACTATAATCCATAGTGGAAATGAGATAATAAAAATAATTAAAGATATTAGTACATCAAAGATACGTTTTAAAAGATTGTATGAACTATTATTTATTCTGTTGAAGTTTTCCAAGAACCAGGTTTTATTAATTAAATCAAGTTCAACTCGTCCTAAAAGACTTTCGTAAAATTCTATTATGCTTATAAAATTTATGTTTAATTTTAAGCATCTAAATAGCATTTGCTTTATATTTTCTTTGTTATTAAAATTTTGAGCTATAATAACTTCTTTAATATTGTCTTTTATTAATTTTTTTTCAAACTCTTTTGAATTATTTATTATTTCAACAATATTTTCTTTGTTTTGTGTGCTTACGACGGTTTCATCTAAAATAAATTTAATGCAGTATCCTAGGTGGGGCTTTTTTTTTGTTAAAGATGCAATGCTGCGAACTTGCTTAGAATCGCCAATAACAGCTATATTTGTTTTTGGGGCTCTGGTTTTGAGTGTTTGGTTGATTAAATATCTATAAATGAGGTGAAGTATTAAAAAGATACTAAAATAAAGGGCTAATATTGTTTTTGGTGCTATACTGGTTGAGGGGTAGATATAGAAAAAGCCAATACTAAATACTGTGCAAGATATAATGCTTTTAAGTGATAGTTCTATGAATCGTGAATTATTAACCGCTAAGTGAAGATTGTATAATCCGGCAATGTAGAAAAAAATTATCCAAACTGCAATATTATACGTAAACATTAAAGCGTGATTTCCCAGCATGAATGTATCTGGAAAATTAAAATTTCGTACAACTAACGCTATGTACAAAGCTGAGTACATAACGACAATATCACCTATTAATATTGAAATTTGTTTTCCTTTGAGTTGATTAGTCATTTTTTTGTATATATTTTAGCTAAGTGTGCAGTTGCATATATTGGTATCCGCATTATAACTAGATAATTAGTGAGAATTTACACCACCTTAGCACTAAATGGTGAGTGGATACATGTATTGGTGTTGACTTATTTGAGTTTTTTTTGCTATTATTATTTTGATAAATAAGAATAAAGAAGTATTTTTTTAACTTTTAATTAATTACAAATGGCACATAAAAAAGCGGGTGGATCCGCCTCCAATTTAAGAGATTCTAAAGGGCAACGTCTTGGTGTTAAACTTTATGATGGTGAAAAAGCAAAACCCGGCTCAATTATTATTAGACAACGTGGAACAAAATATCATCTTGGCAAGAACGTGAAAATAGGAAATGATCATACTATTTTCTCAACAATTAATGGAATTGTCAAGTTTAGCACTAAAAAAGTAAAGAAATTTACAGGAAAGCTTAAGCAGGAGAAATTTGTAAATGTATTACCCTTTTAAAGGGAGTTTTTGGTGCTTTATGCACAAAAAAAGCTTATTTGCTTATGAGCTTTTTTTGTTTGTATTATTTATTTTTTAAACATGCTTTAATAAATTCTATGAAAAGTGGGTGGGGTGCAAGAGGTCTTGAAATATATTCCGGATGAAATTGAGTAGCTATAAAAAATGGATGATTTTTGATTTCTACAGCTTCAACTAACTTGCCATCAGGTGAAGTACCGCTTATCACTAGTCCTGCATTTTCAAGTTGTTTTCGGTAATCATTATTAAATTCATATCTATGTCTATGTCGCTCAGGAGTTGTCATGTGTTTTTCTATTTTTTTGCCATATGTTAGAGCTAATTTTGTTTCTTTTTTTATTTTGCATGGCCATGAGCCAAGTCTAATTGTTCCTCCGTATTGTTTTTTTTTAAGTAGTTCTTTTTGTTCCGGTATTATATGAATAACTGCGTTTTTTGTTTGTGGATTAGCTTCTTCTGAATTGGCATCAGTAAGACCACAGACATTTCTGGCAAATTCAATAACACTCATTTGCATTCCATAACATAAGCCCATAAATGGAATATTGTTTTCTCTTAAAAATTTTATTGTAGTAATTTTTTCTTCTGATCCTCTACTTCCCCAGCCTTGCGGAACAATTACACCGTCATATTTTTTTAAGAAATTTGTTCCTTTTTCTTTAATTTTTTCAGTATCAATCCAATTTAGATTAGCTATGCAATTATTAGGAATACAGCCATGTTTAATAGCTTCTATTACGGAAATATAGGAATCAGATAAGTTAAAATCACCTGTTGAAAAATATTTTCCAACAATACCTATATTTACTTCTTTTTTAGCTTCTTTAATTTTTTTCATCATTGCTCGCCAGTCTGTTAAATCTTTTTGGCGTGGCTTTAAATTAAATTTTGTTAATATTCTTTCTCCTAAGTTGTCTTTTTCAAAATTAAGTGGAACATCATATATGCTTTCTACATCCGGTGCTGATATTACGCCGTCGTATTCAATGTTGCAATGAATTGCTATTTTTTTTCGTCTTTTTTCATCAGCGCCCATTCTTGAGCGGGCTATTATAAAGTCTGGTTGTATTCCGGCAGTATTTAATGCCCTAACTGCATGTTGAGTTGGTTTTGTTTTCATTTCACCTACTTTGTTTGGTACCGGCAAATAGCTAACCATAACAAATTGTACATTTTTAGGGTTTTGTAGCTTCATTACTCTGGCAGCTTCAAGAAATAGCATATTTTCATACTCGCCTACTGTGCCGCCAATTTCTACTATCATAATTTCTGCTTTGGTTTTATTTGCTGCTTTTTGAATGCGTTCTCTTATTTCCATTGGTATGTGCGGCACAACTTGTACGCATTTGCCTTTATATTCTAGGTTGCGTTCTTTTTGAATTACGCTCTGGTAAACTCGTCCGGTAGTCATGTAGTTTTCGCGATAAATGTTTTTGTTTAAAAATCTTTCATAGTTTCCAATATCTTGATCTGTTTCATCGCCATCATCTGTGACAAATACTTCCCCGTGTTCTGTTGGGTTCATTGTTCCGGCATCAATATTTATATAAGGGTCTACTTTTATAGCGCTAACATTATATCCTTTTCCAATTAATATTCTTCCGATTGATGCTGCCGCAACTCCTTTTCCGACGCCAGAAATCACTCCTCCGACTACGAATATGTATTTTGTATTGTTATTGTTCATGTTTAAGATGTTTAAAAAAAGAGTATAATTGTTTAGTTAATGCGGATTATATAATTTTGTAATTATTTATTGACTTAGAATTATTTTACGTTAATTAGTGAAGAAATGGTATTATGTTGTGTGAGCAGGTACCTGGTTTTACTTGACAAATTAAAATAAATTTGTTAGTATATGTATGTTTTATTGTCCTTTAGTATTAACAATCTTGAAGTCAAGGAGTCTAGTATATGTCTATCTCTACGCAATATAAGTGTCGTCAAATTGGCTCAATGCGTCCACTCGGTCGTAAAGAAATCTTGAGCCGTACTCCTAGAAGTTGGTTTTTAAAACTGCGTAAACTTACGAGTGGATTATTGTCCGCATCAGCTTATAGCAATAAAACGCGGCAGAATAAAAAAAAGTAAGTTTGTCTAAAGAGCATGAGTCTATAATTAGTATTATGAATATTATTAGCAAGGATCGTTGTTATGAGCGTGATGTTACTAAGTTTATTTTAGTCTTTTTTTGTTGTTTACAATAATTGCATTAATACTTATACCTTATTCTTAAGCTTTGTCTTAATTAAAAAAGGGTAATCAGTTTTTTTAAGGATCCTTGCTGGTCCTTTTTTATTTTTTTTATTCTACTATCTTTTCGTTGGTTTTAAGAGTTACTATTGTTCCTGTTTTAATAAATTCAATAGCTGCGTCTAATTGCGGGTCTTTGCCTGCTTCAAAATCTTCTATTGTAAATTTTATTTCATGATCCGGTTTAATCCCCTCATTATGAATATTTAATCCTTCCGGTGTTAGCCACTTGGCTACTGTTACTTTTAGTTGTGAGCCATCTCGTAAATCTTCGAGTGATTGCACAGAGCCTTTACCAAAAGTTTTTTCGCCAATTAATGTTGCCTTATTATAGTCTTTTAAAGCTCCGGAAAGAATTTCTGATGCAGAAGCTGAGCCTTTATTAACAAGAATTATTGTTTTATAATCAGCAAGTCTAGCTCTACCTCTTGCTAAAAAGTCATTTTTGCGTCCACTGCCAAATTGTTCACTTACAATAATTCCATCTTCTATCCATTCGCTGGCAATTTCTATAGCAATTTCTAGGTATCCTCCGGGATTATTTCTTAAATCAAGCAAAATTGCATCTGGTTTTTTTTTAAGTATTTCAGTAATTGCTTCGTCCATTAATCTTTTAGTGTCATTGTTAAAATTTGTGATTCTAATTTTATAAATGTTTTCGTTTTTTATTATTTCTGTTCTAAGGCTTTTTACAATAATTGTGCTTCTCGTTATTGTGATATCTTCAGCTTTTCCTAAACCGTCTCTTGAGATTGTTAAAATTACATCAGTGCCTTTTGGTCCCCTAATTTTTTTAACAGCTTCATCAATTGTGATGCCGATTGTTACTTCTCCGTCAATTGCTAAAACTTTGTCTCCTGCCATTAATCCTGCTTTTTTTGCCGGCATGTCATCTAACGGAGAGATTATTGTTAGTATTTCTTCCCTGATTCCGATTTCTGCTCCAATTCCCTCGAATTTGCCTTCAAGGTCCTCTTCGAACTCATTAGCTTTTTGAGGGTCCATAAAAGTTGTGTATGGATCTCCAATAGAAGCTACCATACCTTGCATTGCGCCGTAAAATAATTTTTTTTCGTTTAGTTCACCTTGTTCAACATAGTTTTCTTCAAGTAAGTCCCAGAGATCCCAAAATAAACCAAAGTCTATTTCTTTAGAAATTTGATTATTTTTAGGGTCTGAGTACTTGTTTAGTATTTTGTCAACATAAGCTATTTCTTTTTTTGCTAAATTTTCTACTATTGGATTTTTTGACGAGGCATACATACCACCTAAAAAGCCAAATACAATAAATATTATAGGCACTACTAAAAAATTCAGTAATTTTCTAGATTTTGTTTTTTTATTATTTAGCTGAACTTTATACTGCATTTTTTATAATTATTTTAAGTATATATAATAATAATGATATTATTATAATTTATGTGTTCTAAGATTTCAATATTGACAAATTATAATTTCTTTACTTCGTTTAAAAAATGTTCACCACGATCAAATTCGTTTTTAAATAATCCAAAACTTGTAGCACCAGGTGAAAACAGCACAATGCTGCCTTTTTCTGTAAGTTTACTAGCTATCCTTACAGCTTCTTTGATATTTTTAACTAATATATATTTATAGCTTTTTGAAAGGCTTTTGATGATTTTTTCACTAGCAGCTCCCGGTAATAAGATTAATAATCCAATTTTTTTGCTAATAATTTTTGATAATTTTTTGTATTCTAATTTTTTGTCATTTCCTCCGGCAATTAGTGTGATTTTTTTATCATTAAAGGTATTTATTGCCGCAATAGCGGCATTAGGCATTGTTGAGGTTGTGTCATTGTAGTAATCTATGTCATTTTTTTTACTAATCAACTCCAGTCTTCCGGGAACTCCTGGAAAATTTGCAATTGCTTTTTTAATAATACTATCTTTAATGTTTAGAGCTTTTGCTGTTTTTATGGCTAATGCAATGTTTTCTTGATTATGAGTACCTAGTAGGTTTGTTTTATATGTTTTTGCTTCTTTAATATTGCTTATTAATATTTTTGAGTTTATTTTTGCTTTATATTCTTTTTTTAGAATATTTAGCGTTTTTTGACTTGTAATAAATAGGTCTGAATTTTTTTGATACTTAAAAATATTTGATTTATCACTAAAATATTTTTTCATGTTGCCTTTGTAATAATTTAGATGATCTGGCATCAGATTTGTAAAAATAGCAATTTTTGGACTTAATTTTAATGTTTTAAATCCTTGGAGTTGCCAAGAGTCAAGTTCTAGTATTGCGTATTCCCCTTCTTTAGCTTTGTTGAGTAGTATTAGTGTTGAAACGCCTCTAATATTTCCGCCTAGGCATGATTTAAATCCTGCTGTGCAAACAATATAATTAATTAAGTGTGTTACAGTAGATTTTCCTCTTGTGCCTGTGATTCCTATTAATGTAGATTTAGTGAAGTATGCAAAAAGTGCAGTGCTCATATGAACAGGAATTTTGTTTTTTTTAGCTTCTTTTATGTATATCGAGTCCTTTGGTACTCCAGCAGATTTAATTATTAAGTCCTTATTTTGAAAATCTTTAAACTTGTGACCATTTAAGCTGTATTGAATATTTTTATATTTTTTAAGTTTTTTTATTGATAAGTTAAGTTCTTTTTCTGTTTTTAAATCAGTTATTGTAAGTATAGCTCCATTTTTAGCTAAAAATTCAGCATCTCCAACTCCCCTGCCTAAAACACCAAGACCTAATAAAGTTATTTTTTTATTTTTAAAGTAATTATTATGATTCATGTTTAAATAATGTCATAATTTTGAGTTTTTTTCAATCTATTGAGTGGTAACTACTTTTTTTTAATTTTTTTTTAATATATAGTTAAAAAAAGGTCTTAATGATAAATTGTTTTTTGTTTATATTTTGATGTTTTTTTGTTTAAATTAAGAGTGTTATTATTTTTTCCTTTATTTATTATTAAGGGTAGTATAAAAATATGCGACAATCACAACTATTTACTAAAATCTTAAGAAAACCGCCTCATGATGAAGTGAGTTTAAATGCCCAGCTTTTAATTCAGGCAGGGTTTATTGATAAACTTTTTTCCGGAGTTTATACTCTTTTACCATTGGGATTAATGGTTATTAAAAAAATTGAAAATATCATTCGAGAAGAAATTAATAATATCGGGGCTCAAGAAGTTTATATGCCTGCTTTGCATCCTTTAAATAATTATATAAAAACCGGTCGGCAAAAAATGGATATTTTATTTCATACAGATCTTAAGAATGGTTCAAAATTGGTTTTAGGACAATCACATGAAGAGGTTGTTGTTCCATTAATGCAAAAACATATTTTATCTTATAAGGATTTGCCGGTTTGCATATATCAGTTTCAAACAAAATTTCGCAATGAGCTTAGAGCAAAATCCGGCATAATGCGTGGTAGAGAGTTTTTGATGAAAGATCTTTATTCATTTCATTTAACAGAAGAAGATTTAAATAATTATTATAAGCAAGTTCAAAAGGCATATTTTAAAATTTTTAAAAGAGTTGGTTTATTAGAGTCAACTTATCTTACATATGCTTCAGGTGGAACGTTTTCTAAATATTCTCATGAATTTCAAACTATTAGTGATGCCGGCGAAGATTTAATTTATATTTGCAAGAAATGTAATTTAGCTATTAATGAGGAGATTATTAAAGAGCAGTCAAAATGCCCTAATTGTGGTGAAAAAGATTTAGAATCAAAAAAATCAATAGAAGTTGGAAATATTTTTAAATTAAAAACAAAATTTTCTAGTCCATTTAATTTTTCTATAAATAATGAGGATGGAGTTATTAGTGATTTAATAATGGGTTGTTATGGTATTGGCTTGGGAAGATTAATGGGTACAGTTGTTGAGACCTTTCATGATAATGATGGTATTATTTGGCCAAATGAATTATCCCCGTTTAAAGCTCACTTAGTGGCAATTAATTTAGAGGACGCCAACATTAAAAGAGAATCAGATAAGATATACAAAGAATTACTAGACAATGACATAGAAGTTTTATATGATGATAGATTGAAGTTTAGTGCCGGTGAAAAATTTTCAGAATCTGACATGATTGGGTGTTCTTATAGAATAATTGTGAGTAAAAAAAATATTAAAAACGGTATGATTGAGGTAAGAAATCGTCTAACCGGAATTATTGAGTTTATTGGCATTGATGAATTATTAGGTAAAATGAATTTGGCTTAGTGATTTTTTTTAGTATTTAGTATTTTGTAGTTAGTATCCTTATGGCGCTAACTATTAAGCGCTGAGTGCTATTTTATTTTGTGTTAAATAAATTATTAGGAAAATTTTCAAAAGATATTGCAATTGATCTTGGTACAAAAAATACTTTAGTTTACACTAAAGAAAAAGGGATAGTAATAAATGAGCCGTCAGTGGTTGCTATTAATATAAAGACTGATGACATTATAGCTGTTGGGCAAGAAGCAAAAAGCATGACAGGTAAAACACCTCCTCATATTTCAGCCATAAAGCCGTTAGTGAAGGGTGTTATTTCCGATTTTGAAGTTACTGAACGTATGATTAGGTATTTTATAAATCAGGTGCATTCTGAGGATTTTACTATGTCTCCACGTCCAAGAGTTGTAATTGGAATTCCTCTAGATATTACTGAAGTAGAGAAAAAGGCTGTTGAGGATGTGACAAAATCTGCCGGAGCTAGAGAGGTTCAATTGATTCACGAAGTAACTGCAGCTGCAATTGGAGCTCGGTTGCCAATAATGGATGCAAAGGCAAATTTAATTGTTGATATTGGAGGAGGAACGACTGAAATTGCTGTAATATCACTTGGAGGAGTTGTAACTTGGAAGAGTATGCAATTAGCTGGAGACGAATTAGATAGTAATATTATACAATATATTAGAGAAGAGTTTAATATTTTGGTTGGTGATCAAATTGCAGAGCAAGCTAAAATTGCCATTGGGTCAGCCTTGCCTTTAAAGGATCCTTTAAAAATAAAAGTTAGAGGCAGAGACTTGATTACTGGTTTGCCAAAACAAATTCATATAGATGATTCTCAGGTTAGAGAGGCAATGTCAAGATCAATTTTAAAAATGACTGAAAATATAAAGACAATACTTGAAATTACACCTCCGGAATTAGTATCTGACATATATGAACATGGAATTATTTTAACCGGTGGTGTGGCTAGTTTAAGGAATATTGATAAGTATTTGGCTGGGGCAACAAAGATTCCTGTTAGAGTGAGTGATGATCCATTAACCTGTGTGGTTCGTGGCGCTGGAATGTTGCTCGAGGATCAAGAACTTTTAAATAAAGTTAGGATTCCAAGTACTGAAGAGATGTAGCGCTGATTCAATATTTTAATATGAAAAATCAATCTTTTTTAATTTTTACAAGAGTTTTTGTTTTTATTGTAATTATTGTAGTTTTGCATTATGCAAGAATTCTTACTCCAATAGAAAAAGCAATAATATACTTTATTGGTCCAATTTCTTCCTCTATTTATTCTATTAATACAAATCTTACCAATTCATATTTAAATTTTAAAGAAAAAAAGAAGCTTTCACATGATCTTAAAATTTTGAAAATAAAGTATAATACTTTATTGACAGAAAATCAAGAGTTAAAATATTTAAATACTGAAAACAATGAACTTAAAAAGTTGTTGAATTTTTCTAGAAGCTCAAAGCAAAAGACTGTTTTAGCAAATATAATTTCTAAGCCTGTTAATAATCATGCACTTTATTCCGGAATGATTATTGATAAAGGTATCAAAGATGGTCTTACTGTTGGACTTATTGTTGTAGATAATGTGGGGATGGTGATTGGAAAAATTATTAATTTAAATAATGAAATTTCAGAGGTTTGTCTTGTTACTCAAAAAAAATGTGAATTTGCTGTATTTATACAAAATTCTGATATAACTTCCGGGTTGACATCGGGTGAGCTTGAATTAACTGTTAGAATGAATTTTATTCCACAGAATAAATTAATTAAACTCAAAGACATAGTTGTTACATCGGGCTTAGAGTCCGGTATTCCTGCAGGTCTTGTAATTGGTGAAATAATACAAATCATTGAGACAAGTAATGATATTTGGAAGAGTGCAATAATTGAGCCAAAGAGTGATATTGATTCTATTAATATTGTTTCAGTAATTTTACCAAATCAATGAGAAGACAATTTTTTTTTCACGCAGTCATCTGTTTTATGATATGCGTTTGTCAGATATCATTAATATCCGGATTGCCATACCCTTTTTCTAGTATAAGCTTAGTTTCAATATTGATAATTTTTGTTTTAATTTTAAGAGGTGTTAATCTAGCATTATTGTGGGTTTTTTTTGTTGGTTTTATATTTGATATTATTTCATTTTATTTTTTTGGGATGTATTTAATTATTTATGTGTTTGCATTTATTGTGACTAATTTTTTTTACACAGGTTATTTTACTGATAAATCATTATATTCAATATTGATACTGCAAATAATATTTTTTACTATAGTTGATTTTGAAATTTTAGTAATTGATTATTTTTTTAAATTATTGGGATATCCTAGTTATGAGTTATTTTTTACTCAAAAGTATGTATACAATATATTACAAGAGTATATCTTGAATTTAATAGTGGTTGTTTGTATTTTTTACACCTTAAGTTTATTTTTACGTGATTTAAAGCCTATTTTCCTTGTTACAAATTTAAAAAAATTATAAATGTTATACATTTATTATATTTCTTATAAGAAAAAAAGTGGGGGGATATATTATTAGTATAAAAATGGCTAAAATAAAAATATTAAATAATATAAATGCAAATGAAGATATTTTTGTGACTCGAATATGCGATAAAATTTCAAGGAATAAATATAAAGAAAATTGGAATGAAAATAGTATTGCTTCTAGGAGTTTAAATATAGATAGGATGAAATCGGCATTAAAATATAAACGTCTTTTTTTAGTTTTTTTAGTTTTTTTAGTTTTGATATTTTTAGTGATTGCGCGGTTAATATGGCTTCAATTAGTGAATGGTGAGTATTACTATACTCTTGCACAAGGCAATAGAATAAGATTGGATAGAATTGAGTCAAAACGCGGAATTATATATGATAATAATTTTAGACCACTTGTGAGAAATGTGGCAGATTTTTTACTTTATTTTGTGCCTTCAGATTTACCTAAAGATAATATAAGACGATCTGAAGTTTTTTTAAAAATAAGTGATATTTTAGATAACCAAGTTTCAATAAAAGAAATGGAGGATATTTTGAATACTGTTAAGAAGGGGTCATTAAGGTCATTTCAGCCATTATTCGTAACTAATAATATACCTTATGAGGCTGCAATTAAATTAATTCTTGAGAGTAAGGCATGGTCAGGAGTTAACATAAAAAGCAAGACAAGACGAGAATATGATCTTCATTCTCTATCATTTTCGCATATTTTAGGATACACAGGAAAAATAAACGATACTGAGCTCAAGGAATTTGGAAGTGAGTATTTACCTATAGATAATATTGGAAAAGTTGGCGTTGAATTTTTTTGGGAATCAGAGCTTAGAGGTGTAAATGGGCAAAAACAAATAGAAGTAGATGCTTTTGGTAAAGAAAAACGAATAATCAAAGAAATTAGTGCTCAAGATGGGTCTCATATAGTTCTTTCGATTAATATACTTCTTCAACAAAAAATTGAAGAAATAGTTCAAAAGCATTTAAAGGATTTAAACACAAAAAGAGCTGTAGTTATTGCATTAAATCCAAATAATGGCGAAATAATCGCTTTGGTAAATGTTCCATCTTTTAATAATAATGCTTTTGCTCGTGGAATAACTTATACTGAATATCAAGAACTTATAAATCATCCTGATAAACCTTTATTCAATCGAGCAATTAGTGGTGAATATCCTTCCGGATCTACAATAAAACCCGTTATGGTGGCAGCAGCGTTAGAGGAAAAAGTTATAGCTGAATATACAACTTTTTTAAGTACAGGTGGTATTAGAATTTCTTCGTGGTTTTTTCCTGATTGGAAAGTTGGTGGTCATGGTTATGTTGATGCTCGTAAAGCAATTGCTGAATCAGTTAATACTTTTTTTTATTATATTGGTGGTGGGTATAAAGATTTTGCCGGGCTTGGTGTTAAAAAAATAACTCATTATGGTAAGTTATTTGGAATGAGTGAGCAAACCGGCATAGATTTGGCAGGTGAATCAAGAGGTTTTCTTCCTTCTAAGGATTGGAAGCGAATGACAAAAGGTGAACGATGGTATATTGGTGATACTTATCATCTAGCTATTGGTCAGGGTGATATTATGGTTACTCCTCTCCAAGTAGCATTATTCACTTCGGCATTTGCAAATGGTGGAAAATTATATAGACCACATATAGTTCGTGAAGTAATATCTCCAATTGATCAAAGTATAAAAAAAGTGCCAATAGAACCAGTAAGAGAAAATTTTATTGATGATTATAATATGTTGATTGTTAAGCAAGGTATGCGTCAAGCTGTTACGCGTGGAAGTGCCAGAAGATTATCTTTATTGAATATTGATGCAGCAGGTAAGACTGGAACAGCGCAGTGGTCAACCAAGAAAGAAACACATGCTTGGTTTACTGGTTTTGCTCCTTATAAAAATCCAAAAATGATTTTAACTGTCCTTGTTGAGGAAGGTGGCGAAGGTTCAGAGGTGGCTGTTCCTATAGCTTATGATATTTTTGAGTGGTATTTTAAGGAGTAATAATATTCTAAATTTATTCTAAATATTCTATTTCTTCTTCAAGTTTAATTCCAAATTGATCAAATACTCTTTTTTTAATAAAATTAATTAGTTGCTTTACATCATCTGCTGTTCCTTTTCCTGTGTTTACAATGAAATTCGCATGCTCTAAGCTTATTTTAACCCCACCATTTTTTTTCCCTTTTAACCCAAGTAAATCAATTAACCAACCTGCTCCTATTTTTCCATTTTTAGGAGGATTATTTTTTAAAATATAATTTGCTAATTTATCACTAGTTCTTTCAATATCCGAAAATTTTAGATTTTTAAAAACGCATCCAGCACTAGCTAGTCTTGGTTGTGATTTTTCTCTAATTTTTAAATAATTTTCAACGTTTCTACGTATATTTTCTAAATTTTCAACTGATAATTTTAAAAGCACTTTTAGTATTATAAAATTTTTATTTTGTTTAAAATAGCTGTCTTTGTAGTAAAATTCACAATCATTATTACTAAAAGTTTTGATAATGCCGTTGTCTTTATTGAAGGCTTTGATGGTTTCCACTACGTCGGCTATGTATTTTCCGTGTGCACCAGCGTTTCCTCGAACAGCGCCACCAATTGATCCGGGTATGCCGCTAGCCCATTCAAGTCCGGATAAGCTATTGTTACAAGCTAATCTTGCTACATCAATTAAATTTACTCCTGCTCCGGCTTCAATTCTGTCACCTTTTAGTAAAAGTTCCTTATTATTTATTTTTATTACGAGTCCTTGTACTCCAGTGTCATTAATAAGTACATTACTCCCGCCGGATAGTATGGTAACATTAATATTTTTACTAAAAGCCCAGTTAATTCCGTTAATAAGTTCTGTTTCGTTATTTATTTCTAAGAAAAATTCAGAAGGACCTCCAATTTTGTATGTGGTATATGGTGCTAGTATGATATTTTGTTTAATTTTGTTATCAATTTCGTTTGACATTTTGTTTTGTTTACTAAATTTTGTCCAATTCGAAACACATCTCCAGCCCCCATTAACAACACTACGTCATTTTTATTTATTCTTGCCCGAAGATATTTTTCGCAGTCATTTAAATTTGGAATATGTTGAATATTTTTAGTATTTGTTTTATTTTTTTTAATTTTATCTACAATGTCTTGCGAGTTTATTCCGCCATGTTTTTCTCTAGCAGATCCATATATATCCAAAACAATAATTTCATCTGCATTGTGAAAACTAGATCCAAACTCATTAATCATCGACTTTGTCCTAGTAAAGGTGTGCGGATGAAAAACACAAATAATATTTTTTTTATTGTATGTTTTCTTAACTCCATCTAGAGTGGTTTTAATTTCTGTTGGGTGATGAGCATAGTCGTCAATGATAATGGCTTTGTTGTATTTGCCTAAAATTTGCATTCGTCGTTCAGTGCCATTGAAATCTGCTAAATATTTACGAATATTAATTGGATTAATACCATACTCTATGCTAGTTGCTATTACGCTAAGGGCATTTAAGATGTTATGTTCTCCACATAATTTTATTCTAAATAACCCAAGGTTAGTTTTTTTTGTTTTAACCTTAAATTCTTGATTACCGTCTAATTGTTTTATATTGCTTGCTCTATATTCAGCATTATTTTTTTTTAATGAGTAGCTAATTATTTTACATTTTGCGTATTCTTTTGCAATTTTTTTTGTAGTTATATCGTCATAATTAGCAATTAGTAGTCCATTTTTTGGTATTTTTTTTATTAAATCAATGAATACTTGCTTGTAGCTTGTTTTTGTGGGAAAAAAATCCGGATGATCATAGTCAATGTTATTTAACAGTATAGTGCTTGGCTTTATGTATTTAAATTTATTTTGGTATTCGTCTAATTCAGCTATTAATAGATTTGATTTGTTAATAAGTGCGCTTCCGTTAAATTGAGGCACTCTTGCCCCAACCATAACATTTGGCTTTAAATTAGTTTGATTCATAATGTATCCAAGCCATGCACTAGTTGTTGTTTTGCCGTGCGATCCTACAATTCCAATACCATCATATAAATTAAATGTGTTTCCTAGTGCTTCTCCGTATGTAAGTATTGCTTTTTTTAACTTAATGGCTTCTGCAACTTCTTGATTATTGTTTTTATTATAAGCAGATGAGTATATTATTAAATCAGTGTCTTTTGGAATATTTTTTTTGTTAAATTTTTCTATTACTTCTATATTGCATTTTTTTAGTACTTTGTCAGTCATGAATTTTTCGCTTATGTCTGAGCCAAGAATTTTAATGTTTTTTGAATTATAAAATTGCGCTAACATTGTCATGCCAACACCTTTTATTCCGATCATGTATATTTTTTTGATTTTTTTAAAATCCATATTTATTTATTGATAGTATCCAGAATGATTTTTGTAATTTTTTTTGCTCCGTTCGTCTTAATAGTATTGTTGATGTTTTTTGCTAATTTAAACTGTAATTCATGGTTATCTAATAAATTGATAATTTTTTCATTAAAAATAGCATTATTTATGTTTTTTTGCTCAAGAATTATTGCTGCTTTATTTTCTTTTAGTATTTTAATATTTTCTTCTTGATGGCTATTTGGCATTGGTATTACTATGCTTGGTTTTTTTAACAAAGCTAATTCGCTTAATGCTCCCATGCCGGCTCGGGAAATTACTATATTTGAGACAGCATAAGCCATTTCAAGTTCATTTTTTTCTAAAAAAACATGTCCTGAGTAGTTTTTTTGATCAGAGCTATTTAAAAACATGTTTTTATTTTTCCCATAACTATGGATTATATTATATTTTTTGCATAATTTATTAATATTTTCTTTAACTAATTTGTTGATTTCTAGCGCACCGGTTCCTCCACCAATTATTAATATCACCGGTAAGTTATTATTAAATCCAAAGTACTTTTTAGTGTGATTTATTTTTGATTTATATTGTGTAACATTGAACTTTCTAACAGAGTTTCCGGTAACTACAGAATTTTTAGTGTAGTCATTTAGTGATTTTTTCAACGTTAGGGTTATTTTGTCTGCAATTGGTGCAATTAATTTATTGCTTAGTCCCGGGCGAGCGTCTTGTTGGTGAATGATTATTGGAATTTGAAGTATTTTGCATGATAATGCTACCGGTATAGCTACAAATGCGCCTGCTGATATAAATACATCCGGTTTAAATTTATAGACAATCCACAAAGACTCAAAAAAACCAAATATAATTTTAAATGGATCAATAAAATTTTTTAAGCTAATATAACGCCTTAATTTGCCGCTCGATATTGCTTTAAATTTTATTTTTGATTTTTCTGCCATTGATTTTTCAGGTCCATAATTTGTCCCAATCAACAAAGCTTTATGTTTAATCTTTAAATTACGTAGTTCATACTCTACCCCTAATAACGGAGTTACCGACCCCGCTGTTCCTCCGCCTGAATATAAAATTTTTTTAAGTTTATTCGGCATTATGAATTTAGTATAATTACCTAAAACGACTGTGCTTAGAGATATTTACAAGTATTCCCATGGCTGCCATTGCAGATAATATTGCTGTTCCGCCATAGCTTATAAATGGCAATGGCACCCCGGTCATTGGCATTAAATTTATCATTCCTCCAATGTTAATAATTGCTTGCATAACAATCCAACTTGCAATGCCAATAGCAAGTAATTTTCCAAAATTATCCAAAGCTCTCTTTGCAATTAAAAATCCTCTGTAAAAAAGAAATATAAATAATATAACTAAAATTGAACTAAAAATCAAGCCTGCTTCTTCTCCAATTATGGCGAATATAGAATCACCCGACACTTCAGGTAAATACGCAAATTTTTGCCTACTAGCGCCTAGTCCCCTTCCGAGTACGCCTCCTGATCCAACTGCAATAAGGCTTTGATTGATTTGGTAGCAAGTATCAGTAGTTGATGATCCCGGGTCTATGTAACATTTAATTCTGCTCGCTTGATAAGGCATAAGGCTAACCATAATAGAAACGCCCACCATGCCAATGATTGTAATGATTAAGATATGTTTTATGTTAGCACCACCAATAAAATAAACAATCATTGATATTATTGTGATAATAGATAGTGTTCCAATGTCTGGTTGTTTTATCATTAAAAACGCAATTACGCCAAATACAATTACAAATGGTGCAGTTCCTTGTGAAAAGTCTTTTACAAATTTTTGTCTTCTTGCTAGCCAGCTTGATAGGTATATTAAAAAAGATAATTTTACTAGTTCTGAAGGTTGTAATGAAAACCCAAAAACGTTAATCCAGCTGCGTGCTTTGCCGTAGTTAGCACTAAGTCCCGGTATAAATACAAGAAGTAGCAAAATAATAGATAAAATTAAGAACCAAAAACCATATTTTTCCCATCTATGATAGTCAATTTTAGACAAAATATAGAAGGCTATAGTGCCTATTATTATTCCAAATAATTGGTGTTTAAAAAAATAATAGCTATCCCCGTATTTAGTGTAGGCAACAGCAGATGTGGCGCTTGAGAGCATAATCAACCCAAAAGTAATAATTAACCACATTGTTATTATTAGTGCATTATCTGCACCCTTAAAATTGTTGCCAATATTAAAAATAAAGCCAAATATTTTTTTCATACTAATATGTTAGCATAATTTTAAATTTCTTAATATGTGAGCGCTTTAAAGTTTTTATTGAATTATTAAAATAAAAAAAGCCCCAAATCGGGTCTTTTTTGTTATGAGTTATTTGTATAGTATTTTTATAAAAATCTTATCCATGCGTATACATGTGCAAAAGCAACAGTTATAACCATTACTACTAAACCGATTTTCATAAAATCAACGAATTTTATTTTGTAACCTGATTTTTCTGCCATTCCAGCTACTACTAAGTTTGCGCTAGCTCCAACTAGTGTTCCATTTCCTCCTAAGCAAGCGCCAAGTGCTAAACTCCACCATATTGGATCTAAGTCTTGAAATGTTGATCCCATGCTGTGAACAAGTGGTATCATTGTGGCAACAAATGGAATATTGTCAACAAAAGCAGAGAAAAATGCTCCTCCCCACATAATTGAAAGCGCTGTTAGTGTTAAGTCTCCTCCGGTAAGTGCAAGCATTTTAGTTGCCGCCCATTCAATTATGCCAGCAAATTCTAGTCCCCCAACAATAGTAAATAAACCAATAAAGAAGAATATTGTTGTCCACTCAACTTGATGCAAGGCTTTTTCAATATTTTTTTGGTCAAGTAGTAAAAGTAAACTCGCCCCAAATATCGCAATTGTGGCACCTTCCATGTGCAAGAAACCGTGCAAAAAGAATCCAATGATTACAATAGCTAGAACAAATAGCGATTTTTTAAGTAGCTTTACATCAGTAATACTTTCTTTTTCATTTAATTTCATAATATTTTGCATGTTTTCCTCGCTTGTTTGAATGTCTTTTTTGTACTTTGCTTTTAAGAAAAGTAGTATAGGGTAAAACATTATTATTACAATTGGTGCTAAATTAACCACAAAATCCATAAAACTTAATTTAGCAGCAGATCCAATTAATATGTTTGGTGGGTCACCAATTAACGTGGCTGTTCCTCCAATGTTACTCATTAATATTTCAACAATTAAAAATGGCATTGGATTGATTTTTAAGTTAGAGCAAATCACAAGCGTCATTGGTACCATTAAAAGTACTGTTGTTACATTATCTAAGAGTGCGCTAAAAACAGCAGTAATTATTGCAAAAACTACCATTATTTTCCATGGGTCACCATTAACTTTTTTAGCACTCCATATGGCTACATACTGAAAAAGTCCAGTCTCTTTTGTGATTACTACTATAATCATCATTCCAATAAGTAAGCCGATTGTATTAAAATCTATTGCATGAATTGCTTTTTCTTGATCATAAAATTGATAATAAATGCCGGCTATTATCATTAGTGATCCACCAAAAAGCGCTATTATTGTTCTGTGAATTTTTTCAGATATTATTACTCCATATGCCCCTAAAAAGATTAATAAAGCTGCTGTTACAGCACCTGATGTTATATGGTTGGACCCTTCACTGACTACTTCGATCATAAGTTTAAATTTATTAAATTAATAATTAATCCAAAATAAATACGAACTACAAGCATTCTATGTAATTCGTATTATTTTATTTAATCATTTTTGAATAAAATATCGTATAAGGCGTTTTTAAGACAAGTTCTTGTAATAGCGCCAACTATTTCACCCTTTTCTTTGTTAACTACAGGTATAATTCTCCTTGCGCCTTTTAAGGCATAAGTTGCAGCTTCTATCATAGTATCATCATCAGTTAAAGTGTGAAAATCAGTTTTCATAAAATCGCTAACTAGTTTATTTTTAGCCTCGCGTGCGTATTTTTCAAAGGTTCCTTCAGCATCAAAAATAGATGATCGAATATCTTTTTGTAAATAATCTGGCACAATTGCTTTTATTAATGTGCGTGATGAAAATAATCCAACAGGTTTATTATTGTTAATAACAATTAAACTATTAGATTTATTTTCAACCATTTGCTTTACAGCATTAGCTAATGTTTTATTAGGCGCAATTGTATGCACATTTGCGCACATATAATCTCTTACTTTCATTATATTATTTTAATAATTAAAATTTTTATGTATTTCAAGATAATAATATTAGTGAAATGTTGTTTACTTAACGTTCCTCCATTTTTTTAAAGCTTTTTCTCTGGCTAATTCTTTTTGTATTTTAGCGCTAATGTTTGCAAATCTTTCTGTATCCATGTGTTTGAGCTCTTCTTTTGCTTTTGTTGCCGCTTTGCGTGCTTCTTTAATTTTTACTTCGTCTAGCTCTTCGGCTCTTTCTGCTGTGTCTGCAAGTATTACAACTTTTTGATTAGAGACTTCTACAAATCCACCAGATACAGCCATAATTACATTGCTACCATCTTTTTTTTTAGCTGTAATAACTCCGGGGTTTAAGCTAGACACTAACGGAATATGATTGGGTAATATTGTTACTTCGCCTACGATTGTTGGCACAATAATTTGAGTAATTTTTTCACTTAGAATTACTCTTTCAGGTGTTACTATTTCAAATTGTATTGTTTTATTTGACATTTTAAATATAGTGATTGTTTGTATTGATAATTTCTGTAATATTTTTGGATTTAAAAATAAAAATTGTCAAATTATTTAAATTTACACTTCTTCAATACATCCTTTCATGTAAAAATCTCCTTCATTCTTATCGTCATGTTTGCCATTCAGGATCTCTTTAAATCCTTTTATGGTATCTTGTAATTTTACATATTTACCAGAGTGTCCAGTAAAAGCTTCAGCTACAAAAAATGGTTGTGATAGGTATTTTTGAAGTTTTCTTGCACGCATTACTATTAGCTTATCTTCGTCTGATAATTCTTCCATTCCTAAAATTGCTATAATATCTTGCAGGTCTTTGTATCTTTGTAATACTTTTTGAACGCCGCGAGCTACATTATAGTGTTCTTTGCCAATAATTTTTGGGTCAAGTATTGTAGATCTTGAATCAAGCGGATCAACAGCTGGATAAATTCCTAACTCAGCTAAGCTTCTGGTTAATACAACTGTTGAGTCTAAATGCGAAAAAGTGGTGGCAGGCGCCGGATCTGTTAAATCATCGGCCGGTACATATACTGCTTGAAAGCTAGTGATTGATCCGTTTTTAGTTGAAGTAATACGTTCTTGTAATTCGCCCATTTCGGTTGCTAGGGTTGGTTGATAACCAACAGCTGATGGAATTCTACCCATTAAACTACTTACTTCTGCCCCTGCTTGTGTGAATCTAAAAATATTATCAACAAATAATAGTACATCTTTATTTTCTTCATCTCTAAAATACTCAGCCATGCTTAAGCCTGTTAGGGCTACTCTAGCTCTAGCTCCGGGTGGTTCATTCATTTGTCCAAATACCATAGCTACTTTATCCAAAACACCTCCTTCTTTCATTTCGTGATATAAATCATTGCCTTCACGAGTTCGTTCCCCTACTCCGGCAAAAACTGAATATCCTCCATGTTCTTGAGCAATATTATGAATTAATTCTTGAATAATTACAGTTTTTCCAACTCCGGCTCCACCAAATAATCCAACTTTTCCACCTTTTAATATCGGACACATTAAGTCAATAACTTTAATACCTGTTTCTAATATTTCCGCTTTGCTGGATTGCTCTGTAAATTTAGGTGCTGTTCTGTGAATTTCATATTTTTTATCTGTTTGTGGAGTTTCTTTAGAGTCGATTGGGGTTCCTAAAATATCAAACATTCTTCCTAATACTTTTTCGCCAACCGGAACTTTAATGCCCGCTCCTGTATTGTGGGCCTTAATCCCTCTTTTTAAGCCATCAGTTGTGCCCATAGCTAACGTTCTGACAACGTTAGAGCCAATGTGCTGCTGAACTTCTAGTGTTAATTTTTTGTTATCACTAATTTCTACTTCTAGTGCATTATATATTTCCGGTAAGTTAGATTCAAAATAAACATCTACTACAACACCAATGATTTGTTGTATTTTTCCTATTTGTTTGCTTATGACTTGAGCTGACTGATTGTTATTGTTTTGTGCGATATTATTATCCATAATACTTGACATTTAATTTATTTTATTTATTTCATAGCATTCACTCCAGCTCCGATTTCAGCAATTTCTGCTGTTATTCCTGCTTGACGTATTTTATTATATGTTAGCGTTAGCTCTTCTATCATATCTCTTGCAGCATCAGTTGCCTGGTGCATTGCACTCATTCTAGCAGAATGTTCGCTTGCATTAGACTCTAATAATGCTTGAAAAATTTGTATTTCAATTAATCTGGGAATTAGCTCGTCTAGTACAGTTTTTGCGTCAGGTTCAAATAAGTATTCTTTTACACTATTTAAATCCTTTTTTTTACTTTCGTCAATTATGCTGTTTTTTTCGTAATGACTATGAATATTTACAAGTTCACTTTCTTTTGCGTTTATTTCTACGGGTAGTATTTGTTTTATTTTGGCCTCTTGCTTGCTTGCACTTACAAAATCTGTGTACGCTAAAATTATTTTACTATATTTATTATTTAAAAATTCATCACAAACAAGTTTAGCGACCGGTATTACATCATTAATTCCACTTGCAATATCTGGTTTATTAAATTCTGCAACTATATTGTATTTATAGTAGTTATAAGCTTTTATTCCTTTTTTTCCAAATAAAATTAATTCGATATTTTGAGTGTTATGTTTATTTTTTATTGTTTTGTAAAGTTTATTAACAATGTTTGTATTAAAACCGCCGCATAATCCTCGATTAGATGTAAATAATATGATTGCAATTTTATTTTGAGACTTAGGTTTTTCTTTTTTTTGTGCAAGGAATTTGTGATTATTATTAAGTGCACCTGATAATCTTAAAATTGTTTCCCAGCTTAGAATCGCGTAAGTTCGCGTTTTTAATACTGCTTCAATTGCTTTGCGCATTTTTGCTGCTGCTACCATTTCCATTGCCTTTGTTACTTTTTTGGTATTAGTGACAGACTTAATTCTAGCTTGAATTCCTTTTGTTTGTGACATATTTTAATTTTTTACTTGTTTAACTTATCATATTTTTTTTAAAATGTAAATATTTTGGATTAATGCTTTGAATTAATAAAAAAACGATGAAGTGCTCATCGTTAAAAGTATTAAAAAATTATTTAAAATTAGTTTTATTAATACATGAAGTGAATTTGTTATTTTTGATATACTTAGTACTAAAGGAAATAATAATGTTGCCAAAATTATTGCTAAAGTATTTATGATAATATTTTTTAATGTAAGCCGTTCGTTCTTGGTGCCTAACATTTTTTCCCCTTGTTTTTAAAAAGGTCGAATATTTTTTGTGGTTATAATATGATATGTGGTTACTAATTACGCATATTTTTTACATTTCTGGGTGGTTTTTTATACTTTTTGTCAGTGGAATCAATAAAATTAAGAAATTTTTTTCTTATGTAGTCGGGATCGAGTAAAGCTAATTCACATACTTTCTTAAAGTTTATTCCGTTAACCCATCTTTTAGCAGCTTCTAAAGTCCAAGTAAAGTCGTTGGGCATTTTTTTTCTTTTTAGTTTATCTATATCTATAATTGCTTGTTCTAAAACAGCCATCCAAAGATCTTGTTCTACTAATTTTATTTGGGATTTTTCATTTTCTGTTTTAAGTATCAGATCAGTATTCATACATTTTTTCCTTTTGCATGTGAAGCAGTGCTACAATTTAATCACTATGCTAAACAATAATATCTTAAAAAAATTAAGTCAATTTTTTGTATCAGTCCACCTCATTTTGGACAAGAGGCTATTATTAATTAAATAGTCCACAGGAGACAGACCGTCCAAAAACTCGCTTGCTAGTTTAAGGACGGTTTTCTTTTTGGATATAATTTTAGGTGATCGAGCTCTATGTTGTGGCTCGATATCCTAAGATTATTCCCAATTCTATTCCTTTTATTCTGCCATCTTCCCACTTGGCTAGTTTCTTGAGTCTACTTTTAATTTTTTTGAAATTATGACTAAT
>CAZMSR010000007.1:0-40371 GCA_964569045.1 uncultured Gammaproteobacteria bacterium | reverse complement strand
AATCAACTCATTAACTGTCGTTAACTTACCGGTTCAGTTTATCCAGGACTAGTCAAAAGGTGATATTTTTTATAAATTAAAACGAGTTTGGTAGCGGTTAATTTTAATAAAAAAAATAGCGATGTCTTTGAGAAAGCATCGCAAATTGTTATTCAATGAATATTAGTTTTTTTTAGCCTTTTTAATAGGCATTTTCCGGACTTATGTAGGTGTGCTGATTATTTTTATAGTTTTGATTGTAATTTATCGGATTCTGTCGTAAATTTTGTGATGTTCTTCTGTTTGCGGGTCTAGTCAGTAATGGAACATAAGTTTGTTTTTTTGCAATTCGCAAAGGTTTGAGATTTGCAGTAAGTTCAATAAAGCCTTTGCCTACAATATGTTTACGCCTTGATGCTGCTACGCCGTCTACAAAATCAACATCTACAATATGTTTAAGATCAGATGTTGCCCATATTGCAATAATTGGTAAGTTTATATGCTTTGCAAGTGCTAGGCGTCGATTTTTCAACTTTTTGTTTATTCCAGGGCTTTGTCCTTTTTCCAATCTAATTGTTAGGGTATTGGTAGTTTTTTTTCTTTTACCTTTTTGTGTAATCATGTAGCGCGATGGAATTACACTACCGTCAGGGTCAACATCAACTGTTGAAGTGCTTTGTTCGTTCACCCAGATGATAATCATTGGTATTCTTGGATGCTTATATGCAAGATCCCGTCTTGATTTAGGAATGCGTGCCAGTTCGGTTTTAGCTTGCTCCTCGCGTATTTTTTTAGCAGCAGTGCGAGCTAATGTATGTTCTTGTGAGCTAAAGGCTATTTTCGCAGGCACTGGTTCTTTTGGTGTTGTTTTCCAGAAAGATAGTCTTGGCATTGTACAGCCTGAAAAAATCGTGACCAGGAGCAGAAGCAGGAGCATTCCTAGTCGATTATTTTTGATTTTCATGATTAATTCTCCTTGGATTCTGGTTATTGTAAGCGCTTGTAAACCGGCTTCCCTTCATAATGCGTGCCAATTTTCTCGAGCATAAACGGAAACGAAACAGATGTTGGGTGTTTTTTGAGTTTTCGATAATTTGGTTTGAGCGGAGTGATAGGTGGTTTTTTAGGGATTACGCGAATACATTTGTAACCTAGTTTTGGAATGCATTCCGGTTGTCTAGTTTCTGGAAGAATAGGAAGTGGTTGGCTTACTACTGTAGGTGGTTTGATTTTTTGATATGTTGTTTTTGTTGTACAACCGGTAGTGAGCACAAGCATGGTAAGAAACCAAATAAGCTGATTGTTTATCTTTTTCATGATCCTAACCTTTTCTGGTTTTGTGAAAAAAAGAGGGGAAGGGCGAAAATCGCAACCTCCCCCGTGTCTGGTGGTTGATCAGATATTGGGGAATAACAAATCCCCTGGTGAGTTGCTTTCTACTGAGCAGCTGGAGCTTGTCGGTAGATCCGGCGTTGCGAATTTTGCTGCCCTAGAATTTGATGACTTTCGGGAGTGTTGGAGTTGAGACGAAATCTTTCGTTGTATCCACGAACGATATACCCATCGCCTCCTTTTGAAAAATGGGGATCATGAACATCCCATCTGGTTCTTTTTGACTGCCATACTTCTCCTCCGTTACCATCAGAGTTGCTTTTAAATGTTCCAAGACGCTTCAAAATCATTGAAACATTTGCGTTAGGGGCTTTACCGGAAAGTCCTTTCTCAATGGCGGCTAGGCGTTTGTTTGTAAGGTCGGTGCCGTCATTAAGTACTCCGCTGTAGTAAGCTTGTCCTCCATCATTATTATTCATGATGCTTTTAGCCAAAAATGCAACATCAACTTTTTTTCGACCGGAAACGAGCAAGTCGCGTTGAAGTTGAGTCTGGTTAATTTTGGTGTTGACATCAACACCTTTTTGTACCTTTGTTGTTTTTGCTCTGTTTTTCCCGATATCACTGGCATTTTCCAAGATCATCGCAGTGTTATTGCTAGGATGATTAACAAAGGCTATTGCAGATCGTTCAATTTCCGGAACGAAATATTCATCATGTTTGGCTGCGAATAAAAGAGCGTCTCGCCCTTCCCTTGTGCGACCGCGTCCAATTATCGCACTTCCGACTTTTTTTGCCGCAATCAATTCTCCTTCTCCAACATCATTTTTGGTTTCGGGTTTCATTTTGAGTCCGTCTTTGCCATTCCCATTATGGTTGTGATGATGATGGTTGCTGTTATTTTTGGTTGTACCCTCACTCTTTGTATCGACCGACGCATACGCCGGATCGGAAAAATGGTTTATTCCGAATGCTATGAATGCGAGCATAAAAACAGCCGCGCCAGCAATAGCAAGTGTGCTGTTCGCTGCTCCGAACACTGGTGATCTGTAACTGCTGGTTTGTTGATCTTGCTTGCTGTTCATGGAACTTCTCCTTTTCCTCTACTGGAAACAATGTGTGGCGGTGAACATATTTCTTTTATCACTTCACCTTGGGTCACCCACCAAGGATTAGCGCACTGTGGGTAAAGCTTTTCGTTTGCTCATGTTCTTATCCTTCTGTTAAAGTTGATGAGGTGGACCCATGATGAAAGTTTATTATGTGCTAGAGCCTCCTTTCTTTTAAATTTTTCTGATCAAATTGTAAATATTGTTGTTAAGGATCAATACTTCACTTCTCTCCTTATTAAATAGCTCAAAAGTTATATAATCAAGAGATAAGCCTATAATTGGTATTTATGCATAGTTTTAATTTTTTGTCAACGGTTTTTATTGTTTTGTATTCTTTTTAATTAATATCCTTTTAATATTAGCCAATTATTTTAATAATAGTTCCTTTTATATTTTTTTGTTTACTAGTATCGCTTTAGGTGTTATTTTTAAATTATTAATATTTTTTTAGGGTCATAATGATATCCACATTTTTAAGTGGATTTTAAATATTATCACATGTTAAAGAAAAAACAAAATAAATTAAAAAAGATATGTATTGACGCTAGATTTTATGGCCCGGTTGGTAAGGGGCTTGGGCGGTACACCCAAGAGGTAGTGGATGGAATATTAGCGCTTGATAAAAATAATAAATATATAATATTTCTTTCACGTGATAATTATGAGGGATTCAAGGTTGATAGTGATAGAGTAAAGAAAATATTAATAAAGAGTCGTTGGTATTCACTAATGGAGCAAATTGAATTACCTTTTAAATTATTAAAAGAACAAGTTGATTTAGTACATTTTCCACATTTTAATGTGCCTATTTTTTGCCCTGTAAAATTTGTGGTTACTATTCATGATTTAATATTAACTAAATATCCCACTATAAGAGCTTCAACTTTGGGACCGATTAAGTATTGGTTTAAACATTTGGGTTACAGAATGGTGATTAGTCAGGCTATTAAAAAAGCTAAAAAAATTATTGCAGTTTCGTTATTTACAAAAAATGACATAATTTCAAATTTTAAAGTTGCAAGTGAAAAAATAATTTTAAGCTACGAAGGTGTTGTTGAATTTAGTAAAGAAACTAAAAAAGTAAACTTTAGAAATCAAATTAATGTTGATAAGGATAAGGTAAGAAATGTCTTAATATGCTATAATATTAAAAAGCCATATTTGTTGTATGTGGGAAACGCTTATCCGCATAAAAATTTAGAAAGATTAGTACAAGTTTTTTTAGAAGTTAAAAAAGAATGTAACGAATTATCTTTGGTGTTAGTCGGGCGTCCTGATTATTTTTATAAGCAGTTAAAAGAATATGTATTAAAAATTAATAAGGAAAAAGATAGTATAATATTTCCTGGATTTGTTCCAGATAGTGAACTCAAGGTTTTGTATCAAAACGCACTTGCGTATGTGTTCCCAAGTTTATACGAGGGTTTTGGTTTACCACCACTCGAAGCTATGTCAGTAGGTTGTCCTGTGTTAGCTTCAAATGCTTCAAGCTTGCCTGAAATATTAGGTAGCGCAGCTATATATTTTAATGCTAAAGACATAGAGAATTTTAAAAGTAAGTTAAATATAATGATTGCTGACCAGAGATTAAGGGAACAGTTGATAAAAAGTGGTTTTGAGCAAGTTAAAAGATATTCTTGGAGTAAATGCGTAAAAGTAACTTTTGGTGTTTATGAGGAAATATTAAAAAGAAAATAGCAAAACAACGTTAATCCATAATTGTTTTATCAAGTTTACATGCTGCTCGCACAACATAATGCATTTCAATAAACAAATAATATTATATTGATTGTATGAATATGTATTTTTTGTTATTAATTGGTTGCGATGAAGTGATGAAGTAGAGGTTATCTAAATATTGTATAAATTAATGTAGAATGTAGTAGGTGAAAAAAGAAAAAAAAATAAATTTAAAAGTTAACGTAAATAATAGTGGTCATATAGGCGGCTCTAGTTTTGTTGTTGATTTAAAAAAAGGTTTAGAAGAAATTAATGAATCACGCAAAAATAAAATAATTGATAAATTTTGGAATAAATTTACAAAAAAATTAAAAACAAAAAAGAAAAATATTTTTTATAAAAAAGAAACTATAAAAAAAGAAGCTCAAAAAATAAAAACTAAAAATAAATTAATAAGTTTAACCAAGTGTGTTTATAGTATTCAAGATATTAAAAGACGTTTAGAAATTTTAAAAATAAAGGTAATAAATATCTTTAAAAAAGATTGTGTAAGTTTTGTTAAAAAAAATAATTCTAGTTTTCAAAGTTTGATTGTTGTGAGTTTTTTTAACATTTTGCTAAAATTTTTACTTAAAAGTGGCTATTTGGTCGGGTGGTTCTTTTTGTTTTTAGTTAGGTTTATATTCTTATTTACAAAATTGATTTTGAGACATAGTGGAGTGTTTTTTAGTAAGTTTAATTTAATAAAATTTAGATTTAGGGCATCTAACAAAAAAATTCATAAAAATAAGAATATATTTAGTAAAGCAAAAGGTTTTTTAAATCAACCAATAATTTTTAGAAAAAAAGAATTTGCAAAAATAGAAAAAATTATTAGCTTTATAAAAGTTGTTAACATAAAAAATAAAATCAGGATAATAAAGAAAAAACATAAAATAAAACCTAAAAAAAATTTATTTAGTGTTTTAAAAGGAGTTTTAATTTTTAGCGCAATTTTGTTTGTTTTAATCTTGCCATTTAAGCTTTTAACTTTTTATACTGAACTTGATATAGAAAGCAAAAAAAATAACATAATAAAAATATCTAAAATAGGTGTGGATAATTTTTTTGAAGCAGCAAATGCTTCTAGAAGCTTAAATTTTCAAGATGTTGGAGATAATTTAGGTAACGCTAGCGATAGTTTTTTAAATGCTCAAAGAGAATTAGATGATGTGAATGGGTTTTTATTTACTTTAGCTTCTTTGATTCCTAGTAAAAATATGCAATTAGCTAGTGTTAGTAGGAATGTTTTAGCCGCAGGTCAAATATCAGCCGATATTGCATTAAATTTAAATAAAGCAGTGGAAAATCTTTTAGACAATCAGAAAAATAAGAATATTTATCATGCGTTAGAAAATTTTAATAAATATGCACATAAAGCATTGCTCGAGACAAGAATTCTTAAGGCACATCTTGAAAAAATTAATCTAGAATCGTTACCGGTTGAATATCAAGAGAAATTTAAGACTGCACAAGAAAAAATGATTTTAATGGAGTCTAGTTTAGAAGAATTTTTAAATATATCTAAAGGGCTTTATGATTTTTTAGGAATGAGTGATGATAAACGATATTTACTTGTTTTTCAAAATAACTCTGAAGCTAGGGCAACTGGTGGATTTGTTGGCAGTTATGCTTTGATTGATTTTAGAAATGGAAAGGTACGAAATTTGGAAGTTCCGGAAGGTGGTAGTTATGATACAGATGGCGGTTTAAAAGTTTTAATAAAAGCGCCGGAACCTCTTAGATTAGTAAGCCCGCTTTGGTATTTTCGAGATTCTAATTGGTGGCCGGATTGGCCAACTTCAGCTAGGAAAATGATGTGGTTTTATGAAAATAGTGATGGTCCTAGTGTTGATGGGGTAGTAACTTTTACACCAACTTTTTTTGAAAGCTTACTTAAAATTATTGGTCCAGTCGAGCTTCCGGAATATAAATTAACAATTACGAGTGATAATTTTTGGGATATAGTTCAGGATATTGTGGAAAAACAACCTTATAAAAATAATCCTAGATATTTAATAAGTGATGCTAATAAACCAAAGAAAATAATTGGAGATTTAGCTAGGGTTGTATTAGAGGTGTTGCCAGAAAGGCTAGATCAGGAAAAATTAGTATCCCTAGTAAGTAAAGTTAATGATGCTTTAGAAGCTAAACAAGTGCTTTTTTATTTTAAAGAAAATGATCTTCAAGAAAAAGTGAATAAATACGGTTGGTCAGGATCTGTAAAACCTGCTTTATGGGATTATCTATCTATAATAAATACTAATATTGCCGGACAAAAAACTGATAAAGTAATTAACCAAGAAATTAACCACAAGGCAGAAGTTCTAAAAGATGGTACAATAATAAATACATTAATTATTTCGCGAATACATAATGGGAAAAAGGGAGATAGTTTTACCGGCGTTAGAAATGTTAATTGGATGCGTGTTTACGTGCCTCAAGGAAGTTTTTTAATTGAAGCTAGCGGCTTTGAAGAGCCGGATGAAATTTATTTTGAAGAACCTAAAGAGAATTGGGTGAATGACAGAGATTTAGAAAATGAAAGAAACGCTACAGTCCACAAATCAAAAACTAAGATTTACAAAGAGTTTGGTAAAACAGTATTTGCTAATTGGACTATGATAGATCCCGGTGAATCAAAGAAAGTGATCTTAAAGTATCAGCTGCCTTTTAAAATAAATCCAGGCAATAAAAAAACTAAAGAAACATTAGAGTTAGCTCTAGATGTTATAAAAGATAAGCTCAATATTGATAAAAGTAAACTAGTTCCATATGCTTTAATGGTGCAAAAGCAAGCCGGCTTCAAGGATGGAATTATAAATTCAACTTTAGTTGTTAGTGGTGATAAAAAAATTATCTGGAGATATCCGGAAGGACTCAATACTAGTCCAAGTGGGTGGGATATAAAAGAAAGTTTAAATAAAGATAAATATTGGGCAGTTTTAATTGAGTGATCATTAAAGAAAATAAAAATTTAGGAAATGCCAGTAGAAAAAAAAATAAATAAAAAAAATAAAGAAGAAGTTAAAATTAAGGTTGAAAAATCTAGTTTGGCTGATTTTGTTAAAAGAAGCACGCCAAGTGAAGAAGAAGTTCAAGAATTTGAAAAATATGTTGAAGTAAGTAGCAAAGATGATGAGATGGAGAAAAGTTTGGCTAGAATTTATGAAAGCGAAGATGGCGAAAAAATTAATATTGGTAAGCTGGAAAAAAAGAAAAGATTAGGCATATTTGGTTGGTTTTTTTTGTTATTAAGTATTTTTGTGGTTTTAGCGTCATCTGTTTGGGCTTATTATAATTATATATTTACTAAAAGTGGTGCAGCTAATCAGAATGTTAGCTTAAGTATACTAGCCCCGGAGAATGTTTTAGTTGGTGAAGAAATGGTTTACAAGATTCGTTATAATAATCCGGGGGAAGTCGCGCTTGAAAATTTAGCTATAAAAGTTGTTTATCCGAATGATTTTGTGTTTATTGACAGCTACCCTGTAGCGGAAGAGAATAATACAATTTGGAAGCTTGATCGTTTAGAGTCAAAAACAAGCGGGGTTATAGAAATAAAAGGAAAGATAATTGGAGAAAAAAATAAAAAAGAGATTTTGCTGGTTAGTATGGCTTGGAGCCCGGAAAATATAGAAGCTGAATTTAGTAAAGAAGAGGCTTGGCAAACAGTTGTTCGTGATACAGGGTTAAATTTAGAAAGAAATTTGCCAATAAGCGTAATGGCAGGTCAACCTACAAAGCTTCTTATTAAAATAAACGAGCAAGATAGTAATTATGTTAAAAGTTTGAATTTAAGCATTGATCAAAAAGAGAATATTGAGATTATGCAAGTTAGTGCAAATAAAACAGAGGGCACAGATGTTAGTTATGTTGAAAAAATAGCTGATAATGAATGGCATATTTTTGGAATTGGAGATGGCTTAGAGGAAATAAAGATTGAATTCAAGGTATTGAACAAAATAAATAAACAAGAAAGTCTTAATTTGAATTATGAAATTAAAAACAAAGAAGAAAGTAGATTGTTTTTAAAAGATGATATCTATTTTAATGTTGTAAAAAATGATTTTAATGTGAGTTTGATATTAAATGGTTCGACTAGTGATCAAGGTGTTGATTTTGGTGATACTCTTAATTACTCATTAATTTACTCAAATCAAGGAGAAATTGATGTCCATGAGGTTGTTTTAATGAGTGTTCTTGATGGGGATGTGATTGATTGGTCTACTTTTAATTCTAAGCAAGGTGGAGCACTAAGAGACGGGACACTAATCTGGACTTACAAGGATATGCCTCAATTAAAGAGCTTTAAGAGTAATGATGAAGGTATAATAGATTTTTCTGTTAACATATATTCGTTAGAGGATATTAAGTCGCGGCTAAATAAGATAGCAAATTACGAAATTACTAGTTATTCTCAATATAGTTTAGGATTTTCAGGAACAAGTACGCCTAAAGAACTAAAAGATACTCGTAGTAATATAATTAAAGTTAAATTAAACTCAGATTTATCCTTAAAAGAAGGAGTAAGGTATTTTAATGAAGATAATATTGCAGTCGGTAAGGGTCCTATTCCACCAGAAGTTGGAAAAATTACAACATATCGAGTGTATTGGAATTTAGAAAATAATTTACATAAGTTAGCAGGATTAAAAATTAAAACAAAATTACCTAATTATATAAAATGGGTTAAAGGGTTTGAGCCAAATATTGGTACGCTTAAACATGATTCATCCGGTAATGATGTAATATGGAGCATTGGTGATTTGCCTGTTAGTGAGATTAGCGGCGTAGCTGAGTTTGATATTGATGTTATTCCTACTGAAAATGATAGAGGAAAAGTAATGGTACTTTTAACAGGAACAACAGTAGAAGCTCAAGATAAAGAAACAAATTCATCTATTAAAATAAATACAAGTGCCAGAACCACTAAACTAGATGATGATGAAATAGCTGTATCTGATGGAATTGTTAAATAGAGTGTATTAAATTAATATAGTATATGTTTTTAAATATAGCTTATGAGGGCAAGAAAAATTAAAATAAAAACAAAACATGGAGGGGTAGAAACCCCTTTTTTTATGCCTGATGCAACAAGAGGAGTGATTAAAGGTGTGAGTGCAAAAGAAATAAAAAAAGCCGGTATAAAAGTAATCTGTGTTAACACTTATCATTTATATTTAAGTCCTGGGTTAGAAGTGATTAAGAATGCAGGCGGAATACATAAATTTATGAATTGGAATGGTCCTATACTTAGTGATTCCGGAGGTTTTCAAGTTTTTTCTTTAATTCATCGTAATAAAGATATGGGACAAATTTTAAAAGATAAGGTAATTTTTAAGTCACCTATTAATGGCGTAAAGCATGAATTAACTCCTGAAAAAAGCATTCAAATTCAGTTTGATCTAGGTGTTGATATGATGGTTGTTTTAGATGATTGCCCATTAAATAGTGCTAGCCGGGTAGATGTTGAGCATGCAGTTAATCATACAATTGATTGGGCTAAGCGTTCTAAACAAGAATTTGAAACACAAATCAAAAAAAGAAAGTTAAAATCAATTGATCAGCCATTATTGTTTGGAGTTATTCAAGGTGGAAAGTATCTAGATTTAAGAGAAAGATGCGCTAAAGAATTAATTAAGATTGGATTTGATGGATATGGTTTTGGTGGTATGCCTGTGGATATGAATGGTAAGTTAATGAGCAATGTACTTGAATTTACCGCTAATATAGTGCCTTCTAATAAGCTTCGATTTGCTTTAGGCATTGGTAAGCCTGATGACATTATAACTTGTCACAGTTTTGGTTGGGATATGTTTGACTGTGTTATACCAACTCGTGAAGCGCGTCATGGTAGGTTATATACTTGTTTAAATAAAAATAATTTTATTTTTAATATTTTAAATTCAAAATATAAAAATAATTTTTTTGCAATAAATAAGGATTCTATTTTTAAAGAGCTCAAGACTTATTCAAAGTCTTATTTACATCATCTTTTTAAGGTTAAAGATATTTTGGGATTAAGATTAGCTACTTTAAATAATTTGGAATTTTATGCGGTATTAGCGAAACGTTTAAGTAAAATTAATTAAAAAAAAGGAGCATTGTTTAGCTCCATTATAAAGATTTATTAAAGATTATTCGGATTTCATCGGTTCAAGTGGAAGATTGTGTTCGATAAAATTAAATGATTCATCAGTATTTTTGTGAATGGAAAGTCTCCAATCTCCGTTTGTATTTACCCGAATAAGGTTTCCGTATTCTTCACCGCCAGGAAACCATGCAATATAACTGTCATCATTTGCATTATATACATCAATATTGAATTGATAATCACCTTTCTCTTCGTAGTAAAATAATTCTCTAAGATCAACATTAGCATCACCTGTTTCATTTATTTCAATGCTGCTATAAGTTGTTTTTTGATTAAAAGTTCTTTTTGCGCGTGCTATAAATTCACCGCTAGTAATCCCTTCTTGAGTGAATAAATTAAATTTTGCAAGAAAGTTGTTAATGATTAGTGTACTATTGTTCAGATGTGCTTGAGTGCTAGATTCAGCATTCATTGGCTCTAAGGCATTATTGTGTGTAATTAGGCTAAATGATTCATCAGTATTTTTGTGAATGGAAAGTCTCCAATCTCCGTTTGTATTTACCCGAATAAGGTTTCCGTATTCTTCACCGCCAGGAAACCATGCAATATAACTGTCATCATTTGCATTATATACATCAATATTGAATTGATAATCACCTTCTTCTTCGTGAAGAAATAGAGTTGTTAAATCTATTGTTGCACTGTTGTCAGAATTAATTATTATCTTAACATGAGTTGTCTCATTATTAAAAATTCTTGTGGCCTTTGCTATGTATTCTTCATTTAATAGTTTTTTTTGAATAGTTTCCTCAAATTTATTAAGAAAGCCATTAATCACTAAGGTTGTTTCATATTCAACAAATGCATTGCGATTTGCAATAATTTCTGTATTGCTGTCTTCTTTTGTATTATCTATACCACCACCGCAAGCTGAAAGTGTGATTAGTGTAGTGAAAATCAAAATTGTAAACAATAATTGCATTGAGCTGGTTTTGATGTTGTTGGTCATTATATTCATCCTTAAGGTTTGAGTGAGGTGATATAAGTAAAGAACAAGTTGATAAGATTATTATATATATAGTTGGTTATTTTGTCAACACTTGACTAACTTATTTTGCTTTGATATTCTTTAAGCAGTTTGATAACAACTTAGAAATAAGCTAAAATTACGAAAAGTTAATACTCGTAATTTTTAATTAAACTTATTTGATTTAGAAAAATAATCTTAAAAGATATAAGCAATTGAAAGACTCAAATATTTTGATTAAATTCGAAAAACCCTCTTTAGGAAGCTGTGACTTTGAGTGGTTAACAAAGAGTTTGGTAAAATAGTTGAGTTTATGGGGATACAATGCCTACAATAAATCAATTAGTACGCAAAGGTCGAAAGACTAAAATAGTTAAAGATAAAACACCGGCATTAACAATAATGCTTGATGGTTTGCATAGAAAAAAAAGATTAATTAGATCTCCATATAAAAGGGGGGTGTGTTTAAAAGTGACGACAGTTACTCCTAAAAAACCTAACTCAGCTTTACGTAAAATTGCTCGCGTAAGACTTTCTAATGGGCAAGAAGTTACCGCGTATATCCCGGGGATGGGCCATAATTTACAAGAACACTCTATTGTACTTTTAAAAGGTGGAAGGACTAAAGACTTGGGTGGCGTTAGGTTTAAAATTGTTAGAGGAGTATATGACACCCAGGGAGTAGAAAACAGAAAGCAAGGTAGAAGTAAATATGGAGTTAAAAAAGAAAAGAAAAAAAAATAATATAAAATATTTATGAGAGGAAAACAAGCGCCAAAAAGAAATATTGAAGGTGATTCAAGATATGGCGATACACATGTCGCAAAGTTTATTAATTATATAATGAAGAACGGCAAAAAAAGTATTGCTGAAAAAATTGTCTACGAAGCTTTTGAGATAATAAAAAAAGAAACAAAACAAGACCCAAGACATATTTTTAATAAAGCATTAAAAAAGGTAGCACCAATAATGGAGGTTAGAGGTAAGCGTGTTGGTGGTGGCAACTATCAGGTACCTTTTCAAGTTAGAGGTGAGCGAAGGTTTAATTTGGGGTGCAAATGGATAATTGATTCAGCAAAAGCGCGAAAAGGTAAGCCAATGTTTAAAAAGTTAGCAACTGAAATACTAGAAGCTAGTCAAGGAGAAGGTGCTAGTGTTAAAAAACGTGAAGATGTTCACAGAATGGCCGAGGCTAACAAAGCTTTTGCGCATTATGCAAGATAAAAAAAAGACCGTAGCTATTAATGCGGTTAATTTTGTTTAATAATTTTATGCTACATTTAAGAATATTTTTAAAGGAATTTATAAAATTAATAAAATAATTTATGCCTCGAGAATATACATTAGAAAAAACAAGAAATATTGGGATTATTGCCCATATTGATGCCGGTAAAACAACAACAACTGAGCGTGTTTTATTTTACACAGGTAAAAAGCATAAAATTGGCGAAGTTCATGAAGGAGCAGCTGAAATGGATTGGATGGAGCAAGAGCAAGAACGCGGAATTACTATTACTAGTGCCGCCACTACTTGCTTTTGGAAGGATCACCGTATAAATATTATTGATACACCGGGTCATGTCGATTTTACAGCTGAGGTTGAGCGCAGCTTACGTGTTTTAGACGGTGGAGTGGTAGTCTTTGATGGAGTTGCTGGAGTAGAGCCACAGTCAGAAACGGTGTGGCACCAGGCAGATAAATATAAAGTTCCAAGGGTTGCTTTTATTAATAAATTAGATAGAACCGGAGCTAATTTTTATAAAGATTTAGATTCAATTCATGAGCGATTAACTAAAAATGCTCATCCTATTCAGCTGCCAATTGGAGCCGAAGATCAGTTTACTGGAATTATAGATTTATTCACAAAACAAGCCAGAATTTACCAGAATGATCTTGGAACTAAATGGGAAGATACTGACGTGCCTGCTGATATGGTAGAAAAGGTTGAAGAATATAGGAATAAATTAATAGAAGCTATTGTTGAAGAAAATGAAGAATTAATGGATAAATACTTGAGTGGTGAGGAAATTTCTATTGAAATTTTAAAGCAAGAGTTAAGAAAAGCTGTTATAAAAAATAGAATTATTCCGGTTATGTGTGGCACAGCTTTAAAAAACAAAGGTGTGCAGTTCATGTTAGATGCAGTAACAGAATATTTGCCATCACCGCTTGATGTTCCGGCGTTAGTTGGGTTTGACCAAAAAGATGAAGAAAAAGAAGTTATAGTTAATCCTACCGATAATGAGCCATTTGCCGGATTAGCTTTTAAAATTGCAACTGATCCATTTGTCGGGAAATTATGTTTTGTTAGAATATATTCAGGTATTTTAAAATCAGGTTCTTACATAATTAACACAAAAACAGGTAAAAAAGAGCGTGTAGGAAGAATTGTTAGAATGCATGCTAATCATCGAGAAGAAGTAAGTGAAGTATATGCCGGAGAAATAGCGGCTGTTATTGGTTTAAAAGATACAACAACAGGCAATACGCTTTGTGATGAGTCTAGAGCGGTTGTACTTGAGTCAATTAATTTTCCAGAACCTGTAATATCGATTGCAGTTGAGCCAAAAACAAAAGCAGACCAAGAAAAAATGGGCTTAGCTTTAGCTAAGTTATCAGAAGAAGATCCAACATTTAGAGTTAGGACTGACGAGGAAACAGGTCAAACATTGATTTCGGGAATGGGTGAACTTCATTTGGATATTATTATTGATAGAATGAAGCGAGAATTTAATGTCGAGGCTAATATTGGTCAACCTCAAGTGTCATACAGAGAAACAATTAAACGTTTGGCTGAAGCGGAAGGTAAATATGTTAAGCAATCAGGTGGTAGGGGTCAGTACGGACATTGTTGGCTTAAGATTGAACCAATTCCACACGAAGATGCTGTAGATGAAAAAGGTGAGAAAATTGAGCAAAAGAACTATGAGTTTGTTGATGAAGTAAAAGGAGGTGTTATTCCAAAAGAGTATATTCCTGCAATTGGTAAAGGAGTTAAAGAGTCCATGGATAGGGGTGTTATTGCCGGCTATCCACTTATCAACATAAAAGCAACAGTGTATGACGGAACATACCATGATGTAGATTCAAATGAGTCAGCTTTTAAAATGGCAGGTTCAATGGCTTTTAAAGAGGCTGTTAATAGAGCGGATGCAATTATACTAGAGCCGATGATGAAAGTTGATGTGGTGACACCTGAAAGTTCAATGGGTGATGTTATTGGAGATTTAAATTCAAAAAGAGGGCAAGTTGAAGAAATGTTAGATCAGGGTCAAGTAAAGCTTGTAAAAGCTAAAGTTCCCCTAGCAAGTATGTTTGGTTATGCTACTCAATTAAGAAGTATGACTCAAGGGAGAGCAAGTTATTCAATGGAATTTTCTCATTATCAAGAAGTTCCGGGTAATGTGGCTAAAGAAATAATAGAAAAAAATAAATAAAAGCAGTATGTCAATTAAAAAGGCGTTACAAATTGCAAAGCAAACAGGTGATAGAGTAATAGTGTGTGACAATGAAAGTGATTCTGCTTATGTAATTATGTCGATTGATAAATATGAGGAGATGTTAGGTGTTAATAACGAGATTAAAGTCTTGACAGGGGAGAAAATGATTGATAAGATTAACTCTGATATTGCTGAGTGGAAAAGCAATGAAAAAGAAGTATGTGAAAGTAGTGAATGTTTTGTGAGCGATATAAAAGAGGATGAAGAAAATCATAAAGAAGATGAAGTAGAGAATAGAATAAAGTTAACAGGAGGTAATGAGAAGCGTAAGAATTGGAAAATTCCTCGCGAAAGAAAAGCTAGTGCTGTTGAAGTTGTTGATGATGACAAACAATATTTAGAAGAAATACCTTTTTAAAATAATTTTAAAAAAATTAAAAATTAGGCATATAGTTTAATTTTAAAATAATTAAATAATAAATTAAAAATATACGACTGGTCCATCTTGGAAAAACCCTGGCAACCCGGGGGTCGTATGCAAGTTTTCATGGCAGAAAAATTTGATAGATCAAAAATCCATGTTAATATTGGCACAATTGGCCATGTTGATCATGGAAAAACAACGTTAACCGCTGCTATTTTGCAGGTATTAAATGCAAAAGGTATGAGTGCTACTCAAAAAAAAGTTGATGAAATTGACGCAGCTCCAGAAGAAAAAGAACGTGGCATTACTATTGCTACTGCTCATGTTGAATATGAGTCAGATACACGTCATTATGCTCATGTAGACTGCCCCGGTCATGCTGATTATGTAAAAAACATGATCACTGGTGCGGCTCAGATGGATGGTGCAATTCTTGTAGTTTCTGCTACTGATGGGCCAATGCCTCAAACTAGAGAACATATTTTATTAGCAAGACAAGTAGGTGTGCCATATATTGTAGTATTCTTAAATAAATGCGATATGGTAGAAGATAAAGAATTGATCGATTTGGTTGAAGAGGAAATTAGAGATCTGCTTAAAAAATATGAATTCCCGGGAGATGATACTCCAATAATTAGAGGTTCAGCATTAAAGGCTTTGGAAAATCCAAGTGGAGATGATGCAAAACCAGTTCTTGATTTAATAAAAGCAGTAGATGAATACATACCTAATCCAACTAGAGACACAGAAAAACCGTTTTTAATGCCAATTGAAGATATTTTCTCAATTGAAGGCAGAGGAACCGTAGTAACGGGAAGAATTGAAACTGGAAAAGTTAAGGTTGGTGAAGAAATCGAAATTGTTGGCTTAAGAGATACACAAAAAACAACTGTGACTGGAGTTGAGATGTTTAATAAGCAGCTTGATGAGGGAATTTGCGGAGATAATGCCGGTATTTTACTCAGAGGTACTAAAAAAGAAGAAGTTGAACGTGGTCAGGTTTTAGCTAAGCCGGGAGCTATTACACCACATACTGAGTTTGAAGCTGAAGTTTACATTTTAAGTAAAGAAGAAGGTGGAAGGCATAAGCCATTTTTTAAAGGATATAAACCACAATTTTATATTAGAACAACCGATGTGACAGGTGAGGTTGAATTACCTGAAGGAACTGAGATGGTTATGCCCGGAGATACTGTAAATTTAAAAGTAAAATTAATTTCACCAGTTGCTTTAGCTGAGAAACATAAATTTGCTATTCGTGAGGGTGGTAGAACTGTTGGAGCTGGAGTTGTAGCAAAAATTATTAAGTAAGTACTTTTGGCTCCGTTAGTTATAGCGGAGTCTTATAGTATCTATTTAAGATTACTAATTAATTTAATCTATATTATGCCGGAACAAAAATCAGACAAAAAGAATGCTTCTACAAATAAAGTAAAATCAAGTCAAAAAGTTGTTAAAGAAGAGAAGGAGGGTAATGCGGATTTACAACGTATTAGAATTAAAATCAAGGCATTTGATCATAAGATTATTGATCAATCAACTAAGACTATTATTGAGACAGCTGAAAGAAGTGATGCTAGAGTTTTTGGGCCAATACCTCTGCCGACAGAAAAGAAGAAATATACTGTTAATCGATCAACTTTTGTGCACAAGGACTCAAGGGATCAATATGAAATGAGAATTCATAAAAGATTAATTGATATTGTTGAGCCTCAAGCAAAGACCGTCGAAGATTTAATGAGTTTAAATTTGCCAGCAGGAGTAGATGTTGAAATCAAAATGTAAGATTATAAATCAAAATTAAATAGGGTATTTTGGTTAATAAATAATTTTCTTTTTAGTTTTTGATTTTTTAGTATGAAATTTATAATAGGAAAAAAATTAAATATGACTCAAGTATGGGATGAAAGTAAATCCACTCCTGTTACTGTACTTGAGGTTCAAGAGTGCCCTGTTGCTCAAATAAAAAATGTTGAAAAAGATGGCTATAGAGCAGTGCAGATTGGATTTGGGTTAAAAAAGAAAAAAAATATTAAAAAGCCACAAATCGGTCATTTGAAGAAAATGGGTATTTTAGATTCAGAAAATAATCATAATATTAGATATCTAAAAGAATTTAGAGTAAGTGAAGAGGATTTATTAGAAGAGATAAATGTTGGTGACTATGTTTCTGTTGACACATTTGAGATAGGTGATAAGATCGATGTTGTTGCTAGTTCAAAGGGAAAAGGTTTTCAAGGTGTTGTGAAAAGATATGGGTTTAAGGGTGCTTTAAAAACACATGGGACTAAAGATCAAGTTCGAATGCCTGGTTCTATTGGTGCAACAGGTCCGGCAAGAGTATTTAAGGGCGTGAGAATGGGCGGAAGAATGGGCGGTAAGAGAATAACAGTAAAAAATTTAGAGATTGTAAAAGTAGATATTGAAAATAATCAGTTGTATATTAAAGGAGCTGTTCCTGGTACTAGAAATGGAATAGTAATGTTAAAAGGACAAGGGAAGTTAAAGGTTAAAGGAGCTAAGTCAAAGTTAATAAGTTAAAAAAAGATCCAAAAAAATAGAAATATTTTTGAAAAAAGTAAGAAAAAAATGTCAAAACAAGCAATAATTTACAATCAAAAAGCAGAGGTTGTCGGAGAACTTGAATTACCCGGAAAGGTCTTTGAGGTTGCTATGAATCAAGCTTTAGTGCATCAGGTTATGGTTGGTCAAATGTCAAATCAAAGGCAAGTTCTTGCGCACACAAAAAATAGGTCCGAGGTTAGGGGTGGTGGCAAAAAGCCCTGGAAACAAAAAGGAACAGGCAGAGCAAGAGCCGGGTCAAAGAGGTCACCAATTTGGATAGGCGGAGGCATTACCTTTGGTCCAACAAAAGATCGTAATTTTAGTAAATTGATTAATAAAAAAATGAAGCAAAAAGCAATTTTTTGTACTATAAGTGACAAATTGCGACACAACGCCTTAGTTGTTTTAGATAAGATTGACTTAAATAATTATAGCACTAAGTTAATGAATGAAATAATAAATAATATTGAATCTAAGATTTTAAATGATAAACAAGAACAATATTTAGAAAATAATAAGAATACAAAAGAAGATAAAAATAAATTAAAAACTATAAAGAAAGAGAAAAGAAGTCTTTTAATTATTAATAATAAAAAAAATGATAAGGTTAGTGGGTCTGCAAAAAATCTTCCCGGAGTTTTGTATATTAATATTGATAATATGAATATAATTGATTTGTTAAAGTATAGATTTTTAATTCTTTCGCAAGGAGCAATAGAGGTTCTTGAGCAAAGATATTTAAAAGCTAATTAAAGATGTCATTTTTAAAAAGAAATACAACAAAAAAACCATCATTAGGCAATGAAAGGAATAATGAAGTTAAAGAAGATGATAAAAATAATCAAGAAAAAGACAAAAAGGAGAATCAAAATGTAGTTAAGAAAAAGACAAGAATTAATCAGGCTTACATGGTATTAACCAGACCGCTAGTCACGGAAAAAGTGAATGATTTAGTGAAATTTAGAAAGTACGCATTTGAAGTATCTGTGAACGCAAATAAACCTGAAATAATAAAAGCTATAAGTAATGTTTATGGCGTAAAGCCAATTAGTATTAATATTTTAAATTTAAAAGGAAAATTAGTTAAGAAGGGTAAAAAGATTGGTAAGAGAAAAGACAGAAAGAAAGCTATTATTACGTTAAAAAAGGGTGAAACAATTACGATTCATGAAAAGGTGTAAAATCAAAAACAGTAAGTGATTGTATATTATTTTAAATAATCCAATAAGTTAATAATATGGGCGTTAAAAAGGCTAAATTGAATAGAGGCGGATTAAGGCAAGCAAATTTTGATGATTTTGCTGATTTGTCAGGCGCAACTCCATATAAGCCGTTATTAGTTATTAGAAAGAAAAAATCAGGTAGAAATAATCAGGGTAAGATAACAATTAGACATAGAGGTGGCGGAGTTAAGCAAAAAATACGAATTATTGATTATAAAAGAGATAAATTTGATATACCTGCTAAGGTTGTTTCAATTGAGTATGATCCAATTCGTGGTGCAAGAGTTGCATTGTTGAGTTATATGGATGGTGATAAAAGATATGTAATCGCTCCTGTTGATTTAAAGGTCGGTAATACTGTTGTGAGTTCACAAAAACAAATAGAGTACAATGCAGGAAACTCAATGCCACTTAAATATTTACAGGCGGGTATTCCAATTTATAATATTGAATTAAAAAAGGGCGGTGGTGGCGTAATAGCTAGATCAGCCGGTAATAATGTTTATTTAATGGGTGTTGATGGCGCTTTTGCTCAAATTAAATTGCCTTCTGGTGAGATTAGATTGGTTAAAAAAGAGTGTTTATGTACAATTGGTCAGGTTAGTAACCTGGATAAACGTTTAATTAAAATTGGTAAAGCTGGTAGAAAAAGACATATGGGCAAAAGACCTGTTGTTAGGGGGTCTGCTATGAATCCTGTTGATCATCCCCATGGAGGTGGTGAGGGAAACCAGTCAATCGGCTTAAAGCATCCCAAAACACCTTGGGGAAAACCTGCGCTTGGTGTAAAGACTCGCAATTTAAAAAAGTATTCAAATAAATTAATAATGTCAAGAAGAAAGAAAAAAAGAAAGTAAATGTAGTTTTTAGATTTTTATATTATTAAAAAAATCTAAAGCTTAATAATTACAAAATATGCCAAGAAGTTTAAAAAAAGGTCCATATGTCAATCAGAGACTACTTGCCAGAATAAAATCTTTAAAGCCTGGTGATAAAACTGTATTAAAAACATGGGATAGGTCATGTACAATTACTCCTGAAATGGTTGGTTTTGTTGTAGCAGTGCATAATGGCAGAAAGCATATTGAAATATTTATTGACGAAGATAAGGTTGGGTATAAGTTGGGCGAGTTTGCGCCAACAAGGAAATTCGTGTCACACGGAGGAAAAATGGCCAAGACTCAGAGTAAATAGAGGTTTGAGTATCTGTTTACGCATTGAATAATTTAGTGTTGAATTATCTAAGTAATATAATATGCAAATTAAAGCAAGTGCCAATAGAATAAGAGTTGCGCCAAGAAAAGCTAGATTAATAGCTAATTTAGTTCGTGGTTTAAAAACCGATGAAGCAATAAATCAGCTTAATTATAATATAAAAAAGTCTAGTCCTCCGATATTGAAATTAATTAAATCTGCTCTTGCAAATGCTAGTAATAATTATGGCTTGGATAAGAAAAATTTTTTTATTAAAGAAATAAGAGTTGATGAGGGACCGACTATAAAAAGATGGATGCCAAGAGCTCATGGTAGAGCAACTCCGATTAGAAAGAAGATGAGTAATATTAGAATAGTGTTGCAAGAAATAAAAGATAGTGGTAAGGTAGACGCTAGAAAGCAGAAAGTAGAAAAACCAATAAAATTAGGCAAAGCACCGGCAAAATCGAAAGAGAAGAAAGAAAAGAGCGGTGATGTAGTTGATAAAAAAAGTCATAGTTCTGAGACTAATAGTGAAGCAATAAATGACCCAAGGGGAGAAGGAAGAGGTGGACATACTAAAATTGAAGGTAAGGGGACAAAAGGATTCGCATCTAAAATTTTTAGAAGAAAGAGCGGATAACATTAAGTGCTATTTTGTATTAGTTTGCAATAGATAATTTAATTTTTAACTTATAAACAAGTGGGAAGAAAAGTAAATCCAAAAGTAATAAGATTAGGTATAAATAAAACTTGGCAGTCTAAGTGGTTTTCAAGTGGGAAAAAGTATGTTTCTAATTTATCAGAGGATATTAATTTGCGTAAAAGTTTAATGAAAGATTTGGTGGCATCTGGCATAGATCGTGTTGAAATTGAGAGAAGTGCAAATAAGATAGCTATAAATATATTTTCCGCAAGACCTGGTGTAATAATTGGTAAAGGTGGTGCAGGAGCAGAGGAGTTAAAAGTTAAAATTCATAAAAAGTTTTTAAAGAAATTTAAGCTTGGTGAAATAAATTTAAATATAAACGAAGTGGAAAGGCCAAATTTAAGTGCCAATATTGTTGTCCAACAGATTATTGCTGATCTTGAGCGTAGAATTCCATTCAGACGATCTATGAAGCAATCTATCTCTAGAGTTGAGAGAGCAGGTGCCCTTGGTGTAAAAATTATAGTAAAAGGAAGATTAAATGGAGCTGAAATAGCTAGAGCTGAAATGTTAACAACAGGTAAAGTTCCATTACATACGTTAAGGTCTGATGTTGATTATGCAAGAAGCGCAGCTAATACAACTTACGGTGCTATTGGTGTAAAGGTTTGGATTTATAAAGGTGATGTGTTTTAAAAATAAAGCAAAAATCAAAGATCAAAAAATAACCTTGAGAATAGTTAGAATAATCATTAGGTTAAAAAATAAATATTGAGCTTTGTTATTTTTATTAGTACGATGTTAATGCCAAAAAAAACTAAATATAGAAAATCTCACAAAGGTAGTCGTGGTGGGAGCGCAACGCGTGGCAATGAGATTAGTTTTGGTAGTTATGCATTAAAAAGTATTACGGCTCATTGGGTAACTTCTCGTCAGATTGAGGCTGCTAGAAGAGTTATGACTAGATATGTTCAGCGTGGTGGTAAGTTGTGGATTAGAGTTTTTCCAGATAAGCCGGTAACACAAAAAGGTGGGGAAATGCCCATGGGAAAAGGAAAAGGAGCTGTTGATCATTATGTGGCTGTTGTTAAGCCTGGAGTTATAATGTTTGAAATAGAAGGTGTTCCAAGAGACGTTGCAGAAAAGGCAATGGAGTTAGCAACACATAAGTTACCGGTAAAATGCAAATTTGTTGCAAAAAAAATATAATTGTAAAGAAATATAATTTATATGGATTTTAAAGAAATTAAAACAAAATCTATTAGTGATTTACATAAATTATTAGCAGACACACGAGAAAATCTTAGGGATTTGAGATTTAAGGCTTTTGCAGGTTCACTAAAAAAAGTTAGAGAAATACGCCTAAAAAAAAGAGAAATAGCAAGGATTCTTACTATTATTAATAAGCAAAAAATTATTAAAAAATAATTAAAAAAAATGGATTCTAGTCAAAAAAAAATTGAAAAGAAAAATGCATTTGTTCGTAAAATTAGCGGAATTGTAGTTTCAACTAAAATGGAAAAAACAATAGTTGTTAAAGTTAATATTGTAAAAATTCATTCAAAGTATAAAAAACGATTTACGCGTAGTAAAAAATACAAGGTTCATGATGAAAAAGAGCAATGCAAGGTTGGTGATAAAGTGAATTTTGCTGAATGTAGACCAATATCTAAATACAAAAAATGGAGAGTTTTATATTAAATATATGATACAAGTTCAATCAATGTTAAAAGTTGCTGATAATTCAGGTGCTAAAAAGGTGCAATGCATTCGAGTTTTAGGTGGTTATAAAAAAAGATATTCACGAGTTGGTGAGGTTATTACAGTTGCTGTAAAAGAAGCTGCTCCACATGCACCAATTAAAAAGGGTGATGTTGTTAGAGCAGTAATTGTAAGAACAAAGAAAGAAGTAAAAAGAACTAATGGAATATGTTTAAGGTTTGATGATAATGCATGCGTAATAGTTGATAAAGGAAAGAAGGAGCCAAGAGCAACTAGAATTTTTGGTCCAATTGCAAGAGAAGTAAGAAGGGCGGGTTTTATGAAAATTGCTTCACTAGCTCCTGAAGTTCTTTAATGGTGGCTTTTGGTTTCGCGTACTATCTTCCATTACGAATGAGTGTACTATTTACAGTTACGCTTATTGACTTTTAATGAGTCATTTGATAATAATATAATAATGATCTAGAATTTATCTAGTCTTAAAAGTAAAATGAGAATAAAAAAAGGTGACAAAATTAAGGTTATAGCAGGCAAGGATAAGGGAAAAATTGGTAAAGTATTGCAAGTATTCCCTGAGAAAGATAAAGTTAGTGTGGAAGGAGTTAATTTGTTAATTAAACATTTACGACCAAATAAGCAAGGTGAAAAAGGTCAGAGAGTAGAATTTTCTGCGCCAATGAGTGCAACAAATTTAATGGTCGTATGTGGTAAGTGTAAAAAAGCAACTAGAATTAGCTATGAAATTATTAATAATAAAAGTGATAAAGAGAATAGTGTAAAAGCGGTAAAGAAGAAGTTTAGAGTTTGTAAAAAATGTAAGGAACGATTCTAATGTATTTTAAAAAGATTAAATTAGTAACTAGTTTAATGAATTTATCAGAAAAATATAAAAGTCAAATAAAATCAGATCTTAAAAAAAAGTTAGGTTGTAAGAATGATAATGAAGTGCCAAAAATTGAAAAAATTGTTGTAAATGCTTCATTTGGTCGCAATGCTAAAGATAAAGCATTTGTGGAAAATGTTTTTAAAAGCATAGAAAGAATAACTGGACAAAAACCGGTATACACAAAGTCTAAAAAGTCTATATCAGCTTTTAAAATCAGACAAGGTATGGTTATAGGTGCAATGGTAACACTTAGGGGGCAAAGAATGTGGGATTTTTTAGAAAAGTTATTGGTTCTTGTTTTTTCTAATATTAGAGATTTTAGAGGAGTTAGTGATAGTGTGTTAGATAAGAATGGAAATATAACTATTGGATTTAAGGATCATTTGTCATTTCCGGAAATTAGAAATGATGAAGTTGATCGTTTGCATGGATTGGAAGTTTCAATAAATACTTCATCGTTTAATAAGCAGAATGGAAAAGTGTTATTTGATTTAATTGGTTTTCCGTTTAAACAAAATAATTAATAATATTAGTAAAGTGGCAAGAAAAGCATTAATAGCAAAATCGAATAAGAAGCCAAAATTTTCAACAAGGATTGTGAGACGTTGTTGGAGGTGTGGAAGAAATCATGGTTTTATGCGTGATTTTGGACTGTGTAGAATTTGTTTTAGGGAGTTGGCAACAAGTGGAAATTTACCAGGAATTACAAAGTCATCTTGGTAACTAAATTTTTAGTAGTGATTTAATAAATTACTTAAGAAATTAAAAAGGCACAAATACGCAATTTTAAAGTTGTTTGAGTCTTGTATAATAACTAATAATTATGACAGATCCTATAGCAGACATCTTAACAAGAATTAGAAATGCTTCATTAATTGGTGCTTTTGATTTATTGGTGCCTATGAGTAAGACTAAATTTAGAATTGCGCAAATTCTTGAGCAAGAAAGATATGTTGAAAAAATTGAATTAATTAATGGTGACAATAAAGGAGCCGGTGGCTTGCAATTTAATAAATTAAGGATAATTTTAAAGTATTTGAATAAAAAACCAAAGATTAAGTCAATTGCAAGAGTAAGTAAACCAGGTCTTAGAAAGTATACGGCAAAACAAAATATTCCCTATGTTTTGAATGGAAAAGGTATTGTTATATTATCTACTTCATCTGGAATTATGACGGGAAAAGAGGCAAAAATTAAAAAATTGGGAGGAGAAATAATTTGCGAAATTTATTAAAAAAATGTCAAGATTAGGAAAATTACCAATTAAATTACCAGATGGTACAAGCGCTAAAATTGAGAATGGAATGATTATTGTAAAGGGAGGAAAGGGCGAGCTTAAGCAAAAATTAATTGATGTGCTTGATGTGAAAATTAGTAACTCTGAAATAAGGGTAGTTGTTGTAAATAAAAAAGATAAACAAGCAAATGCCATGTGGGGATTATTAAGAAGCCTTATTAATAATATGGTAATTGGTGTTAGTGAAGGATTCTCAAAAAAATTAGAAGTTAATGGTGTAGGGTATCGAGTTAATTTATCCGGCAATAAATTAATTTTAATAGTGGGGTATTCACATCCGGTTGAATTTGAATTACCTCATAGTATTAGTGCTAAAGTGGAAGCTAATACCATAACAATTAAGGGAATAGATAAGCAAATGGTTGGAGAAGTGTCTGCTCAAATTAGGAAAGTTAGAAAGCCAGAACCATATAAAGGTAAAGGTATTAAATATGTTGATGAAATAATTGTAAGAAAGATTGGTAAAACAGCTGCTAAAGGTGAATAAAATTTTTAAACATTTTAAATGAATAAACAAATTTTAAAAAATAATAAATTAGAAAGACGAAAGCATAGGGTTAGGGCAAAAATTAAAGGAAGTGTCGGAATTCCTAGATTAAGAGTGTCAAAAACAAACAGATATATTTATGCACAATTAATTAATGATGAGGCAGGAGAGACAATTGTTGGAAAATTAAGTAAAAGCATTAATAAGAATGGAACTAAGCTTGAATTAAGTTTAGAATTAGGAAGAGAGGTTGCGAAAAAAGCTCGTGAAAAAGAGGTTAAAAAAGTTGTTTTTGATAGAGGGGGTAATAAGTATCATGGTAGGGTGGCAGCAGTAGCGCAAGGCGCTAGAGAAGAAGGGTTAGATTTTTAATTATAAGTTATCTAAAAAGTTTTATGCCAGAAGATAATAAAAATGAAAATAATAGTGTTAAAAAATCTAGTGATAAATCCAAGGAGTTGCAATTTGGGAAGAGTATGTATTCAAAAAAAGTCGGAGCAAGAAGGCAAATGAATCGTAGAGGTCAAGAAAAAGACGAATTTGAGCAAAAAATTGTTGATCTAGCAAGAGTAACTCGTGTGATGGCTGGTGGTAAAAGAATGAGTTTTCGAGCTTGTATTGCAATAGGCAATAAAAAGGGAGATGTTGGCGTTGGCATGGCTAAAGGCTCTGATGTAACAATTGCCATTTCAAAGGCAGTGGCTCAAGCAAAAAAAGATATAGTTCATGTCCCTATTGTAAATGATACTATTCCTCATGAAATAGTCAAAAAGGTTGGTGCAGCAAAAGTATTATTAAAGCCTGCTAATCCCGGACACGGGGTAATTGCCGGAGGTGTAGTTAGAGTTGTATTAGAGTTGTCTGGAATTAAAGATGTAACAAGTAAAATTCTTGGAGCTAGCAATAAAGCGAGTAATGCGAAATGTACGCTCGAGGCATTAAGAGATTTAGAAAAATAAAAATGAAAACTTTGAATAATTTAAAACCCAATAAAAATTCGTTACAAAAGTTAAAAAGAGTTGGGCGTGGGAATGCCTCTGGTAAAGGCACTTATAGTGGGAAAGGTCAGAAAGGGCAAAAGTCAAGATCCGGTGTTAGTAATTTAAAACGTATTGGTTTAAAGTCTGTGCTTTTTAGTACTCCTAAAAAACGAGGCTTTAATCGTAAAAATAAGTGTCAAGTAATATATGCCGGGGATATTAGTAATTGTTTTAAAGATAATGATGTTATTAATCCTGTAGCAATTAAAAAAGCTGGTTTAGTAAAAATTGGAAAAAATATTAAAGTTATTTTAAAGGGAGACTTAAAGCTTAAAGGTATTAAATTTGACGGTGTAAAGCTTAGTAAGTCTGTTCAAAAACTTATTAGCTAATTTTAGATTTAATTAAAAAGTCGACTAAAGATAAATATATAAATGTTTTTTAATAAAATTGAGCAAATTTGGAAAATTGATGAGTTGCGGAATAAGATTATGTTTGTGTTATTGATGCTTGTTATTTTTAGAATGGCTGCTCATATACCTATCCCCGGTGTAGACACTACTAGTTTACGAGATTTTTTTGCGTCTAATCAAATTCTTGGTTTACTTAATATGTTTTCAGGGGGTGTAATGCAGAATTTTTCAATTGTTATGATGGGGGTAGCGCCATATATTACGGCTTCTATTATATTTCAGCTTTTGGGAATGATTGTTCCAAAAATGGAAGAGATGCAAAAAGATGATTCCGGTAGACAAAAGATTAATATGTGGACTCGTTGGGCAACTGTCCCATTTGCTGCTATTCAGGCTTTTGGAATGATTACATTGTTACAAAGATCTCAATATAATATTTTAGGTGATCTCAGTGGCTTTGATATGATTTCAATTATAGTAACTATTACAGCCGGAACAATGTTTTTGATGTGGATTGGTGAGTTGATTACAGAGAAAAAGATTGGGAATGGTATATCTATTATGATTTTTGCTGGTATAATTTCATCATTGCCTCAAATTATCCAGCAAGCAATTGTAACATTTGATCAAACTAAATTATTTATGATGATTGGATTTTTGATTTTGGCGATTTTGACAATTGCAGGCGTTGTTTTTATTACTGAAGGTCAGCGCAATATCCCGGTGCAATATGCTAGGCAAGTGAGAGCGGGAAGAACATATGGCGGAGTGAATACTCACTTACCGCTCAGAGTTAATATGGCAGGTGTTATACCAATTATATTTGCAATTTCTATAATAATATTCCCTTCTATGATAGCGCAATTTTTTATTAATGCTCAGACAGCTTGGGTAGCTAACGCAGCTACTTGGGTCATTGAAATTTTTCAAAAAGATTTGTTTTACGGTGCTTTATACTTTTTATTAGTATTTGGTTTTACGTTTTTTTACACAGAAGTTGTTTTTCATCCAGATAGAATAGCTGAGAATTTACAAAAACAAGGTGGCTTTATACCCGGCATAAGGCCTGGCAACGAAACAGCAGAATATTTATCAAAAATTTCACATAGAATTGTTTTGGTAGGTGCATTATTTTTATCATTTATTGCAGTTATGCCACTTGTGATTCGATTTTTTGTTACAGGTGCTCAGTTTTTGGTTATTGGTGGGACTAGCTTGTTAATTGTAGTTTCGGTTGTTTTAGATATTGTAAAGCAAATAGATGCACAGTTAACTATGAGAGAATACGATGGAGTTGGTTAAGTAATTGATGTTACAATTTGATTTTCGTATCTATTAAGTTGAATATATTATGCAAAAAAGTCCTTATAAGGGGCTTTTAAAATTGGATAATGTTAGGTATAATAAACAGGTAATAAATAAATATAAATTAATGAAATTCTTTTTATTTTTTTTTGGATCTCCGGCTGCCGGCAAAGGTACACAAATAAAATTATTGGCCTCAAAACAGAGATTTATTGTATTATCTATTGGTGAATTATTAAGAAAAGAAAAAAGTAAAAAAACAAGCTTAGGAGTTAGAGTCGGTAAGTACTTGGATAAAGGTAGATTAGTTCCAGATACGATTATCGAAGGAATAATTGATGAACAATTAAAAGAAGTTGATGAAAATCAAAAAATAATAATTGATGGTTATCCAAGAAATAAAGAACAAGTAGTATTGTTGGATAAGAGATTAGAATCTTTGCAAAATAAAAATGATAAGGTGTATGCGATTTGTTTAAAAATTAGTGCCAAAGAGATTAAAAGACGTTTGGGTGGTAGGCGATCTTGTAAATGTGGAGCAACTTACCATACTATATTTAATCCATCTAAAAAAGATAGTGTTTGTGATGCATGCAAGCAAAAGCTTTTTATTCGTGCTGATGATAATCTTAATGTTATTAAAGAAAGAATTAAGATTTTTGAAAAAGAATTGCAAGTATTAGAAAAATATTGGAGTAAGAAAAAAGCATTAATTACTATTAATGGTGAAAGAGTTATTGAAGATGTTGAAAAAGATATTGAGCAAAATTTAAAAAAATTAGGTTTATAAATAGATTTTGGTATTTTATATTGACTTGTTTTAAATTACACAAACATATATAAATAATAATATTTTATGATAAGTATAAAAACAGATAATGAAATATTAATATTAAGAGAGGGTGGAGCCATTTTGGGTGATATTTTAAGAAAGTTAGAGTGTTGTGTTGAACCTGGTGTAAGTACTATGTATTTAGAAGATCTTGCTTGTAAGCTAATAGCAAAAATGGGTGGAATTCCTTCGTTTAAAAATTATCAACCAGGAGGAAAAGGCAAACCCTTTCCAACAGCGCTTTGCACCTCTATTAATCAAGAAGTAGTTCATGCTCCAGCAATACCTTCTCGTAAATTAAAATCAGGAGATATTATAGGAATTGATGTTGGCATGAAGTATCGAGGTTTATTTACAGATACAGCTATTACGGTTGGTGTTGGATCTGTTGGTAATGATGCTAAAAAGCTACTAAGAGTTACTAAGAACGCTTTATTTAAAGGAATAAATCAAATAAGACCAGGTAATCACTTGAGTGAAGTTAGTAGAGCTGTTCAAGATCACGTAGAGGGTTATGGATATTCAGTTGTGCGAGATTTGGTTGGTCATGGAGTTGGATACAAGGTGCATGAGGAGCCTCAAATTTTTAATTATATAAATAAAGAGGTATTGAATAATGATATTATTTTAAAAAAAGGTATGGTTTTAGCTCTTGAGCCAATGGTTAATATTGGAGGTTATGAAGTCGACACATTAAGAGATGGTTTTAGTGTAATAACTCGCGATGGTAGTTTAGCTGCTCAATTTGAGCATACTATTGCAGTTACAGAAAATAGTTTTTTAATTATAACAAAGTAAAAAATGAAGTATTTAGGTATTGATTGGGGAAAATCCAAAATTGGGTTAGCAATTGGTGATGATGAGTTAAAAATTGCCAGCCCTTTTAATATTATATCAAAATTCAATGAGCTAATTAATATAATAAAAAAAGAAAAAATTAATAAAGTAGTGCTTGGAAATCCGATTAAAATGTGCGGAACCAACAAAGATTGTCTAGCAGAATATATTCAATTTTATCAAAGATTAAAAAAGCATGTAGGAGTTGAGTTAATTGATGAGCGTTTAACCACAAAACAAGCTTTAGTTTTGATTAGAGAGCTTAAGTATAGTAAAAAAGAAGATTCTGTATCGGCTATGTTGATTTTACAAAGTTATTTTGACAGGATCTAAATGATGCAGAATTTTTGCTTGACAAAAATTTGAAATAAGATAAAATATTCATGTAGCCATAGACAACAGACATTGTTTAAAGCATGTAAGATCTGTCGAGGTAAATTATCATTAGGTTTTAATAAACTTAATTTTAGGTCGAGGTATTTTACTCTGTGGTTTGCGAATCGCAGATTTTTTATTTAAAGGGAAATACAACCCCTTATAAATATGGCAAAAACAAAAGAACAGAAAAAAGTTATTATTAATAACTTAAATAGTAAGATAAAAGATTCTAAATCAATGGTTTTTGTGACTTTTGATAAATTAACAGTGTCAGAGAATGAAGTTATTAGAAATGAATTACGAAATGAAAATTCAGAATACATTACATCAAAAAAAACGCTTTTAAACGTTTCGCTTAAAAACAATGATTTCAAAGAGGTAGATTTTAGTGACAATAAGGGTAAAATAGCAGCAGTTTTAGGTTACGAGGATGAAGTAGCGCCAGCTAAGATTATTGCAAAATTTATAAAAGTTTCACCGGATAAAATGAGTTTTGTTGGTGGTATATTAGAAAAAAGATTTATTGATTCAGCTAAAGTTATAGAATTAGCTAAATTACCTAGCAAGCAAGAGCTATACGCTAAAATTGTAGGATCTATTAACGCGCCAGTTAATGGTTTTGTTAATGTTTTAGCAGGCAATTTTAGGAATTTGATGTATGTGTTAAATGCTATTCAGAAAAAGAAAGCTGAATAATTTAGAATAATAAAGAATAATTAATTAATATTGCGTGTAATTTGCAATATAATTACATGCGGAAAAAAATATGGCAGATGAACAAAAACAAGAAGAAGTTACTGCTTCAGCACCTGAAGTAAGTCAAGAAGATACTAGCACTCAAGAGGTTGAGGTGCCTGAGAAATTTCAATCTTTAGTAGGCGAGATAGAAAAAATGAGTGTATTAGATCTGGCTGAACTTGTTAAAATATTAGAAAAGAAATTTGGCGTTTCAGCAGCCGCACCTGCAATGATGGTGTCTGGTGGTCCTGCTGTTGGCGGAGACACTCCAGCCCAGGAAGAGAAAAGTAGCTTTGATATTGAGCTAACAGAAGCTGGTTCAACTAAAATAGCAGTAATTAAAGCAGTGCGTGCTATTACTGAGATGGGTCTTAAAGATGCTAAAGATTTGGTGGATGCAGCTCCAAAAATAGTTAAAGAAGGTGTTAAGAAAGAGGAAGCAGAAGAAATAAAAAAGCAATTAGAGGAAGCTGGTGCAAAAGTAGCGCTTAAGTAGTAGTATTTTAAATGCAATAAATCAAAAAAGACTCAATCACAATTAATCGAGTCTTTTTTGATTTATAGATGAGTAGCACTAATTTTATATATTGAGCTTTTATCAAGGAAGTAGAGTATTTTATTTTTTTCATCAACAACAAAATCTTTTAAATTATTAAAGTTGTTTGATGTATATTGAACAATGAATTTTCCATCTTTGTTAAATACCACTAATCTTTTTTGAAGTGGATCTAGAATGTAAATAAAATTAAGTTCAGAAGATACATAAAATTTAGTAGCCATTTTTAGTTCCGGCTCAATTTTGTCAAGAATGAAGTCTTCACTCTTTCCTCGAAGCATTTTAAGTATTTCACCGTTTGCTTTTAAAACATATATATGGCCATCAATTTCCATATCAATTGCTTTTGTTACATCTAGTTCATTTTCTTTAATCCATGTGGTGTGAGATGAAAATCCTTTTCTTGATGGGTTAAAGCGATATATTTGGTTGTTGATCCTGCTAATATAATAAATTCTTGACCCAAAACCTGCTCCTCCACGAATTGAGCTAAAATCTATCCCTTTGAAATTAATTGGAATAGTCGTTATTGTGTCTGTTTTTGGGGATAACTTAACTAAGTTGTCTGTATTGTTTAAATAGTAGATGTCTCCGTTATTTTCATTTTTGATTGGATGTTTAAGTCCGTCAATTGATTCTTTTGTGCTTAGGACTGCTGTAGCTAAATTATTTTTTAAATCTAATGTGTAGATAGTTTTTTCTCTTGAATCTCCGACATATATTGTACTATTTGATAATATAATGTTTATTGGGTCTGCCTTTGCATTAATCTCTGAAAAATTAGTTATAAGTTTTGCTGAATCAATTTCTTTTGCATGCCTTATTTTATCTAATTGCGTACTATATATAATCGAAAGATTTTCATGCTTTGCTTTTTCTGCATCTGTTTCTTTTGGTAATTTTGCTAAAAGTCCGGCAATATCTTTAAGTATATTTTTAGCATTATTTTCATTGTTATATAACAAGTTTGCCTCAACTTGATTTTGTTTTTGAGTAATTTTATTTATTATTTCAGTATTATCTCTTTCAGCAATTACTTCATTATTGTTTTCACTTATATTTAAAATATTAATAATTAATAAGCTAATACATGTTACCACTATTAATGCGAATACAAGAATTTTTCTGTTAATTATAAGAAATTTTTTAGGTATTTGTTTTAGTAGAGATCTAACTCTTGATTTATTGCTTGTTTTAGCATAACTTTCTAGTGATTTTACATGAAGTGTTGATGTATTCGTATTGTTTGCTTTATTTTTTAACAGAGCTTTTTTTGTTGATTTGTTTATGGATTTACAGAATTGAACTATAAGTGATGTAATATCAGTTGCTAGTGTTTTGAGTTTGCTAAACGAGAATTGAGTTGATCTTTTTTTAAAAAAAATTCTATCTTTAAGTTGAAGTAATTTAGGAGAGGCGGTTTTTCTATTAAAAACAAAACCTTTTAAGTTAAGTAATAGATTTTTTAATAAATTTTTAAATTTACTTACATTAATAAATCCTTTTGCTGAAAGCACTTCTTCAGTCGATTCCTCAGTTTTTTTAATGTATGTTGGGCTTAATTTAGTATTTGTGTTATTGATTTGTTCAGCTGCTATATTGTCATTAGGTATTCCAATAGTATTTTTTATAATTAAACCTAAAAAAGGAATATAGTTATTTATATTGGTAAGAGTTTTTTTGATTTGCTCAGAAGCTGAAATTGGCGGAAGAGTGGTGATTATTTTAATGAGTTGAGAGCTAGATAAATATTCTGGAAGAGCTTCGTTGGAAAAGATAAAATATCCATTTTTTGGTATTTTCCCACTTATTACACTTGAAAATAATTTTGCAACGTTGATATGAGACTTGCCGTCTTTGTTGTCTTTAGCATGATTAATTACATCAGCAATTTTATGTGAGTTTTCTTTTTTATCATAATACACAAGAAGTGCTTTGTTATTGCCAATTGAAGCAAAATGAATATCACTTTCAAAGATTACTCCAATTGTTGCATTTATTAATTCCGGTGTAAATTTAATTTTTTCTGAATGCAGAAATTCAAGTAATTTTTTATTAGTTGATGCAAGAGCAGATTCGAAAATATGTTCTATTTTTATGGTTTTAGATTTTTCTCGTAAGAAGATCTTGTCATTATGATAATAATTATCACAAAAGTTTTCAATAATAAAATTAACAATTTTCAAGTCTTCCGGACTTTTTGATTCAACTTCAATTATTACAAACACTCGGCCAGCTGCTAGTTCCTTTCTAGAGTCCGGTTGAGTAACATAAACTTCAGAGATAAATCCAGAGGCTTGACCCGGAGTTAATATTAATGGTGATAATTTATAATGCATAACTCGAACAAAATTATTATTTGAAGTAATAAAAATTAATATTCACACTTTGACTTGAAACTAATTATATTATACGCTAAAAAAGTAATAATGTTAAGAGCCTGCAGTTCAGCTGTTTATTTATGCTATAATAGCAGAAAATGCAAGAGTTTATTTTTAAAATTATACAAAAAATGTTATCAAAATTATTCGGTTCACAGGCAAGAGTAAAACTTCTAAAGCTTTTTTTAATTAATTGCAATGAAAAATTTTATGTGCGTCAAATAGCTAGAGATTTGGGGCTGCAAATTAATTCTGTTCGGCGAGAATTAGATAACTTGGAGAAGTTTGGGTTACTTCTTTCAGAGGTCTCTAAGGAGAAAGATTCTGAGCAAGATAAAGAGAGAGTAGTAAAAAAGAAAAGAGGCGTGCAAGATAAAAAATATTTTAAAACAGACCATAGCTTCCCGTTATTCGAAGAAATAAAAGCTTTAATAGTAAAGTCGCATGTTTTATATAAGCATGATTTCATTGACGATATTAAGAAGGCGGGAGATATAAAAGTTTTAATTTTATCAGGAGTTTTTATAAATAATTTAGATGCTCCGATTGATATTTTGATTGTTGGAGAGATAAATAAACATAAGTTTTTAAAAGTTTTAAAAACTTATGAAAAAGAGCTGGGTAAAGAAGTTAATTATACTTGCATGAGTGAGCGAGAATTTAAATACAGAAAAAGCATGACAGATGTTTTTTTATATGATGTCCTGGAAGGCGAAAATATGGTTGTAGTTAACTCTGAAGGTTTACTTTAATTTATTTATGTTTGCATATTTATGTAAAATATAATTATGAAAATAAAAGAAATATTAAAAATTTCATCTTTACCGATTTTTTTTGCATCATTATGTTGTTTAGGGCCAGTTATTTTGGTTGCATTAGGTTTAAGTACTATTAGCTTAGCGGCTTCACTGGCTGATAATTTTTATGAAAATTACAGGTGGGTGTTTAGAGGTGTCGGATTATTAACATTGGGTGTCTCTATTTTTTATTACTTAAGACGTAATAAAAATATTTGTTCTATAAATGAAGCTAAAAGACGACGAAATGAAATAATAAACACAATTGCTTTAATATTTATTGTTAGTGTTCTTGGTTATTTATTTTTTCTTTATGTGGTTGTTCATTATATTGGAGTATTTTTAAATATTTGGAGTTAATTTTAATGATGTGCTAACTAAAAGTTTATAATAGATTGTTTTTATTTTTTGGTATAGTTTTTAACAATTTTTTTTATTATTTTTTGTATAATTTATTATCGATGATATAATAATAGTGTTACTTTAAGAAAAAATTGCAAGTTATTAATTTCTTATATATAATTAAAAAATCTTTAAAAGTAAAGATTTTTGCATGTTCCTTGAAAATTAATTCATACGAATGGAGAATGACCAGTGATCAATGTCTTGGCTATTGTTTCTTTAATATTTGTTTCCCCTAATTTTGTTGAAGCAGGTATGAAAGTGATTAATCTTAGGTTTGGTGTTAATGCCTCTGATAATTATGATTCTATGTTTTTAAAAATGAGACCAATAACTCGAGTTTTAGAGAAAGAATTAAGCAAAGAGCTTGGTAAAAAAGTTTCTATTAGTTTTAGAGTCATTCATGGATATAAAAAAACAATTGATACTTTTGTAAAAGGTGAGATTGATTTTGGTAGACTGGGCCCGGCTTCTTATGTGTTAGCTAAACAAAAAAATCCAAATTTAAGATTATTAGCAATGGAAAATAAAAAAGGAAAAAGACGCTTTAATGGTTTAATTATTGTAAGAGCTAATAGTCATTATAAAGCTTTGTCTGATCTTCATAGAGTAAAATTTGCTTTTGGAAGTGAAATTTCAACTATTGGGCGCTATTTATCTCAAGTTGAGTTAATGAACGCCGGGATCTGTGCTCGTAGCTTAAGGGCATTTAGTTATTTAGGTAGACATGGAAATGTTTTTCGAGCAGTAGAAAGAGGAATGTATGATGCCGGTGCTTTAAAGGAAAGTGCTTTTAGAAAAAATAATAAAAAAGGATTAGTAAGAATTTTGCATTCATTTGATAATGTGACAAAGCCGTGGTTAGTTAGGGCCGGACTTCAAAGTGAGATATTTAATGCTTTAAGACGAATCATGCTAGATCTTAAAGATAGTAAAGCATTTAAAAATTTAGGGATAAAAGGTTTTTTTAGTGCAAGCCATAAGGAGTATGAATATGTTGAAAGAGCAATGCAGCAAGTAAGTTTATTTGAATCTTGCATATAAGGAGAGTAAAATGGCTGAATATGGAAATAGTGTGAGCTTAAAGAATCGATTAGATGTGAAATTGATAACCGGATCATCTATAGTTACTATTGTTATTACTGTTGTTTTTTCTTGTTATCAATTTTATATTGACAAAAATCAATTAATGAATATTGTTAAAAAACAATATAAGATTGTTGTGCATTCTATATCAAAAGCAGCTATTGGGCCAATATTGTATCATGATGACCCTGCATTGCAATCATTGGCAGAGTCTTTAGTTTTAGTTGATGATGATTTAGTTTATTTATCAATTAAGCCATATGGAGTTGATAGAATACAAGGTATAGTAGATTTATCTAAAGAAAGTGATATGCACGTGGCATATTCTCAAAATGTAGTTGTTGAGCCAGATGATGAGGTTATTGGGGTGGTTAAAATTAAAGTGCTTATGCATGGCATGAATTTGATTATATCAAATCATGTAAGAAATATGATATTTTTAGCATTGGTTGTTGTTTTTTTTAAAATATTAACTGTTATTATTTTAGTCAATAGAGTAGTAACAAGACGTCTATCAGAGCTTGCTAAACAAGCAAGGAGTTTGGGTAATCAAAATTGGCACACTCAAATAAATTTAGAAGGAAGTGATGAACTTAATTTACTTGCCCAAGCATTAGAATCAGCAAGAGAATTATTAAAAAAATACAGCGAAGAAATGGAGTATTTAGTTAAAGAAAAAACTACATCTTTAAAAAAGACAATAATAAATTTAGAAGATAGACAAAAACAGTTAGTGAGGTCAGAAAAAATGGCTTCCTTGGGTCGACTTGTTAGTGGTATGGCTCATGAGTTAAATACTCCAATTGGAGCTAGCGTAACAGCTGCTTCACATTTTCAGCATATCACCTTTGTTATTATTGAAAAATTTGACAATAATAGGTTAAAAAAAACTGATTTGAAAAAATATTTTTCTGATGCTTCTAAAGTAAGTACAATACTTGTAGACACTCTTTTAAAAGCATCAGAATTAGTTCAGAGTTTTAAGCAAGTTTCTGTTGACCATATGTTTACAAAACGTAGGAAGTTTAATTTTAAGGATAATCTTCAAAAAGTTGTGAATATTTTTGGTTCTAAAATTAAGCAAGGAAACCATCAAGTAGAAATAATTTGCCAAGATGACATAGAGCTTGATAGTTATCCATGGTTATTTGATCAAGTTTTTATTAATTTAATAAGCAATTCTTTAAGATATGCTTTTGATGGTAAAAAACAAGGATTAATTAAAATTGAATTAAAAGAAGAGGCCTGTGGTTTATTATTGCGTTATTGTGATAATGGGGTTGGTATAAAAGACGATATTATTAAAAAAATATTTGATCCCTTTTTTACAACCGGGCGTAATAAAGGCGGAATTGGTTTAGGTATGCACCTTGTTTACAATATTATAACTGAAGTTTTTGATGGAAGTATTGAATGCAAAAGTCATAAACAAGAAGGAGTTATTTTTTTAATTCTTATCCCTAGGCAAAAGGCTATAGTAGAGGAGTGTTAACAAGTTTTGACACTTTTTTTTTATTTGTTATACTCTAATTACTTGCTGGGAAAATAACCTTAGCTTGTGATTGTTCACTTTTGTTTATTGTTCTTTTTAAAACCGGAGGCTGCGGCATGAATAGTTCAGTGGATCAAGATTTAATCTTTTTTGCTGATGATGTGGTTGATGATAACTTAAAAGATTGTGGTGATTTTTGGAAAATTTTAATTGTTGACGATGAAAGAGTGGTCCATGAGTCAACACAAATGGTACTTAATACAATAGAATATGAACATAAACAATTAAAAGTGATTAGTGCCTATAGTGGGGAAGAAGCCAAAGTTATTATAAGTAAAAATGATGATATTGCTGTTATTTTATTAGATGTTGTAATGGAGCAAGATGATGCTGGGTTTGGCGTAATTAAGTATATTCGACAAAAATTAAAAAATAAGCTTGTTCGTATTATAATCCATACCGGTCAGCCAGATCAAGCACCGGAAAGAGAAGTAATTTTTGAATATGATATTGATGGTTATAATTCTAAGCCAATTTTGGCTGAACAAATTTTTACTACAGTAATCTCTAGCTTAAGAACATATGCTTTGCAATGTAATTTGGATAGAAAGGTAAAAGAAAGGACTTGTAAGTTAAAACGATCACAACGTAAATTGAAAAAAGAAATTAAGCATAGAATACAAGCTGAAGAAAGAATTAGGGTGATTGCCCACACAGACGAACTAACAGGTTTGGCAAATAGGGTTTTGTTTAATGATAGAATTGGAACAGCAATGAATTCTATTAGTAGACATAGTTATTTGCATCATAGTGCCGGTCTTTGCAGTGAAAAAAATAATAGTTTCTGTGCAACTAATAATAGTGAGAAAAAATGTAATGTATTAATGGCGGTATTAATGATAGATCTAGATAAATTTAAGCAAGTTAATGATACTTACGGTCATAAAATTGGTGATCAATTGCTTATTGCTGTTGCTAAAAAAATAGAATCTTGTGTAAGAAAGACCGATACAGTATCAAGGCTTGGAGGAGATGAATTTGCTGTTATTCTTCATGAGATAAATAGGCCATCTGAGGCTGCGTTTATTGCTAATAAAATAGTAACAGAATTGAGTGTTGAATTTTATATTGAGCAATATTTATGTAGCATTGGTTGTAGTATTGGCATAAGTATATTCCCTTGTGATGGATTGTTGGTTGATGATCTGATTTCTAGAGCTGATCAAGCAATGTATATGGTTAAAAGAATGGGTAGGAATGGATTTAGATTTTTTGATGATCATATTCAGGGAGTTTTATCGCGTAATAAAAGATTTAGAAAAGAATTAGCTCAAGCCATTGAAGATAAAAGTGATAAAATTTATTTAGAGTATTTACCAAAGGCAAGGGTTAAAAATAATGAAATTATTGGTTTTGAGGCTTTGGTTCGTTGGGGAGATGCTAATGGCAATACCCCAAGCATAAATACAAATGAATTATTAAAAATTGCAGAAGAGTCTGGATTGATTATTTCTTTAGGGTATTTAGTGATAAGTATGATATCTGAGCAGATTACTGAATGGAAAGCTGCTGGCTTAAATCCATTACCTGTTGATTGTAATTTATCTGTTAAACAAATTAAAGATAAAGATATTGTAAATATTATTGATGATGTTGTTAAAATGAGTCAATTAAGCTCTAATCTAATTAAATTTGATTTAATAGAACGCGCAATTGTGCAAGAAGAAAGTGTACCGGTAGAAAATGTAATTGAAGAGCTAAAAAAGAGGCAGTTTAGTGTGTCAATTGATAATTATGGGACCGGATTCTCTTCTGTGCAAGATTTTACTAATATTTCCCCAAAAGGTTTAAAAATAGATATATCACTTATACAAAAAATTGGTCATTGTAGAAATGCAGAATTAACAATAAAAGCAATTATAGCAATGGCTAATGAACTAGAAGTAAGAGTAGTCGCTGTTGGTGTTGAGACTAAATTGCAATTAAAATTTTTGCAGAATTGCCAATGCCATGAATATCAAGGGTTTCTTTTATGTGGGCTGCAAAATACTGAAGGTGTTCAAAAAATTCTTAAAAAAATAGATCATTAAAAAATACAGCAATTAATAATATTACCAGTTGCTCACGTGGCTGGTTTTTTTATTTTAATATAATGCTTGCCAGGCTGATGAAAATAAAAAACAAGGATTATTAAATAATTTACTTTGGAACTGTAAAATTGAAAATAACGAAATAGCTAAAGTTAGCTTTAAAATGCCATATTCAATAATAGAAAAAGTACCCAATAAATGCACTTTTTCAGACTTGCTCCCCTTATGGAACGCGTTCAGAACCGTTAGATGGAAGATTCTTAAGGAAGAATTAGTGGAATTACAGCGATATTCTAGTTTTCAGAGCTTGACGATAAATACTTAAATTTGCAATTTCTATGAGTGAATGAGTGAATAAGTTCACCCACATATTGGACTCTGAGGTAGAATAATATATATGCAAATACAGAGTAAGTATCGTGGAGTGAAGGGATTTGTTAGATTATATAATTACGCTTATAAGCAAAATTATATGATCACTAAGACAGCAAAGCAAAGGCACAAAATACTCCTATTTTGGAGAGAATATGGCCTCAAGGCCACAACTGAAGCCTTTGGAGCCAAACGCTCAATATTATACAACTGGTGGAAAATATTTAAAGAATCAGGCAGTAAAATTGAAAGTTTGAATCCGGGAAGTCAAGCTAGAAAGAATAATAATGAGATGAAAATTCACCCAAAACTACTAGCTGAAATCAGAAGATTAAGACTGGAAGTTTGTCCCAATATAGGCAAAGCCAAGGTGGAAATATTTCTTAAGAAATATTCTCAAAAAAACGTGCGCCCGGCAGTTTAACAAACAAGCGGGTAACCAAATCCCGTCACACTCTGACAAAATTGACGCTTAGCGGAGGCGTGAAGCCAAAAAGACGAGGGTGTCAGACTGTCCAAAAATTGCGAAGCAATTTAAGAAAAAAGTTGTCAAAATCTA